>JAGHVF010000015.1 GCA_018064425.1 Candidatus Colinaster equi | reverse complement strand
TGTGTAGAAACCTGAACACTCAAGAACTACGTCTACGTTAAGCTCGCCCCAAGGACAATTGTTAGCATCTGGCTCTTTGTAAATCTTAAGAGTCTTTCCATCAACTGTGATTGAATCCTCGCCAGCTGAAACTGTATCAGCCAATGCGTACTTACCCTGTGATGAATCATACTTCAAAAGGTGTGCAAGCATCTTTGGGCTTGTCAAATCGTTGATTGCTACTACTTCGTATCCTTCTGCACCGAACATCTGTCTGAATGCAAGACGACCGATACGACCAAAACCGTTAATTGCTACTCTTACTGCCATTTTTAATTCCTCCTAAAAATGTAAAATTTATTATTTTTTGACTAAGACTGTTAAATCCTTGTCAAAATTTTATCAGCGAACTCATTTTACTAGAATGCCACCAAAAAAACAAGCCAAAATTATGATTTTCTTCACTTTTATAGAAAATAACCATTATACGCAAATCAAAAATACAATATCTTGTTATTTTTAATAAATAATGGCACAAGTGCTAATTTACTATCTTACCGGCAAAAAGTATATATCCGTCACAATATACTACACAGAATTGTCCCGGTGTAACAGCTCTTACCGGCTCATCAAATTCAATCATAATTCCTTTATCGTCACAGTGCACTTTTGCACCAGCCTGTCTGTGTGCATATCTTATCTTAGCGCTTAACTCTCTGTTCTCAATCTCTGATGCATCACTGATGCCCATCCAATTGATATCGGTAAGTCTTACATATTTTGTATACAGCGATTCGTCTTCGCAAAGTACAACTGTATTATTAGCCGCATCTATACTTTGCACAAATATCCTTTTGCCCGCCGAAAAATTCAATCCCCTACGCTGTCCTATTGTATAATGAATATACCCTTCATTTGTGCCTAGTACCTCTCCGGACATATTAACAAATTTCCCCTTATCGGGCCATTTGTATTCGGCTTTGTCGCTTCCTAAGAATGTACCACCGCCACTCTTTATTCTTTCATTAATAAATGCAGCATAATCACCGTCATCAACAAAGCAAATATCTTGACTGTCCTTCTTATTTGCTACGTCCAAACCAAGTTCTGCAGCAATTCCTCTTACTTCTTCTTTTGTATAATCGCCAAGCGGCATCAACGTATTCCTCAGTTGCTCCTGACTAAGCAAGCATAATGCATACGTTTGATCTTTTGTGGCCGTAACCGAATTTCTAACAGAATATCTTCCGTTTTCCAATTTGTCTATTTTGGCATAGTGCCCCGTTGCCACATATGAAGCATCATGCTCAAGTGCATACTTTTGCAAAATCGCCCATTTTATGTACTTATTACACATATTACACGGATTAGGTGTCTCGCCTTTCAAATACCCTTCTGTGAAATAATCCATAACACACTTAGAAAAACATTCTCTTGCATCAATTATTTCATAAGATATTCCCAAGCTGTCGGAAACCTTCTTTGCATCTGCAGTAACCGTTTCACTGTTATCACACATAACGATGCTAATGCCCAACACCTCATATCCTTCTTTAGTTAAAAGATAAGCTGTCACCGAGGAATCAACTCCTCCTGACAGCCCAACAACTACTCTTTTCATATTAGTCAATCTTTTCAAAATTCACATCTCTTTTGTTAAATGTACAACAATAATTGAATCCGCATTCCTTCAATGCTTCATATGCCGCATCAAAATCAGCTCCGATATCTTTAATGCAATGTGCATCCGAACCTACTGTGATTATCTCGCCGCCAAGCTCCTTGTATTTCTTAATTATCTCAATTGTCGGATGAACAGATTTTGTTCCCTTTCTTAATCCGGCAGTATTGATTTCCAAGCCTTTTCCATTCTCCACAAGGTGCGACAATATTTTATCTATATTATCTTTATATATCTCGTATTTATAATTTGCGTCCTTGTTCTCACCGTATCTTACAATATAATCCAAATGGCCGAGCACATCAAAATTACTAAATTTCTTTATGTTCTCATACATAAGTTCAAAATATCGTCCGTAAGCTTCTTCTTCGCTTTTGTCTTTGAAATAATCAGGATAATACGGATCGGCCTTATCTACAATATGTAAGCTTCCTATAATGTAATCAAACATTTGACTGTTTGAGAACGCATAATTTTCCTTGACACAGTCCAATTGAAGTCCCAATTCAACTCCAAAGCCAATACCAATGAGTCGATCATACTTCTCACGCATCGTAAGTAACTCATACAAATAAGAATCTGTATTGAGTTCAAACATGCCCTCTTCGCCCGGCAAATACGGATAATAAAAATCCTGATGCTCGGTAAAGCAAATCTTCTTCATCCCTTTTGCCATTGCCGAAACAACCATATCCTCAAGAGAATCTTTTGCATCTTTTGAAAAATCAGAATGTATATGGCAATCATACAAAACGCTCATATCGTCCTCCTGCTAACCTATTATCTGCGACAGATTATCCATAATACCTTTTGCAACTTCAGGCTTATTCATTGAATAAACATGAATATGTTCAACACCATTGGCAATTAAATCAATAATCTGGTCTGTTGCATATATAACACCGGCTTGCTGCATAGCCTCCGGATTACTTCCAAACTTATCAACCAAATTGCGGAAACGCTCCGGCATATTTGTTCCGGACATCTTTATTGCATTAGCAACCTGACCGGCTCTTGTTATCGGCATAATACCCGGAATAACAGGTACATTAATTCCCTTGTCTTTGATTTTATACAAAAAATTATAGAAGATATTGTTATCAAAAAACATCTGTGTTGTTAAAAATTCGCAACCTGCATCAATCTTTCTTTTAAGATTATCAATGTCTGCACTTTTATTAACTGCATCAGGATGACCTTCCGGATAACATGCACCGCCTATACAAAAATAATCACCCGAATGCTTACGTATCTGCTCAACCAGCTCTGAAGCATAATGGAAATCCTTAAACGGTTCACCCTCAAAGTCCTTTGGCTTGTCGCCTCGAAGAGCTAAAATATTTCTAATACCTGCCTCTTTCATAGCATCAAGTGCATTACAAGTCTCCTCAACAGTTGTGCCGACACATGTAAGATGGGCAACAACACTGGTATCGTATTTATCCTGAATATCTTTTGCTATTTGCAATGTGTTGGCTCTTGTACTTCCGCCCGCACCGTATGTAACGCTCATATAGTGTGGTTTCAACTTAGCAACTCCCATTGCTGCATTATATACATTCTCATAATTTGATGTCTGCTTTGGCGGAAACACTTCAAAGGATAAAGTTGTCTTGCCTGCAATTATTTCGGTAATCTTCATGATACGCTCCATATACATATAAAAAAATATCCCGGCTATTCACCGGGAACAATCAAAAATCGGAGTGACTGGATTCGAACCAGCGGCCTCCACCTCCCTAAGATGGCGCTCTAACCAAACTGAGCCACACCCCGATTGCTTAACTATGTTACCACGTTATTACAAACTATTCCAGCACTTTTTTCAAAAAAAGTGTTTTTCTTTTAATCCTGCAATCTAAACATCGATTCCAAACAGTTCGTTTATGTCTTGTGTGCAATAATCAAGAGCATCCATTTTTGATACAGCTTCATTCATTATTTTACGCTGCGTATTCATTCCCTGCGAATCATTCATTGTCATATATACCTTATATCTGCTTGCTGCCAAATAATAATCTGCCAACGCATAATACGGTATATACTCCGGATTATTTTCACTTGTCAAACCTGCTGCTTCGTTTCTTAATTTGTTTTCCAATAAATATGTATACTCACCGTTTACTGCTTCATAATGTAGGCTTCGCGGTTCTACGGTATATACATATCTGCCTTTCACCAACCGTGAAGTAATCACTATTGTCAGACATACAATTGCAACAGCCAGTAATGCAATGATTATATTCGTAAAAACGGTAAAATTGTCATTTTGAATATTTCTCTTCATCTTTTTCTCACAATCATACTACTAAACAATCATATAACGTCACACAATGCTATGGTCTCAATCTTCGTTAAGATAATCATTCATCCTCACGGATAACCTTGATGAATCCATATCCCATATCTCAGCCACATTATCTTTATCAAAGCCGAAATATGTAATAAACAAATTTTCGATATCACTTCGCATATCATGCACATATGCTATATGAGCGTCAGTATAATACTTCTTCTTTGAGTATCTCCCTGTTTCCGAATATTCCATTATGTTGTTAACATATCGAGCAATTTGATTACAGTATTCGGCATTTGTCATGCTTTTATTTTTACTGTCGTCAATAATATGCAAGGTATCCATATAAATATAGTAATAGCCATTTGAGCAGTAAATGATGTCTTCATAGCTTTCCAAAGCTGTCTTATATACACTGCCCAAACCATTGCCTTTTACATAATCCGACAGTCCCAGATAATCTCTGTTTTGTTCATACATATCAAGCTGTGCCATATATGTCTTTGCATGTGTCTTAATTCTAAGATTATCCAATTTGCTTTCTATATCATACAATTTATACCTAACGGTACAAAGTACTGCTATGCAAGCTACCATTCCGCAGATAATTGCAATACGCGCCGTTTTTGCATTAAATCTTTTGCTGTTGCCAAGTACTTCTTCCTTGGTCGCATCAAATTCCATCTTGTAACGATGCATATCCGCGTTATGTTTTAACGCGCTTGCGTTCGGCTTACCGCAGTGTGGGCAAACCTCATCTTCGATATTAAGATTATCTCCGCAAAACTCACATTTCATTTCAATCTCCGCACAATATCAATAAACGCTTTTATATCTTGAATAATTCTTTTTGCTTATTTTAGTACCATTTTTTCGTTCAATATATCTGCCGGCATTAAGTTCGGCCGCATATGACTGCATCTCTTCATCCGTATATCCCATATGATCAAACAAAATATCATTAACGCACTCATCTCGCAGCGATTCAAAAAAGGCTAAATCTCTGTCATAATACTCCGAATCGGGATTCAATGTGTTCTCGTAACATCTGTAATAGTAATACGAACAATTCAAAAATAATTCCGTAAATTCGCGCTTGCCACATCTGCCTTCCTTATATATCGGCAAATAGATATCACTAATATATCTATAATGAGCATACGCATCAATAGTACTATAATGCTCATAGCCATAGCTTCCGATATATACATCCGTTGAACACATAAGCTTATATGCTTCGGCAAAATCACCGGCAACATACTTCTCTTCGATTTTCGGTATCAGCTCTCTGCTCACTCGAAGCTCTTCCATCATTTCGGCTGTATCATTCTGCTCAATACTTTTGTTTATCAGGCAGGACACTCCCCAGATTATCAAACTGATAAGCACGACAACAGCAGCCACGATGATAGCAATCTTCACTCCCTTGCTCAAACTGCGCTTATACTCTGCAGATGCTTCTTCATCCAAAACATCCATATCTTCGCGAACTTTTTTAAGTTCTCCCATATATTGCTTCTCTGCACCCGTTTCATTAATGTAGCCGCAATATGGACATTTGCTTACATTCACATCAATCTGTGCGCCGCAATTTGAACACTTAATTATCTTTTCACTCATATTATCCCTAACAGATTAAGCCCACAAAACATCAGGATACATCCCCTGTTCCTTAAGTTCCTTGATAGCAGCCATTACCTGTGGCTTATCTTCTTTATAAGTTACACCATGCCATACATCCGGTGTCGGCAAAACTTTTGCAGTCGCTTTGTTTTCCTTTAGCAAATCATCAACTACAAACGGTAAAAAGTATTCAGCTTTTTCAGTATTCTTAGGCAATTCATTATTCAAGAAATCAACGAATCTGTTCTCCAGTTCACCCATAAGGCTATTACTGAATCCCCACATGTTCATTGAAACAAGAGTTTCCTTATCAAGTTTTTTCCAGGTTGCGCCATCATCTGTAGTATATTCGGCATCTTCACCATGTTTCTCAATACGTGTTCTCTCTGTGATACTTACAAGATTGCCATTATCATCTACTTCGCATACACCTCGAGCTACATGGCCATTCTCGGTTAATGTATTATGAAGCTTGTAGCCAACCATCGCATATCTGTATTTATCATCATCCTCTGAATTCGTTAAGAAATTATAAATGGTCTCAAAAGCATGTCTTCCATAGTAATCATCTGCATTGATTACTGCGAACGGTCCGTCAATTGTATCTTTTGCGCACAATATAGCATGACCTGTACCAAACGGTTTAACACGGCCTTCAGGCACCGAATATCCCTGTGGCAATTTATCAAGTTCCTGATATACATATTTGACATTAACATATTTTCCGATTCTATCGCCGATAGAACGTTTGAACTCTTCTTCTATTTGATGCTTAATAATAAAAACAATTGTCTTAAATCCGGCTTTTACCGCATCATATATACTAAAATCAATAATTATATTGCCCTGCTCATCAACGGGATCGATTTGTTTCAATCCGCCGTAACGACTTCCCATTCCTGCAGCCATTATTACAAGTACCGGTTCTTTTGTACTACTCATATCATTGTCCTCCAAAAAGAGTAATTTTAACGTTCAAACGGCTCTACCGCCCAAACACCTTGCATATTATATCATATATCTTAAAATGAGACACCATAATTGCAGAACAAAAAAGCTTTGAAGTGTTACTCTTCAAAGCTTTAGGTTTTATTACATATTAGGAATACTATTAATATATCTGCTTACATCATTCAAGCCGACAAAAAATACCTTTGACTTTCCGTTCATTCCAAGCAATTTGGCTTTAGCATGTATCCAAACAATTGAACCGTCATGGCACATACGCCTGAATACCGCTTCTCCAACACCCTTACCTGTGCCGGCCTGTTCCAACATCGCACCTACTAACGGTCGATCTTCTTCATAAACTCTCAATCTCGAAGATCCTCTGTTTTCATAATGCTCATTTCTATTGGTATGAAACAATTCGTAATATGACTCTGAGGTACGTATCGTCTCTTCAACTCCATCATACATCTCATATAATGCATATGCAGAAAAAAGTGCGGTAAGATCATTCTCATGTTCTTCAACATTTTTCCAAAATGCATCAGGAGAAATATCAATATATGCCGTATCCAAATGCGGCTGTTTGCCGGATTTCTCTATCATACTGTATTTCTTGATATATTCAATGTAATCATCCTGCGGCATCGGCTTAGAGAAATAATATCCCTGAACCATTGTACAACCAATACTCTTAAGGAAGCTAATCTGTTCCTTTGTCTCAACGCCTTCGATAATCGATGATATTCCAAGCCACTTTGCCATTCTGACAACCGCAGATACAATGGCCGTTGCCTTCTCGGAATCTTCTGATTTGTCGAGGAATCTCAAATCTATTTTCAATACATCTACAGGCACATCTTTAAGCATATTAAGAGAAGAATACCCCGAACCGAAATCATCCATCTCCACCTTGAATCCCATCTGCTGAAGAGTGTTCATAGTCTGCAACATCAATTGCGGATTGTCGGTATATGCACTCTCTGTAAATTCGAGTTCCAACATCTCATACGGGATATTGTATTCTTTCACCAAGGAATTAAGTATCTCACAAAGCTCCGGATTATACAGATTAATTCTTGATACATTAACGCTCACCGGCTTAATTGGTAATCCGGCATCAAGACTCTTTCTGATAAATTTGCATGATTCCTCCCACACAAAAGTATCAATCTTCATGATGAATCCGTTCTCTTCAAACAGCGGAACAAATTCTCCCGGACTAATCATACCTTTCTGAGGACTGTTCCATCTAACAAGTGCCTCAGCACCTATGATACTCTCATCATCCAACGAATGCTTCGGTTGAAAATATACGACAAATTCTCTGTTTTTCAATGCATGATTCATGTTCTGCGTAATCTCTTGTTCACGCACAATCTTGTCATGCATCTTTTCATCATAATATGCAAAATGCTTAATATAATTGCCTTTTACAGTCTTAAGAGCCATCTTAGCTCTATCTCGCATCAAAGCAACCTCAAGCTCGGGCTTTACACACTTATATATTCCGAACGAAACCAGAATATCAATATTAAGCATCAAACTATATCTACGAATGGAATGTTCAATAAGAGTAATAATATTCTCAATGACCTTCTCGTCATAAGGACATGCAAACACGAATAAGTCTGCCTGTATTCGTGCGCACGAAGAATCTTCCACATCACGCAAAACATCTCGCAATGTTGAACCCATATATCTAAGCAGATTGTCTCCCTCTGACAATCCATATAACTCATTAATCATAGTAAGCCTGTTAATATCAAGCTCTACTATCGCAAAAACTTTATCCGGATGACTGTCAATCAACTCACGAACATCTCTCTCAAAAGATGTAACAGACAAAATGCCCGTCAATTGATCAACTTGCTTATCTTTATTTATAACCATAATCTCCAACCTCTTCCCCATGGAATAATCCAAAGACTATTGTATCAATAAAAGCGCTAAATTTCAACCAAAATCGACAGGCATTTTGTGCATATTTTACAACAATAATTTAGTTGTTTTTTTCAATTAGTGGTGGAACAATCTTACCTGATTGCATACCATAACCATGTTATATTTATCGGCGCATTCAATAACAAGGTCATCTCTTACCGAACCGCCCGGCTGTACGATATATTTTACGCCGCTTTTCTTGGCACGTTCAACATTATCACTGAATGGGAAGAATGCATCGGAACCAAGAACTGCGTTATCCATCTTTGAAAGCCATTCAACTTTTTCTTCTTTGGTAAACACTTCCGGCTTTACCTTGAATATCTTCTGCCATGCGCCTTCGCTAAGAACATCCATATATTCCTCGCCGATATAGTTATCAATTGCATTGTCTCTATCGGCTCTGCCCAAGCCATCAACAAATTGAAGATTCATAACCTTCGGACATTGTCTTAACATCCAGTTATCAGCCTTACTGCCGGCCAAGCGTGTACAATGTACTCTCGACTGCTGACCTGCGCCGATACCGATTGCCTGACCGTCTTTAACATAACATACAGAATTAGACTGTGTGTATTTAAGAGTAATCAATGCAATCTTCATATCATCCTTTATTGCCTGTGGTAAATCCTTATTCTTGGTAACCACGTTCTCAAGCAGACTGTCTTCAATCTTTATTTCATTTCTACCCTGCTCAAATGTCACACCATATACCTGCTTATGCTCGATTGGTGCAGGTGTATATGAAGGATCAATCTTAATCACATTGTAGTTACCTTTTTTCTTCTGCTTAAGAATCTCAAGAGCTTCTTTTGTATATCCGGGTGCAATAACTCCGTCTGACACTTCACGCTTAATGAGCTTTGCCGTACATTCATCACACTCATCAGACAATGCGATAAAATCACCAAAGCTTGACATTCTGTCTGCGCCACGTGCTCTCGCATATGCACTTGCAAGCGGTGAAAGTTCGCCAAGATCATCAACCCAATAGATTTTCTTAAGTGTATCGCTAAGAGGTCTGCCAATAGCAGCTCCTGCAGGTGATACATGCTTAAAGCTGGTTGCTGCAGGAAGCCCTGTTGCTTCTTTAAGCTCTTTAACAAGCTGCCAACCGTTAAATGCATCAAGGAAATTAATATATCCCGGTCTGCCGTTAAGAACTTCTATCGGCAATTCGCTTCCGTCTTCCATAAAAATTTTTGCAGGCTTCTGATTAGGGTTACATCCGTACTTTAATTCAAATTCGTTCATATCTATCTCCTATTATGCATTCTTGTTAACTATTCTTGTTTCATATTTACCTGTTGCAATATCAATATATCTTACAAAAAGCGACACCTTATTATCTTCATTAAGGTTAGTCCACAATTTGTTGGTAAAATCATCTATCTCTCCCTCAATATCAATCCACTCAGGCTCACCTTCGAAGCTTGGAAGCGGATTACCGTCATTCATATATGTATGAATAAAATGGCCTTCGCCGGCAATCGGATTCTCGTATGCAAAAGTATATCTGTTGCAAGCTGCAGGATTGCCGTTGTTGCTCTTAAGAATACTCATTGCATAGTTGTATGTACCGTTCTCAATATGCATTACACCTGAAATACGAGGTGTATAATTCGGACCGTCAGGTTCAAACTCACGGCATCTGAGTGACTGTTCAAAAGTCTGCTGCTTATCCATACCGTCATAAATTGTATCTGTCTGGTCTCCGTTGGTAACAATTGTCTTATTGCCGAGCACACGAACCGGAGCATAGATTATAAGTGAAGGATCTTCAAGTTTGCTCGGATCAAAGGCCTGTGTTCTAATACCTTCTCCGTCCTCTACAAACACTCTGTTACGACTGTTAACACTTCTTCCCATAATAAAATATGCAGTAACCGCATACTTTCCGTCCAAAGATTTGCCAATTACTATTCCACGTCCCGGATAAGAATTGTTAGCAAGTAACTTTTCAATTTTCTCTTTTTGCATAATTGTCCTCCTATGAATATAAAACAAAAGCCGACGCACTGGGTCCGCAATCGGTGCCCAGACGGTCGGCTAACTATTCATATACTTCACGTGGTTAATTCCACATACGATTATTCATCGCATCTCCGTCAGTTGTATACGCCGTTATATTATCACTTGGTAGCATAAGATGCAACCCTTATTTTGCAATATAGATTCTGGTCTCATACGGTCCAAGTTCTGACAGGGATGGCATTTTACTTTCAGGAAATACTGTGCAATAACCTTCCGGTACATGATATGCTTTCTTCTTAGTATTGCCAAGATTACAATCAATAATGAATTTGTCTCCTCTTGAATATACAAATCTGTCTTTTGATTTATCCAGCACCTTCAAATCACCGTATATAAGTTCTCTATGTTCCTTTCGTAAAGCAATAAGGCTCCTATATACGTTTGTAACACTCTCATCCGCTTTTTGAGTATTCACAAATCTATTGCCTGAGGTCATATTTTCTTCCCACGGAATAGGTACACGTGCATGATCTCTTGTACCGGATAAAATAAGTCTAAACGCTTCTTCTTTCGTCTTACCCTCATCTATAAAACGCTTATAAAAACCTTTGGATTCTACATCCTCCAAATCATCCATCGACTTAAAATCATAATTGCATATCCCCATTTCCTCGCCCTGATACACAAACGGAGTACCTTTCAAAGTCATCTGCATCACGGCAAGCAATCTGATTATCTCCTGCTCATGGCCATCATTGCCCGCAACTTTACTAACCATTTTCGGATTATCATGATTGTTATAGAACAAACTCATCCAACAATTATTTCCATAATTTGTCGTCCAATCGAGAATATAATCTCTGTAATAATTCAAGTCATACTTATAATCATCGAATCTTGAATGTCCCGGTGCATCCAAATGATCAAACGAAAAAATCATATCAAGCTCGCCACGTTCTTCACCTGTTAGCAATCTCGCCATCTGCATACCCAACCCGGGAGTCTCACCTACAGAGAAAGCATTATGCGGTGCAAATGCCTTTTCCTTTATCTCTTTGATATACTTATGCAGATTGGGACCGTAGAAATAATGTTCTATACCGGTGACAGCCATCATATCTCCGATAAGCAAATCTCCGTCCGGCAAGCCTTCCTTCTTGGAAATAAGATTGATAACATCCATTCTGAAGCCATCGATTCCCTTATCTAACCACCAGTTAACCATGTCGATAACATCAGCTCTGACTTCTTCGTTATCCCAGTTCAAATCCATCTGCTTCTTTGAGAAAAGATGCAATCCGTATTTATTGATGTCAGGATATTCATTCCATGCACTACCTGCAAAAAATGATGTCCAATTATTTGGCTTATCCCTGAAAATATAGTAATCTCTGTACTTATTTTTTGGTTCTTTAAGCGCATTTTTGAACCATTCATGCTCATCTGACGTATGATTGACAACCAGATCGAGTATTATTCTCATGCCTCTTTTGTGAACTTCTTCAAGCAGTTCATCAAAATCTGCCATATCGCCAAACTCTGTCATTATTTTTCTGTAATCTCTGATATCATAGCCATTATCATCATTCGGCGAATCATATATAGGCGATAACCACAATGCATCCACGCCAAGTCCCTTAAGGTAATCCAATTTGGATATTATACCCTGCAAATCTCCGATGCCGTCACCGTTACTATCACAAAACGTTCTTGGATATATCTGATAAAAAACAGCTTCTTTCCACCATTGTTCAGATACCAAACCCTCCTTCGGTCCCGGAATATCAGTACAGGTATTAACCAAATCAATGAATGAATCCCAAAAGCCTAAGCCTAATTTCTTCTTTGTAAGATTTGCTAATTTTGACAACTTGATTCTGCCGACAATTCCGTTATTCACCAGTTTTCTGCTGAGTCCCATCGACAACAGTAGTTTATTAATAATGTCATTTCCGACAGGTGTGTCATAAAGTTCTCTTACCGTGCTTTCCTTTGATATCATAAATAGCCCTCCTATTTGATACCATCCATAAGAAATGAGAATATGATATAAGCTGTCTTTAATGAATCATGTCTGACTTTTCCGTTCTCTATACTGAAAATATCATCTTCAATTACTTTGGTATTAAGTTCATCCGCAATATATTTTGAATCTAAAGTTACCGCTTTTTTATTCTCTGTCGTTACATAACGAAGCAATATTTCCTCATCAATAACCGCATTATTGGCAATAACATAATCAATATTTCTCTTTCCGAGATACATATTCAATATTTTAATATGGTCACTCACCTTGTAATCATCTGTTTCACCCGGTTGCGTAACCAAATTGGACACATACATCAGCGGTGCCTTTGTCTTATCTATTGCATCTATCACATCTTTAGCCAGCAAATGCGGAACAATACTTGTATACAAGCTACCCGGGCTAAAGATAATCAAATCAGCTTCCATTACCTTTTGAATAATCTCATCACTGACGCTTATGTCATGATCATATGTCAAACGGTTAATGTCCTTAATATTACGGCTGACCTCTTCCTCCCCGAAAAATTCGGCCTCGTCGCCTTTTCCGACCAAATCAACCTTCTCTTCTGTCAAGGGCAAAACAGTACCGCTGATATTAAGTAAAGTACTCATGTACTTTGTAGCTTCGGTTAAATTACCTTTCATATCAATAAGTGCCGCAAGCATAATATTTCTGACGGGATGATTATATAAAGTTCCGCTTTTGCTGAATCTGTATTGCAATAAATTGACAAAATCCTCATCAACATTTGCCATGGACAATAACACCTTACCTACATCTCCGACAGCCGGAATATCCAATTCCTCTTTAAGAATACCCGTACTGCTTCCGTTATCGCTGACCGCAATAACAGTAGTAACTTCAATCGGAAACAATTTCAACCCGGAAAGCAGACAAGATAATCCAGTTCCACCGCCAAATACAACCACCTTTTTCTTCTTTTGCATAATGTTCTCCAATCCCATGCACTATCGACAAACTTAAATATGTACTTGATATAATATTACCACAATCCAAAAAGAGCCGGAACATCCGGCTCAATCTGTATATTTTTTATTAGCACATTAATTATTTTTGAGTTCGCTTACCACAGTATCAAACTCATCAATCATATCCTGTGACGGTTTTTCTGTACACAGACTAACGATAACATTTACAACGATTGCAACAACAAATGCCGGCAAAAGTTCATAAATATTGAATGCACCGCCAAGTGGTCTTATAAGGAATTTCCAAATAAATACCATAGCGCCGCCGGAAATCATACCGCACAATGCACCCATTTTGTTAGATCTCTTCCAGAACAATGCAAGCAATACAACCGGCCCGAATGCTGCACCAAAGCCTGCCCAGGCAAATGATACGATACCGAATACCGAACTGTTTCTATCCCATGCAATAATTACACCAATTACGGAAATAACCACAACAGTAATTCTTGCAATCAACATTGCTGTCTTATCGGACATTTTCTTAAAGAATACTTCCTTCAAAATATTCTCGGAAACGCTTGATGATGCTGCGAGCAACTGAGAATCAGCTGTTGACATTGTTGCAGCGAGAATACCTGCCAAAATCAAACCGGCAACAAGCGCGGAAATAACACCGTTTTTCGAAATAAGCTGTGAAATAACAATAATAACATTCTCGCTATCTGTACCTTCAAGATTTCTGATAACACCCTGAGCACTCATTGCATTGCCTGCAATACCGATAAACAACGCAACTGCCATCGATATCACTACCCATACCGATGCAATACGTCTTGAAAGTTTAAGTTTATTAGCATCGTTTATTGCCATAAATCTAAGTAAGATATGTGGCATACCAAAATATCCGAGTCCCCATGCAAGAGTTGATATCTTGGTCAAAAATCCATATCCAACGGATTCTCCCGTAGTCACATCATGCATAGCGTTAAAATCAAAGTATCCGGCAAGAGACTGTGCATTGTCCATAATGGTGCCAAGTCCGCCAACCGAAATAGCAGCAAAGAAAATAATGAATACAAGCGCAAATGTCATAATAATACTCTGCCAGAAATCCGATGTACTTGCTGCTAAGAAACCGCCCAGTGTCGTGTAAAGCACAATAACTGCCGCACTGATAATCATTGCAATATGATAACTTTGATCGGTCATTGCACCACCGTTACCAAAGAGGGTTCCGAACAACTTACCGCAAGCTGAGAATCCCGAACCTGTATAAGGAACAAAGAAAACAACAATTACAATTGCGGCAATAACAGATAAAATCTTCTTATCATCTCTGTATCTGTTAGCGAAAAATGCAGGAATTGTAATTGAATTGTTACATACTACCGTATATTTTCTTAATCTCTTGGCAACAATCAGCCAGTTAATATATGTTCCTACAGCCAATCCCAAAATTGTCCAAAATGCATCTGCCAATCCGCTAAGATACGCAACTCCGGGAATACCCATAAGCAAATAGCTGCTCATATCCGATGCTTCGGCACTCATAGCTGTTACAAACGGTCCTAACTTTCTACCGCCCAAATAAAAATCTCCGGTATCTGATGTTTTCTTCATTGACCAGAAACCAATACCGATTACAAAGCCGATATACAACGTAATCGATATCATAATACAAATTGTTGATGTCATAAATACTCTCCTACTTTCCTATTTTATATGCATAACTTTTTAAGTATATCACAAGTTTTCCAACATTGCTCCCCTAAAATATAATATTCTCTGTAAAACGTAAAAAGTCTTAAAAAGTCCGATGAGTCTACCTCACCGGACTTTTTGCAATATGCAATATTACACAGCAAATTTTCCTTATCAAATGTAATCGACAATCTATGTCATTTCACCATTAAACCGTAAAATCAAATCTGTCTCCCGATTTGCTGTCTGCTATCTCATTCCAATCAATATTAACAAGCTTCTGCAATAATTCCTCTTCATCCTTTGCTTCCAATGTTGTTCGCTTCGTCTCATCTTTTGATTGTGATCTGTACTTCTTAACGTCTGCCATAACTTCAGCAGCCGATTTCGCATCATGTTTTTTCTTTTCAATGCGCTCTTTCTGCTTATCGTTTAATTTTTCAATCTCTGCAAAGAATTTGGCATTACCGTTATCGTCGGTAACAATACCTATCTTATTTACGATTCCTTTGGCATCTTTATTATCTGTGAAAGCAGATACGTAACCTTCCTGCTCACAAATCTTTTTACACATATCAACCGCGCCGAATACTCCGTCCATCTTCTCCTTCGCATATTTCTCGTCCGAAGCCATACGCTCAATCTCTTCATTGGATAAGATAACCGAAAACTCCTTATTACCACATTTTGAAAGTGCTTCAATATCTTCTGACTTATTTCCTATAAAGAAATCAAAATCTCCATATTTCTTTCTAAGGTTATCAAGGAATTTCGCAGCCTTATCAGATAACTTATCTTCGTTTATCTTGGAAACATTATTCTTATTATCAACTGACTTGTCATTCTTATCTGCTTTAATCTGACTCTTTCTGTTCACAGATGAATCTGATGTTCCGTTTAAATAATCAAATTGTCCGTTTACACCGTTTATTACATTTCCGATATTCATAAATTTCATCCCTCCATGTTAATCAAGGCAAACTCCGTTTCGCCCGTGTCAATTTCTATAAAATATATCGGCATAAAACAAATGCAAATTAATATTTTTGAATGTAAAAAATAATGCTATTATGTCTTCATAGGTTAATTTTGCTAAAAATCACAAAAATAACAGGAGAAAAAATATGTATTACGTACCGGATAAAACAATGATTGCAGGTTTCTACGAATGTAAGAAATGCTCTGAACGCTTCTTAAGTGTGCAAATTATGCCCAAATGCATTTGTCCGTATTGCGGTGAAACTCCGGATATGGAAATCGGGCCGGACGATGTAATGCCGGATGCCTGCGAGGATGCTGTTTTGTTAGAAGTAATCGAAGGTGAAGATAATGTCGAAAGAATGGACGGACTCTTAAGTCTCGCATTAACCGGTGGCGATTACGAATGGCTTTGATGCTTTTGTCTGACAATTCGTGTTTCTTCGCGAAATATAGATTATAATCCACTTTTCTATTGTAAGTTGTACCATAATTGAAGTAAAATATTACTAATACAATTAAATTGTATGGGGTTTGAAAATACAACGCAAGGAGAAAAAGGGATATGGGACCATTAAGCAAAAAACACAACAACTTTGCAACTAATTCAGGGGATATGTCTGCAAGTGAAAAGCTGCAGGAATTTATTGAATTAACAAAAAACAATGTCATCACACTTTCCAATTCTATCGAAAATGTTAACAGTGCAATGGACGAGACATTGAACAGCAATTCTCAGATTAATGAAGCTGTCAGTGATGTATCAAAAAGTTCCAATGCACAATTGGATCTTGTTAAGGATACTGCTGACATGATTGACAAATTATATGCATCTGTTGACAAAATAACAGAATTCACAGACGGTATGGCCGGCTTAGCGTCGGATTCCAATAATGCCGTTGCCGAAGGAAGAGATAATCTCAACGCATATAAAGAAATAATCACAACAATTACCGAAAGTATGCATAATACGGCAAATTTCATCGGTATCCTCAGAGAGAACATTGACGAGATAGCGGAGACAATCAAGATTATTGTTAAGATAAGCGATCAATTGAATATGCTGTCTCTCAACTCTTCTATTGAAGCTGCCAGAGCCGGCGAGGCCGGTAAAGGTTTTTCCGTTGTTGCCCAGGAAATAACAGGTTTGTCTAATGACACCAAAGTCGGTATCGGTAAGATCAACACAATCCTTACAAAGATTTTGCAAAGCAGCGAAGATGTAGAAAGCAGCATCAACCAGAGTATTCTTGATTTTGACAACAGTAAAGATGCTTTTGATGCAAGCATCCATTCATTTGAGAATATTACCGATAAGAATCAGGCTGTACTTAATCAGATACACAATGTATGTTCTGAAGTTAATGTTATCAGCAAAATAACACAACAGACATCAGAATTAAGCTCAAAGTTAAGCTCCGCATCTGAAGCAATTACAAGTAAGACCGAGGAAGTTGCACAAGTCGTTGATAATGAAGCTTGCGAATTCCAGGAGATTAATGCATCAATCGGCAATCTACAAACAATGCTTGGCAAAATCGAAAGTCTGGTAAATAAATATAACAATGATATTAAGCCTGTTAATGCAATGCCTTCAAAGCCAATAAAGATTGGTGTTATAACTCCTTTCGGACACGAATTCTGGCTCCAGGTTAAAGATGGTATTATGTATGCCAAAAAGGAATTGGCAAAAAAGAATTGTGATGTTGATTTTATGCCAATTGAGAATCTGACATTAAAAAATTATACCGATGCGATGAATAAGTGTATTAATGAAGGATATTCCGGCATTGCTCTCGTTGGATACTATGAAGAGCTTGCACCTATGGTTGATGCCGCAACAGCGAAAGGCATCCCATGTATTACATTCAACTCTGAATTCGAGACTCCAAGCAAGCGACTTACATTCGTTGGACAGAATGCTTATGACTCAGGTGTCATCTCCGCCAACACAGTTGCCGACAAACTTGGTGGCAAAGGACACGTTGTAGTAATAACAAGTGACAGAAGTATCACCAATCATGAGATACGCCGAAACGGTTTCAACGATGCAATCTCCAAACACAAAGACATAGATATTGTCTGTGTAATCGAAGGTCACGAAAATAATGATGAGGTATATAAGAAACTTGAGGATTATTCCAGCCGCGGTGGCCGTGTAGATGCAATCTACATTACAGCCGGCGGACAGAGTGGCGCAATCAAGTGGGTTGAAGATAACAAGCTTTCAGGTCAGACCAAGATAGTGTTATATGACTTTATGCGTAACAACCTTGAATCAATCAGCCACGGTGTGGTTACGGCAGCCGTTGGACAAGATCCGTTCCGTCAGGGACATGATCCAATCATATATCTCTACAATAACATTGTGGCAGGTGAGCTTCCGCCAAGTGATAATATGTGGACAAAGATTGATGTAGTGGACAGAAACAATGTAAGTAATTATTTGTAATTATCTATTCTTAGACTGTTACATATTCATTTTTCTTAATATAAAAAGAGGACCATTTTTGTTAATCCCAAAATGGTCCTCTTTTCATTATATCACATAGTTTCTCAATGCATTCAAAATCGAAATTTTGGCCTTGTATCTTGAAATCCTTCGGATTCCATTCAAAAATGATAGCATTCTCATCAATAACCGCCGTTTCAACCTCATCAGTCATGTCAGTTGCAAGTAGCGAATCCGGCTCGGCACCACCTTTGTCATCTTCACCGGCTAATATGCTCTCACCAATTTCACCAAACTGTTTGTCGGACACGCTTGATGGATTCGCCGTTGCATCAGGATACTTTTCATGTCCCCTCTGAATAATAAAATTTGTAATCATAAACGAACAACACAAGCACAAAGCTCCGGCAAGCACTATTATAGCAATATCCTTTTTCATCATAAGCTACATCTCCTATCTCTATATAGAATAACGAAAAATGTGCAGATTCGCAAATCGAATCTGCACATAATCTCATTGAGAAAAAAATTATCGTTCTATCATTTTCTTAAAAAACTTAACCTTTATCGGGTTGTCAAGCACACGGACCGGCTTAATTTGATCAATAGCGGCTTTTTCACGATATCTACGCACATCCCTATATAGCAGCTGAGTCTGCGGCTCGGAAAAGTGGACGATACATTCAATCTTATCGCCGCTATCCGATATTTCATTTTCCATAATATCCGCAATGTCATCAAGAGAAGCTTCCGCACACTTCTTCAAATTACTGCTGTCAGCGGCCGGTTCCAAAAGAATCAGACATTTATCATCCTCTTCACCAAATGTGAAATCTGCCACACTAATTCCGGTCTTTTTTTCAAGAGCGCATATTGCTTCAAAAATCTTATCTTCTGTAATCTTAGTCTTCCCAATCGCAAGTTCCTGTGCGCTTCTGTACATCAGCTTAAAATTAGGAATGCCGTTCTTCATTTCCGTAACTTGTATTACATCCCCCAACATGTAACGATAAAGACCTGCATTATTTGTTACCAATACCTTGTAGCTCTTTCCCACTTCAAGTTCATCGGCCAGGAGTGTTTCACTCGTTCCCCCGCCCACCGGAAGAAATTCAAAAAAAACTGATGAATCAGCTAAAGTGTATACATCGCTATCATCCTGTAGAGCTTTTCCTATAACAGCCTCGGATGAAGCATACAATCCATAATTATGTGAGATTTTTCCTAAATATTTCTTAAGTGTTTTACTGTATATTGAAAAGCTTCCGCCTCCTCCGGCAACTACCTTTGACATTTTAGGCCACACTTTTTCAACCCACGGACCGTCAAAGAATTCCTCACTATACAGTGCCTTTAGTGCTTCAGCACGCTCCTTATTTGGTCTTATGTAAGTTTTCAGTTCCTTGCTCAATTCATCGGGAATCTTAACAGAAGAATCAATGCAACCGTTTTCAATGTCTTTGATCAGCATATTATAATTATTCTTTATATTGTCGAAAAAGTTGACCACACCCCAACTGAATGGAGAGACTATCTGATTTATCCCGGCATCACTCAAAGCAAAAAAGGCTCTCAAATATTCAGAATCACAATCTTCATCCAGGTACAGTATAGGCTCCGGATTCACTATATTAAGCCCTTCTATTTTCTTTCTTAGGCTTTGCAGCACGAGACCTGATATTGAGTCAAGATATACTCCGTCCTTAAATTTCTTATCTCTCGGAAGACTTTCCATTAAGAGCATCGTCTTTTCCTTGCCCACAATTGACAGAAACTCTTTTTGATAGTCTTCAATATGCTCTTTTGTACAAGGAATAAATCTCGGCACGCCTGTTGTACCTGACGTAAGGCTGTATCCAATTAATGGATGAGATGTATATATTCCCGTTTCTCCGATACGTGTTGTTAATTCTATTAGCGGAGCAATACTATCATATTCTGATATTGGCGCCAGATACCTAAATCCGTTTACTATCTTAATATATCTAAAATCTAAATTTCTGCCACAATCACTGTCTTTATTATTCTGAAGAATTTTTATTAGCTTTGCGTTTACCTGATTTGCTTTCATTATTTTCCCCCTCTATGTTACTGAGCACGCTTTTTGATTTGAGCTTCCATATCAACGCCCAGTGTATGCATTAGTTTGTGGAACTTATACATGAGCTGGGGCTTTGCAATAACCATTTTAGGCATTATCGTAAGCATTTTCGCGGTTTGCTTGCTATCAAGTTTTGATGGCTCTACCGTTTCAAGAAATTGAATGTACGGAACTAATAAATCAGCTATCTTCTCTCTGAATTCCAAGGAAACATCGGCCGAAGTCAACAACATTGCACTAAGATAACCAAATACACTACACATAATGCTGTTCATATATAAACCATACGAAAGACCCGTCTCACATATTTTGCTAACACCGACAGCAATAGGCCAAATCTCCGCTTCTTTTCTGTTGAATGACTGAACTAAACTTCCGCCGTTTAAGTAATATCTGTAACCGATAAGTTGTGGCATAATAACCGATTTCTTCATATTTGCCATAACATGCAAATTGAACAAATTGTCTTCGGCAAAAGGCACCTCCGGGTCAAATCTCAGGCCAATTGAATTAATAAAATCAAGACTGTACAATTTTGTAGTAATCATCATTCCGGGACCGTTCAATATTTTTGTCTGATCATAATTACCCTTCTCAATAACTATCTTTCGCTTTGTCTGATCAAGCAGGCTAAACTGTTTAACCTCAAGATTGGATTCATCATTTGTATCTGTATCCATTCTGAATGCAACCATCTGGGCATTCTCTTCCTCTAATTCAGCGTAACACTGTTCCAAAACCTCAGGATAATATGTATCATCAGCATCCAAGAAGCCAAGATATTTTCCCGTTGCATTATCAATACCATAATTTCTGGGGCTTGAAGGAGTATGATATTCATTATTTAGCTTATATACTTTAATATTCTCATGTCCGGCAACAATTTTATTAATCTTATCAAATTGTTCATCACTGCTATTATGAGACACAACAACCCATTCAATTTTATCAAAGCCTATTGTCTGATTCTTTAAGCTCTCAAAACATTTTTCAAAAAGCTCCATATCAATATTGTATCCCGGTGTTACTACCGATACCCAATACCTGTTGTTAGTTTCTTCTGCCATTTTTGCCTCCGTTCTCACATAAAATTGTGTCCGAAATACTATTTCCCCATTTTCAAATATGACTATTGTTTTGCGCTTTCTATCTCTTCTAATATGTATTCATAAAATGGTCTTGACTCATCAGAATGAATGACATTCCACAGATAGACTTCTTTGGGATTTGATTCATCACACTTACCTTCTTTTAGCATTTTAGCGATAAGCATAATATTATCTCTGGTCTGAAGCAGCGATTGATCGAGTTGTTCGTATATGTCCCCAATCGACAAGGCAACTTGCTTTCTGACAATACCCTCCTCTACCGTTCCTCCGATAACCATATTGTTCTTTGTGTGATTACTCATAATAAGCTTTGTTGCACTTTTAATCTGTCTAAGCTGCATAAAAATCTTCAGGTTATCCCAATCATTCTCCGCTACACTGACATGCTTTTCATATGCCTCTCTAAAAGCAGGCATAAGTAATTCTAAATTGCCATTAACATCAAGCATAGCATTTGCATCCGGTTTGGAAATCCACGAAAGGAACAAAATCGCTATGTCATACATGAAATAACCATATCCGCAGTCTCCGAAATCAAAAACGCTTATTTTATTATCCTCAACAAAATAATTATAAAACGTAAAATCGTTATGTATCAATCCAAAATTTTTCTGCGTTTTCTCAATTCCTTTCACATTTTCAAGCAAAGCTCTTATCTGATTTATAGCCTTTTCGTCATAATATTGCATAACAAAATCTTCATCAAGAATTGCCTCAATGCTCTTTATCTCATCTTCAAATGACGGTCTGATTATTGTTCTGTCATCCTTGTTTAGTTGAATTGAATATTCGTGGATTTTACCTAAAACATCTCCGGCCACATAAGCATGACCTGCATTGAGCATATTTCCGCGAAGTAATTTCCCTTTAGCCTTTTCAAACTTAGTCACAGCCAATACTCTGTCTTCAAGTTCTACTTTTTCATATACTTTTCCGGACAAAGTCCTAACAGGTACACATATTTCGGAGCAATTCTTCTTTAATTCCACCAAATATTCCAATAACGCAACGAATTGACTCTCATCTTTGGATATTTCATCTACTTTAATAATGTAATCGTCCGAAAAATCATAAACAAAGCTTTTCGTAGAGTAATGTACTTTGGCATCGCTTATATCATCGCCGAACCACTCTTTTACATTGTTTTTTATCGTATCCTTTATCTTTTCTATTCTTTCGTCTATGTTGTTTGGCATATTTTCCCAGTTACCTCCCCAATAAAACGATTCATAATTTGATTTTAATTAACATGCATACGTTTATATTTCTATAGTTAAAACATTAAGCTTGAAAGTACTCTGATATCTAAAGTTTTCGGCTTTTTTGAATATCATACGGATTCCAATATTGTGAGCTATATCCTCATCAGCCAGATTCCTAATATGATCTTCGGGATTAAAGTTTTTACAGTTATCACGAATTCTTATTTTAACTTTATCATTTTTAATTCCAACTCGAATCTCAATTACATTCTCTTTATCCGCTTCAAATCCATGTAAGACAATATTTCCGGCCATTTCTTCTATCGAAAGAGCAGCAAAAAAGCTCTTCTTTTCGTCCATATTGTGTGAGCGACAAAAATTATGAACCTTTTCGGAGACTCCGACAACACCATTCAAATCATTTATCGAGATATCTAGTCTGTTTTCGTCACTAACACCAAATCCTTCATCCAACATCAAGAATTCCTCAAAACTCTTTGGAATTCCCTTATTGTGAATAATAGAAATTACTATTATCGTAAGAAGCATTGTTACCTGTGCCATCGGAAATAGAAACCATATTGAATCTCTTCCGGCAATTCGGGGTAAAATGAGAGCATAACCCACTATGAATCCAAAATCGTGAAGTACACATATTGTATTGACGAGAACCGTCTTTTTCATACTCTGGAAAAAGTTCTGAAGATTAATTGTAATAATGCTTATTGGTAATCCGCATGCGTAAATTCTCAAAATTCTTGCCGAAAGATTTCTTGTTTCCAAATCACCTTTGCCAAAGAGGGAGGCAAGAAAGTCAGCGCCCACAATCACCAATACTGCGATGATTACGTTAATAATCACACTGATTTTAATTGAATCTTTAAGTGTCTTTGTTAATGAAGTTCTATCTTCTTCACCGGCAAGAACACTGCATATAAGAAGTGTAGTCATTCCAAAACCAAGACTTACAGAACTGAGTAATGTAGAAATTGTGTTCTGTCCCGCATATGCAGCAACAAACAAAGTACCCGCAAGACCAAGAAAAATTCTATTTAGACATACCGACTTCAGCATAATACATAACTGGCTAATCGCAGTTGGCAATCCTATTACAATAATATCCTTGAAGTCTTTGAATTTCGCCTTGGCAACATCAAATGTAAGCTCGGTCTTTTTTCCAAGAAAATGCGTAACTAAGAGAATAACAGCAGCATAGTAACCAATACTGGTTGCAAATGCCATTCCGAACATTCCTTTCTTGAATACAAATACATTAAGAAGGTCTCCGCATATGTTAGTAACTGTCATTACGATTACACCAAGGAATGAAAATTTCTGAGCCTTATCAAGCTGTAAAAATCTTATTATCGGACCATTTAACATAATCGGTAATGCACCAAATGACAATCCTCTAATGTATGCTGCAACATTTTCTTGTGTCTCGGTATTTGCCCCCAACAACACGGCGATTTGATTACCAAAAAAGAACGAAACTAAGAAAATGATAACACCGGCAATGCAAACTGAAATTATTGTAAGTGTAAAAAGACCGTTTACCGATTCCTTGTCACCCTTTCCCAGACATTTTCCGCCTAATGACTGTGCACCGTTTCCAACCATGTTGGAAAAGCAGGATAAGAATATGAAAAAGGGTGTTGAAATACTAAATGCAGCCATTGCATCACGACCAAGAAAATTGCTCGTGATAATACCGTCAACTACTGATCCGATAGTAGCTGTGACAACTGCCATAATCTGTATAAACAGCATCTCCTTAAATACACTTGTCATAATATTTGACTTTTCTATGGCTTTGTTCTTCATATCTCATCATCCTCTTTAATAAAAAATGCCGTCAAGCACTTTCAGCTATACTAAACCCTTTGTAAGTTACTTTTTTACCACTACTCCCATTATAGGTTGCTGACAATATTTACATATGTATTTGTCATCAACTGCATCTGTAATGGGTCCGCCACAGTGAGGGCAAATATCTTTTTGAACTTTTTTGGCAAGTGCCAACATCATTTCATCATTATGTTTTTCAAATGTTGCATTTTTTAAATAGCCGCTCCTAATAAGAGCATAAGAACGCTTAAATGGTTGTTTAAATTTGGTATAGCTTTTGATTTCTTCAAGATTAATAAACGGTTTTTTGCACTCAGATAAATAGAAAGACATTTTCTGGGATAACTCCGAATGTATGAAGATATACAACCATAATATAAGACAAGCACTTTGACATAGGATAAAGCCTATGCTGAATACTATGTTAGAGACCATTCCTTTCGGATTGATATTACCATAATTCTTCATCTCTTTGCCTTCGAACAGCACCCCTCGGTAATAGTCTTTGATATATTCTTCATAGTTGATCAGATTACTAAAAGTATCACAGGCATACATTAATATAATAAGGATCAGAATGACGGCGATTGCTGCCAATATTAACGCAATTGTCTTCTTACGCGAGAGATTTTTACCCTGGTAATATACCGGTGGTTTATTCGTGGTTGCAGTATCATTAACAATACTGTAGAACCGTTTGTCGGTTAATACTCTAGCGAATACATCAGAACCGTTGCAGTATGGACATTTTCCGCTGAAATATTCCTTTTTCTCAATCTCTGCACCGCAATGCTTGCATGAACAAAGTATTTTCTTACCATACAACTCGATATGTCCTTGTGAATTATCCGATACAAGAGAATATCTTTTCATAAAGATTCTCAATACAAATGATAATTCCTTTTTTATTTTAGATATACTTTTCCCTGTTACATTAGCCAATTCTTCATATTGAATTGTGCCGTCAAGGTCACATTCAAAAAAGCCGGAATAGAACCTGGCGTCACTAATTATTTTTATGATATATAATGATACTATTGTAAGAATTATTCCGGAAATAATATTAAATACCGACTGCGGTGTTGATTTGGCATGGATTATTGTATATGTGTCACCCCAATAATGTAATGTAAGTGACAATATATCCGTCACGCCGAATATTATCTGAATGATAGAACCAATAAGAATAGTCTTATTTATAATATTAAATACAGTCAACAATTTATTTCTTGTATACATATCTTCACCTATTAAGCCTTGAGCCTTTAGGGACAGGGAACATATCGATTATACTAAAAGGCAATACTAATAACAACCCGGCAATTACAATACGCATACAATCAGAAATCCCTGCAAACAATGAGTTCGCAGGGATTTGCTTTACTTATATGAGGAACTATAATCTATATTTTCTCTATTATTATTCTTCCGTCCTCGTTAATCACCTTTACACGCTTGTCAATTCCTGCCGCTTCCAGCAGTTCATCACTTATCTTAAGTCTTCCCGCACTGTCAAGCACCGAGAACTCTTCATGCTCTGCGTCTGCCGATTCAGCAAGTACTCTCACTTTTTCCGAACTAATCTTACCATCCGAAATCATAACCGTTCTGTCCACTTTGTCCGCCAGATGCATATCATGTGTAACTATGATAATTGTAACGCCCATCTCTTTATTAAGCGTACGGAAAAGTTCCTGAATCTGATCCGATGTCTTACTGTCTACAGCACCGGTAGGCTCATCTGCGAGAATAATCTTAGGATTGTTGCAAAGTGCAATTGCTATTGCAATTCTCTGCTGTTCACCACCTGACATCTGTGTCGGGAATTTTTCTTCTTTTCCTGCAAGTCCCACTTTATCAAGTAATTCATACGAACGCGCACGTTTTTCCTCTTTACTCATATTGCCATATATACTTACTTCAATATTCTCAGATGCGGTAAGATAAGGCAGGAGATTCTTATTACACATCTGCCAGACAAATCCAATGTTGTCACGTCTGTATGAGAGCAGTTCCTTCTTAGATAAGTCAAAAAGGTTGACATCGCCTATATATATCTTGCCGACCGATGGTGTCTCAAGACCGCCTAGCAGATTAAGAAGTGTTGATTTTCCGCTTCCACTCTTACCGACAATCGCCATAAGCTCGCCCTCGTTAATCGTAAGGTCAAGTCCCTGCAGCGCAAACACTTCAACATCCTCAGTCTTATATATTTTTACAAGGCCCTCACATCTAATTAGTGTTTTCGCTTCTTCCAATTATCTCACCATCCTCTATCTCATATACAACATCACCCATCTGCATCAGATTTTGGTCATGCGTAGTCATCACGATTGTCATATTCTCCACACGTATCAGTTCCTTAAAAAGTCTCATGACATTTAAGCCTGCTGCCGTATCCAGTGCCCCTGTCGGCTCATCCGCAAAAATAATCATAGGCTTATGCGCCATGGCTCTTGCTATTGCCACTCTCTGCCTCTCACCGCCGGATAACTGAAGCGGCATATGCAGCATTCTCTCTTCAAGCCCGACAAGACCAAGCACATGCTTTATTCTCTCATCCCTGTCACCTTCATACTCTGCCATTCTTAATACAAAATCAATATTCTGATATGCATTCATAATCGGTACAAGCGCAACAGACTGGAATACAAAGCCTATTTTCTTTCGTCTCACCAGTTCTCTCTCTTTTTCAGAAACGTTCGTAATATCCGTCTCATCAAAAAATACCTGTCCACCTGTCGGCATATCAAGTGCACTGAGTATATTAAGCAGCGTTGTCTTACCGGAACCGGAGCGGCCCTTCAAAATCACAAGCTTTCCCTTTTGAACATTTATATCAATACCTTTAAGTACCTCTATCTCTTTACCGCTTGACAAAAAGGATCTCCGTATTCCTCTTGCATATAGGATACTATCGCTCATCAGTCTTCTCCCATCTTAATTGCCTGAGCCATGTTGGAGCTCTGCATAAGTTTCTTCATAATATAAATACATAAAATAATAATTGCCATTACTATCGCCAAAAGCTTTACAATATCCGCATAATCTATAACTGTATTAAGCGGCACACTGTGTTTATACGGCAGATATACGGTTGCAAGAAGTTTTACACCGAATACTGATGTAAGAATGCCGAATAATCCGCCAAACAGCCACGACGTCACTGAAGCAAAAATCTGCTCATTTACTATGATTCCGACGACCTCCTTCATCGACATTCCCATCGCTCGGTAAATGCCGAAAAGCATCTCTCGCTGCTTCATACTTGATATCCAGTAAATAAGCATTCCGACCGTACATGCCAATATACTTACTACAAATTCCAGCGAAAACAGTCCGTTTGTTATCTGGAACTTGGAAGAGTTACGCGTAATCGCAATATCTTCTTTCGCATCCTTTATATAATCAAGTGTAATTCCAGCTTCCTCACAGTATTCTCTTACGAATTCGCCGTCTGTCTTTGTCTTATCGGTATTAACCCATATTTCATACGGTACAATACCGAAGCAATTAACATCATTGGCATAATTCGTCACTATGAGGTGGTTCTCATGCAGCTTCTCGGCGCCATTATCATCACGCTTATATTCGTATCGTTTATACCCCGGCCATGCATCAAAGATTCCCACGATTACAGCTGACATAGTCACTTTATTATCTTCCGAGTTACCATCCAGATCACTTAACTTCTCGTATACAATTCGCTCGCCCACCAAGGCACCCGTATAATCAGCAATACTTCTTGATATGAGCACACCATCAACAGTTCCTGCCAATGCATTAAGATAATTATAATAATGTTCGCTGTTAAGACCATCTATCGGTATTGCACTCTCACCGAATTCCTTGGTATTTATTGCCATTTCCTCGCATTCCGTAAGAGGAATACTATTAGCTCTCACGGTTACACTGTTATCTCTTATGACGCGTGTCATACTACAACCATCATCTCTTATCCCTTCGAATCGCGAATAATCAGGTTCCACGTAATATCTGACCATCTTTTTATTCACCGGATCGGCCTTTTTCTCCGGTATCCACTTTTCCATAATAACGATATCCGCGCCGTCATCATAAGTGACACGCATGTCACTATTGGTATTGATTGTCGACGCAAGATTCGCCTGAAAAATACTTGATGATAACGTAAAAACAATGAAGATACAGATAAAATCTCTCTTTGTATTTTTCGATTGTAATTCCAAAAACGAAGCGTACAGATTAGGTGCCCACTTCTTATTTCCGATTCTGTACACGAGTGTAATCGCATATTTTGTAAGTCTCACAGATAATACCGCGCAGGAAAAAATAAAGAACGACACGCCTAAAAACATCATTCCGTCTATGCTCTTTCCGCTTACGATGTCCGCTGCCAGAAGTTCGGTCTGCTTTACGTAGTTGTACATCAGATAACCTGTCACAACTACAAGTATCACGTCAATGTAATACTTCTGGATAAAGCTTTTGTTGCTTCCCATCTTATTCTTTCTATTGCCTACCACATCATTATCACTATATCCGATAACCGGAATAATCATAACGGCGATAACGCATACTGCCGCAATCAGCGCATAGATAAACATAGGATACACAATCCTGTAGGAAGCAATTGAATGCAGAGTAAATGTCATAAATCCATCTGCCATTGCTGCCATTACACACATCAACATTCCTATAGGAATTGAGATTACTATTCCTATCACCGACAAAACTGCTGCCTGCCTGCCATATAACAGAATAATGTCCTTTCTGTAGTAGCCTCTGCTTCGAAGCAGCGCTATTTCCGCAGTCTCCAGCGAAAGTATCTGTCCCGTGACCGTATATATGAAGAACAAAAGAAGCGCTAACATCGGCATCTCTACGACTCTTATGATTACTTCTATTTCCTTTTGTCCGAAAGAATACTCTATAAGTGTATCCGTACAGGAATTCTCAAAATACTTATCCTTTGAGCCAAACTCCTCAAGATAGTACTTAATATCCTCCACATCTCTGCAATCGATTCCGCGATAATCAAATGATGTTTCAACCGAGTACTCGTAATTAACAAGGTTACAGTTCGTTATCAGCTTCTGCAACAGTGACTCGCTTACAAGTACTGCATTATTGAGCGTATTAGGGTCTGTAATCCAGAATTCGTCATAGACATCCTTAACCTCAGCAATACCTGTTACCTTAAGCTTAGTCGCCGTTCCCATCTTATCCTTAATATTCGGTAAAGTAATTGTCTCATCCGATAGTATTCCGGTGTAGTCCATTGTTGACTGTAGTATCACACATTCATACTCATTTTCACCGTACATTTCACCGCTAAGAATCTCAAGATGCGACATTGCATCAGGGATTACATAGATTCCCACCATACCGGTATTGACGTCATATTCACGCTCATATTTTGTATCCGGAAGTTTAAAAAGCTTCAGTGTACTCTTCTTCTCTGCCGGCAGATACTTTTCCCATATATCACTATAGTCCTGCATCTGTGTCATACATGACTCGATAAGAAGCGGTGAGTCTGTCTTAATCTGTTCCATGTGCGAGAGTACTATAGGTTCTCTGTTGTTTTTCTCGATATAATCATCAAAATCGCTCTGAAGCAGCCTGTTGTATGAACCATACTCAAACATAGGCGTGCATATTGCAACAGATATAAAAAGCACAATACCGAATAAAAGACAGAGATTGAGCAATTTTCTATTCTTTATTTTTCCGATTAAAAGTGTGATCATTTGTCAGTCCTCTTTTCGTCCTGCGGTATTGCGATAGTATCTCCTTCGCCTATTCCGGATAAAATGCATACCTCTGATGCAGAATTAATACTCGCATCAGTCTTTACATACGCCTTCACGAGCTTACCTCCCGATACTCTCCACACATAGTATCTTGTTATCTGCGAGCCTCTCGGTACTTCTTCACCGACAGCTTTCTTCGGCAATACAATGACATCATGAAGAGTTCCCTTGGAATACGAAGCGGTAATATCCGTGAGTTTATCGATATCATCTCTTTCGGAATCAATATAAACTACATTATTCTGCGCGTTATCGTCACTGCAGAATGTAATATATGGTCTATCCTTATAGTATCCTATATAGACACGTCCCAGATTAGCACTTCCACCACAAACTGTTCCTGAAAAAGTGCTGTCGCTTGCACCTCCGATCGTAAATGTAACAATACTTCCGTAAGTGAGAACATCATTACCTGTATTTACAGACAGTTTCAGACTATCAGCACTTGATACCTGCATAAGTCTCACGGAATCATCAGTATCTATCCTCATATCATCAATGACTCCGATACCACCCACAACACCGGATTCTGTTGCATATACACGCCTGATACCGTCAGCATCAGATTTGTCTGCAGCGAATTTGCTTTCGATATCAGCAAGTCTGTTCTCATAATTGTAATCCACCGCAAGAAGATCCATATTAGCTCTGATATACGCTATTCTGTCATCAATCTCTCTCTTCTCGGTATCACTGTAGGAATGTCTCTTATCTCTCTCTAAGTCTGTAATCTGCTTTCTTAACTCTTCTACGTCATGAAGATATTTTTCCTCTGCTTCACTCTTAAGATTACTGCTCTCTACAATTCCCGATTTCCCTTCATCTACAGCTATCTCACACAGAAGTTCTCCTGCTTCTACCGTGGCCCCCTTTGTGACATTGACCTTCTTAACGCGGCCTTTCATGTTCTGCGTATAAGAAATACACTTTGTATATTCCTTAGCTGCTTTTATTCCTATCGTACTCGAATCATTGGAATAATCACTACGCACCGCTTTAAGTTCATCGTACTTGGCAGGCATCATTGTCATGGATGAATAATAGACAAGTTCACCTTCCTCTAATCCGGAAGTCACTTCTGCCATTTCATCCGTTTCAAGTCCTATCGTAACTACTCGTTTTTCCTTTTTACCATCAACATTTACGTATACCCACGCTTCGCTGTCCGAACGATATAGTGAATCTGTACCAACGCAAAGCGTCTGTGGCGACTGTGCTCCAACCATCATTACTGCCGTAATGTCTCCGCTCTTTAACGGACATTCTTCCGTAAATTCAAGCATTATAGGCGGATATTTTTCATTTCCTTTCATCTGAGCATATTCCGAATTCGAATACTCATGTCTCTTCAATTCATATTTTTTTCCACCAACCTGTGCATAAATCTGCTTGTAGGAATCCTCCATACGATTCCACAATGATGAAGACACCTTTTCATCAAGTGTAAGATGAATATCATCCGTGTCGGTAACAATCACAATATTTTCAAATCCCTCTACCGTACTACCATTTTTCAGATTTTTAACATATGTTACATATCCGTCATGCATAGCTGTGACAGTACACTTTTCAATTTTCTCATCAATCTTTACGATTTCTTCGTTAATGACCGTAATCCTATGATTTGCCATCATTATGTCAAAATCGATATTTTCAAGGCCAACTAATTGTGCCGTTTTTGCATCAGACTCATATTCCTTTGCCTTTTCCACCGCGTAATCGAGACTATCCATCTCCTGACCACTGACTTCAATCTCCTCATCTTTTAGTGCTTCATCTCTTATGCTCTGATCCGTCACAAGCGACTGCACATTTTTCTCAGCGTTACGCTTGTCTATCTCAAGAATCTTCTTTTCCTTTTCTCCAACAGCAGTTCTTGCTGTTAAAAGATTGTTCTGATATTCCAGTTCAGCCGCCAGCATCTCTTTTTCCTGCATAAGCGATGCTGTGTCTATCGTTGCAAGCACATCTCCTTCATGCACATAATCGCCTATATCAACAAAAATTCTGTCGATATCTGTCTGCGTCTTAAGAAAATGGCAGTATTCTCTTCCTTCCGCGTGTCCAATTTTACACAAAGAGACGCTGATATCTCCTCTCTCTACAGGACGATATGATTCATTAACGGCAATCGGTTCTATAAGCACCGGTGCTTCTTCACTCTCGCAACCGCTCATCATAGCAGCCGTAATGAGTAACACAATTGCTAATCTATACTTTTTCATTGAACTACTACCCTTTCTCCTCCGGATAATCCGCTTCCTATAATTGCATAGTTATCAAAAGTGCTGTCGACCGTAATCTCTTTAGCATGTCTGAAACCATCTTCATCAACTACATATACATACGTCTTTCCCGAAACTTCTGCTATTGCACTACTGTCAACATATACAGCATTCTTAATTTCCGGCTTTTCTATCTTAATGACAGGCGTATCCGTTACATCTGTAACTATGCTGTCATTAGCTTTTTCAAATATAAGTCGCCGCGTCTCACCTTCATTCTGTATATCAACGAGTCGCATATCTATCGTTGCCACATCGATTGATGCAGTATAAATCTCATCAATCACAAATTCATACTTATCATCCGTAACCGCTTCATATCGTCCGTCACCGCTTGCCACCTTAAAAAGCGCTGTTGCTGCAGGCGCTACACCTTTGGTCAGTTCTTCCGATATTGCAATAACAGTTCCTTCCTCTTTAGCAATAATACGCAGGTTATCACGAACAAGCTCCATCTCGCTAATATACGTGTTTACAAGTTCTATGTCATCGTCAAGCATTGCAATATCCGCGGTATAATCATTTTTCTTATCAATTCCGCTTATCTTCTCGTAATGCTCCTTAAGCAGCTTGTCTTCGCTTAGCCTCTTCCTGTAGTCAAACAGTTGCTTCTCGTAGTCCTCCTCTTCCTTAGCAACAAATTCAACCATTACATCTCCCGGCATAACCTTACTGCCTACTTCGACATTAATAGTATTGACCTCCATACTGTTTTCAAGCGAACCGTATGTCTCCACTTCATAATTGGATGATTTAAGTGTAAGTGAAAGCACCGGTTTCAAATCCGCCTTTTCAACAAGTGTAGTTCTATACACGTCCTTTTCATATTCTATTAGCTTTGGGCCCGATTCGTAATTGCTCACATCCTGTCCACATCCTGCGAATAAAAGTGATACTGTCAAAACAATCGGCATAATCATTCTTCTTCTCATACTGACATTGTAAATACAGAATGCATCATTTTTTTATCAGCAAATATGATAAAATACATTTGGAGGATAAATAAATATATGAAAAATATCTCAATACTCATCGTTGAGGATGAGCCGGCTATTTCAAATTTGATTAAGTTCAATCTTGAGATGGAGGGCTACAACTGCACATGTGCTTACGATGGTGAAGAAGCCGCCAATCTTATAGAAGATAATGATTACAGTCTTATTCTTCTCGATATTATGCTTCCCAAAATCAACGGTTATGAACTGATGGAATATATACGTCCGCTTAATATCCCTACTATTTTCCTTACCGCCAAGAGTTCGCTTAACAACAAGATAAACGGACTGAATCTCGGTGCTGAGGACTATATCACCAAGCCTTTTGAAATAGCAGAGCTTATTGCCAGAGTGGGCGTCGTACTCAGAAGATATAATAAAAATGAAACAACACTGACTTATGACAACATTGTCATTGATAATATTGCGCATACAGTCACTGTATCCGGTCAGTCTGTATATCTTACTCCAAAAGAATATGAATTGCTCGTATATCTTATATCCAATAAGGGGAAAGTTATCTCCAAAGTCACGCTGTATGAGAAAATATGGGATGCAGAATATGATGACAGTTCACGTACACTTGAGCTTCATATGCAGAGGCTCCGCAAAAAGACCGGACTCCTAGACCAGATTAAGACCATATACAAATCCGGTTACAGACTCGACTGACACTGATAAGTAAATCACGGCCCTTACACGGGCGCAAGCAAGATTGGTTGACATAATATGAAATTTAAATTAAAAGTAATCCTACTGAATCTTGGATTTATCGCCGTGGCGCTATCTGTCTTCGGCCTTATAATCATATACAATTCCTACAAGACATCACTTGATGTCGAGACTTCGCATGCCCTTAAGGAACATACTGTCATCATATCCGGAATCGACTACTATGTAGAATCCAACGAACTCCCGTCATGTTATTCATCAAAAATTACGCAACTTTATGAAGCAGCAATCGAGCATTCGCCAAGTGCTTCAATCGCAAATGACAGTAATATCATCCTTATCTATGACAATACTATTATCTATGACAATAGGGAAGCTGCCTATGCCGGCAAAGTTAACCAGGATCTGACTCGTATGATTCTTACGATGTCTGCCGGAGAACGTAAATACATGATTACTGACGAGAATGGCTCACACTATATCGCAGTTGTATCAAAATGGGATACTAACAGTCTCACACTTGTATCCATGCGAAACATAGACAATATCTATGATGAGATAACTCATAATACACTGCTTCTCTTTTGCGCTATGATTATTATTCTTATCGTATGCACCATCCTCATTGATATTTCCTGTTCGCGTCTTACCGGACCGCTGGAAAACTTAAGCCTTCTCACCGATGAAATCTCAAGTGGCAACTATGACTTATCAATCGATGTGTCTTCGGATGATGAAATTGGGGAATTATCAAATAGATTCAATCTTATGACTGAGGCCATCAATAATAAGATTAACGAGCTCAACCTAAGCATAAAGCAGCGAGAACAATTTGTTGCGGATTTTACTCATGAGATTAAGACTCCTATGACTGCAATAATGGGATATGCCGATACTCTCAGGAGTCGTAATCTTGACGATGAACATAGAAAAATCGCATATAACTACATATTTACCGAAGGTAAGCGACTTGAATCAATGTCTATGAATCTTTTGGATTTGCTCAGCCTGCGAAACAGTGACATTGAGACTGCCAAAACTCATATCGCAGACATTTTTGATGCAGTAGTACATAGTGTTACGCCTATTCTTAACGATGCAATGCTCACGCTTTCTACTCACTTCGAGGATTGCGAGATAGTCTGCAACCGTGAGCTGATATGTACGGTTATCATTAACTTAATTGATAATTCACGAAAAGCGTCAAAAGAAAATCAGACAATATCTCTTGACGGCAAACTGTGTGATAATGAATATCAGATATGTGTATCCGACAATGGAATAGGTATGAGTAAATCAACCATCAATCACATTTTTGATGAATTCTATAAAGCTGATAAGACACGTACGAGAAAAGACGGCGGAGCCGGTCTCGGAATGTCAATTGCGCTCGCAATCGTAAAAAAGCATGGCGGCAGAATTGAAATAGAAAGTACACCTGAAATTGGCTCCAGTTTCTATGTATATATCCCAATTGATGGTTGTATAATGACAGGACAAAATAATGAAGAACACGCGTAAATCAAAGAAAAAACTGTATATTCTTATATTTTCTTTTGTTGTCGCACTGAGTCTCTTGGTTCCCGGCGTCACGATGCATTTTATATCCGACTACAGAAATATCGGAGTCATCAATGATGTTCCCGAAGATATGTACGACATGACTGCGTCCGCAGTATCAAAAGTAATGTCAGAGCAGCTCACGGAAAGCGAAAAAGTATCTCTCATTCTCGATTCAGAAGGCAGCACTTTACTACCTGTTGATGATAATCCGATGAAAAGGAATACATACGCATTAAAAAACGGCGCCATAGACGCCGTCAATGCATTGTATGATAAGCAGCTTTTAAGTCACGCCCTTTTTGACGAAAACAGTTGGTATTACTGGACTATTGAATACTATAAGAGCGTCGATAACACAACAAAGACATATTATGCCTACAGCTATACGGTACACTTCTCTGATTACAGTAATACAGAGCATATTAATGTCCATCTTACCGAGAACGGTACTGTGCTCTCTATCACAAGTGACGTGAATACGCAGCATGTACAGGCAGAAGAATACCAAATAGCAGAATAAATATTACTATTCCACGTAATAATCAAGCAGCAATTCCTGAACAGGCAGATAATCTACGTCGCTATTCTTAAGAGGTTCTATCTTAGAGCCGTCTATCGCATTTACCCACGCGTTATCCTCTGCAATATCCGGAGAAGAATCAAAAGTTGTTGTATCGTGGCTCACTCTCCATACCGGTACGTAACTGTATGTATCAGGTTCATCCGCAGAAGGAATTCTTGCATATGTGAGCAAAAGTCTTGACCAATCAGCATTAACACTGACCTTAATATCCGATGCAATCTCACCTATACAGACTTTGACATCCTCAAATCCAAGCAGCCCTGCTTTCTCTGGTTCCCCCACAATATCAAGCTGTCCTTCGACATCGATGCGCATTATTCCATATTCATTAACCTCCGCGTATGCACGTTCTCTCGGATACGCCGGTCTTGCATCTGCATCTGTAATTGCTCCCGCATTACTGTAATGTATTCTCGGGTCGCAGAAAGAGCCCATATATTCTCTTGCCATTGTCAGTTCATATCCATCCATTATGAGGTCTGATTTACCCGATTCATTGTCCATACCTATTGTATGAAAAGTATTGGCAGTTACAAGTGACATATAATCAATCCCTATCTTTGACGCAATATCAACTAACGGTGCTGCTGCTTCCTCAGCCGAAAGCTCACATTTATTGACAGTTCCGGTCGGATAACAATCAATCACCTCGCCTATTACGGATTTACGATATGTAGTATATCCCGGAAAAAACTCATCAGGATTTTCAGCTAACAAGTGCCATGAAGACGCATTTCCATCAGGATTCACATAAAAATCGAGAGTATACTCGTGGCCGTCTCTCATGCCTATATAATGGTTGGCGGAATAATCGCCCACATCCTCGTTTATGCTCTCTGACTGCGCAGATTCTGCCATCTTAGTAGTTGCAATCTCCGTAAGCATATCCGTCATATATCTGCATTCTTCATCATTAATGTAGCCCCACACACCATTTCTGTCAGAACTATCTAACGTACGTCTTGAAAGCTCACAGATATTAAGAGCCTGCCTGCACCACTCCTTACCTGATTCACTGTCTACATTCACTCGGATTGAATCCTTATCAAAAATAGCTTCCGCTATAGTCTTCTTCTCTTCATTCGAGTAATAATGCTCTTTAACCTTTATTACATACATACTATCAGCGTTAGGAACGCTTATTGTAGCGGACATGATAACTTTCTTATCACCATATCCGAGCGTCTCCTTCCACTTCGTCTCTTTTATTCCAAGCTCTGACATAAGTCTGCCTGTATCTTCACCTGTATTCGATAGCTCTGACTCTGCTGCATTAGCAAAAGTACCTCCGTCTATCGCTCCCTGCAGCTCCGATACTGTCATGTCAACATCCTGTCGGCCACAACCTGCAATAATCATGCTGCATATAAACGGTAGTATTATGAGTTTTCCCTTTTTCATAGTAGTCTCCTCCTATTGTCTACCACTATAATACTTTGTGAATGCATCATTTTTGCATCTCTACCTTATATAAAAATCCCCTCTATACACAAGAGGGGACTATACGCATCTATTCCATTGTATATGTCATAAACTCATACTTCAGTCTGCAGCCCTCGAAAATCTCCGGTGGGAGCAACGCCCTTGCCACAAGCTTAAGATCATCTGTCTCTATATCTGTTCTCTTAAGATTGGCATAATCTCCGTCAATCGAAACTACTTCATAATACCATGTCTCCATATCTTTCTCCTTTGGTAATACGTATGCTACAAGTAATATTAACATATGACTGTCCATGGTGTCTAACACTACGTGCACTTTTCCACGAATGTATGTTCGATTTTATTGCATTTCTGAACAAACGTTTGTATAATGATATCGGAGGCGAACAAACGTGCGAAATTGCTGTTAATATTTCAATCTCGGTGTCACATCATAGAGAGGTATTTATGTATATTTATTCCTGTGCTCCCGATTGGGAGTCAATGCTTACATGCATATATGAAGCGTGGTCGAGTAACAGAGGTCACAATAATATCCGTCTTGAACTGGAGCCTATCAATCAATATGAATTATTCAGTGAATATATTCACATAGATGCAGACTCATCAAAAGCCGAAAAAGTAATGGATTCTATTAATCTCAAGATTTCACCCGCTTTCTACAACGAGCTTGTATATGTTTCTTTTGGATATGAGCCTGACAGACTTGATATAATCTACCGAATGCTTTTACTCGGATTCACATACGGTCCGTGTGCTCTTGAGATGACACAATATGCACCTGTTGCGCGTTTCTTTGAAATAAGCAGACGTATTAAGAATGAAGCTCATTCCTTTATAGAGTTTTTGAGATTTCACGAAATAAGAAAGTCAGTATATGTTGCTCACTTCGAACCTAAAAGTCGAATTGCAGTCACTCTCGGTATGCACTTTAGCGATCGAATGCCCTCCGAATATTGGATGATTATTGATGATGTACATCACGAAGCTATCGTACATCCTCGCGATGAGGATTACTATCTGCGCATATTAAACGATGACGAATACCAAATGCTGCTTGAGACCGAGCACGAAAATGATGAATACACCGACCTTTGGCAGACATTTTTCGATACAATCGCCATCAAGGAACGTGAAAACTATCGCTGCCAACGCACGCTGCTACCAAAATGGAAACGCAAGCATATGGTGGAGTTCAAATGAGGTTGATTCAGAGTGGCGTGACATTATGCAAACCATCACGTATCGTTGCGTGTGGTGTAGTGTAAGATTGCAGTTTTGGAGTATTTACACGACCGGCAGGGTTCGCGATGTAGTGTAAGTATGAGTTTTTCGGTTGAACGATGCACCATTTTTGGTGGGTCATTCGGGTTAACTATTTCTTATGGGGAATAATTTATCCACCAAGAGATTAGTATATTATTCGATCTGTAATATCATTGTATTCATCAAATAATTCTAAACACATTTCATGACCAATCTGCTCAAGATAGTCTGACATTTTAGTTCGACCGCCTAATAAATGATCAAACTTTGCATCTCTAAACCCAATTTTCTCATTATCATCAATAGTACAGCCATAATAAACCTTTGAAATATTGGCCCACATACATGCAGCAAGACACATAGGACAAGGCTCCCCTGTTGTATATATTTCAGCGCCAGTTAAATCATAGGAATTTATCTCCTGTTCAGCATTTCTAATTGCCACAACTTCACCGTGAGCTGTAGAGTCCGTATTCTTAAGTACCATATTATGACCACGACCAATTATCTTGCCATCTTTAACAATGATGCTTCCAAAGGGACCGCCATGTCCATTATGAATTCCTTCTTGTGCCTGCTCAACGGCCATTTTCATATACTCCAATTTTTTTTCATTCATATTAATTATTTATCCTTTACTCTTATTTGCGCTAACAACTCAGATGATACATGTACTGCCTTCAATTCTACATTTAAAGCATCCGCAATACATTGATATATCTGATTCCATGTCAATGTCTCGTTCGAGGTAATCTGGAACGCCTTTTGGTGGGTCATTCAGGTTTGCCTAACTCATCCCAGCGCAAACTCTGCTGCCTGATCCCAAATGCTTAATACATAATTTCTTTGCAGCACTACATCCCACACACGAATCCTCATCATCTTCAGTATCCGTACCGCCCACAATATTATCCAATTCTGAATCGCTAAGCTCTGATAAAGCATTGATTTCATCCATCGTATAAGTCTCGTTCTTTTTCATCTCATAGCCCCATACTCTTTTTTTATTAAGTTTGTTTTTCATTCACCTAGCAGTCAACCATATTGCATATTCTGTGCGCACGACCCATGTGTTCCACACAGAATTTCCTTACCGGACATAATCCTGCTGAAGAATCATCCGCGTCTTTCCCTTCTTCAGTATCCGTACCGCCCACAATATTATCCAGTTCTGATTCGCTAAGCTCTGATAAAGCTTTGATTTCATCCATCGTATATTTCTCGCTCTTTTTCATCTCATTACCCTTCCTTCATCGCTTTCTAAGAATCCGCCTTGTATTACTGTGTCTACAATTATATACGAAGCAATCATAGCACATGGCTACTCAAAGCCCCAATTTATTTTTTTCTTAAATACCTGATTGATCTCTCAAACGCGCTAATCAAATATTGAATATCTTCCTCATCATTGTTCGTACCCAAGGAGATGCGAACCGTGGAAGTAATTCTGTCTTCCTTCATTTTCATGGCAAGTAAAACATGGCTCAAATTACTTTCCATACTGGTACAAGCAGCGCCGGTTGACACTGTTACCCCTTCTGCTTCATCTAATACATACGAAAGTGCCTTTGCATTTACTCCTTTAATTGACACACTTAGTATTCCCGGCAAAACGTTTTGCGATGTGTTATTGATTCTTACATCGGGAATCGTACACAGCCCTTCTACAAGTAATTCTTTTAGCTGCCTTATTCGCGCCGCATTCTCTTTCATTCCCTTACAGGAATCATGTAAAGCGGCAGCCATCGACCCAATCCCCGGAACATTCTCGGTCCCGGCTCGAAATCCATATTCCTGATGTCCGCCTGCAATAATTCGCGATATTGGTTTTCCTGCATTAACAAGCAACGCCCCTACCCCTTTGGGACCATTGAATTTATGGGCTGATATAGCCAAATAATCTATATTACATTCCGAAAAAGCGACTGGAATGTGTCCTGCCGCTTGCACTGCATCCACATGAAAAAGGATATCGTTCTTTTTGCATAACGCCCCAATTGTTTTAATCGGTTGAATTGTTCCAACCTCATTATTCGCAAGCATCACACTTACAAGACAAGTGTCTTCACATATACTCTCTCTTACATCCGAAGCATTTACATATCCGCCCGAAGAAACCGGCAAAACAGTGATACGGAAATCATCCGAAGCATACTTTTCTATTGCATTTAAAACAGCATGATGTTCAATAGAGGAAACAATGACGTGTTTTCTGCCCGTTTCCCTACCAAAATCAAGTGCCGAGCAAATAGCCATATTGTCTGCTTCCGTTCCGCCGGAGGTGAAGATTACTTTTCCGTTCTTAAGGCCAAGGCAGCTTGCAATAGTTCTCTTTGCATTTCGGATTACGCTTTTTGCTTTCTTACCTGTCTCATAATTTCCTGACGGGTTTCCGAAATACTCATTCGAGCAATTGACGAAAGCCTCTAAGGCTGTTTTAGAGATTTTTGTTGTTGCCGCATTGTCTGCATAAACATAACGAAGATTCGGATTCGGAACAAGAGTTGCTTTCAAGGCATTACCGATTCCATATATTTCATCAAATCCCTCTTGGAATTCGAGTTTTTCCCCATTCTGCCAAACACATATAGAAGGGAGGTTAATTATCCCCTTTTCCAATCTGAAATCGTCCAGTCCATCCACCTGACACATACCGAAATTCAGTATGCCATCCATACTTTGGGACATTACGAACAGGCTTCTGATTGCTCTTTTGCAATGCACACAGAATTCGCTAAAATACAAAATGACAATCGGCCTGTCTGTTTTGTTGATATATTCATCATGATTTTCAGGAGTAATCCTAATAATTGAAGTATTCATTAAATCACCGGTCCGTTCTTTCACAATATCCAATCAGGTTCCTTAATTTCTTTCGGAAGTGTTTTGGTATCTGAACAATATATAACTTCAAACCCGTTTATCCACCCAAAAAGATCTGCACCTATACTACGTTCCACAATCTATCGTTAATCTGGTTAGCCATAAAATCCTTGTTTTCCATATCCTTCATGGTTTTTCCTCCATTGTGAAAACCTCAAGCAATGCTTCACTCAGTAAAACAAGTTAATTTGATCTTTTCGCGTCCGGGTTTCTACTAGTCCAAGCCATTTCTTCGTTGAACGATGCACCATTTTTGGTGGGTCATTCAGGAACATACTCGCAGAAGGTGTCAAATTTTTATTTTCCGTTATTTTTCCAAAGCTCGAAGCTCTTTTTTACTCTTTCCGGTGTGTCCTCTTTAAACTCAAACTCTCCGGTCTGCTCGTTTAGTGTCCACCATATGTTTTCGAAGTCCCACCAGTATTCACTTTCCTGCCATCCAGTTTCATTACATCGTCTTCAATATATGGCGGAACCTACAATTTATTTGGAGTAACAATGAAAAAAATGGGAATAGAATGTACTTTTGTTGATCAAACACTTCCACTGGAAGAACTTGAGAAGTATATTAAACCAAATACAAAAGCAATATTTGGTGAAACAATTACTAATCCAACAGTACAGGTTCTGGACATTGAAAAGTTCTCATTACTTGCTCACAAGCATGGTGTTCCACTTATAATTGATAATACATTTGCTACACCAATTAACTGTAGACCATTTGAATGGGGTGCCGATATAGTCACTCACTCTACTACTAAATATATAGATGGTCATGGAATTTCAGTTGGAGGTTGTATAGTTGACAGTGGTAACTTTGATTGGGATAAATATGCAGATAAGTTCCCTGGACTTACCACGCCAGACGAATCATACCATGGAATAACATATACAAAACAATTTGGTAAAGGAGCATATATAACAAAAGCAACCGCCCAGCTAATGAGAGATTTCGGTTCTATTCAATCTCCACAAAATGCTTTTTACATAAATGCCGGACTTGAAACTCTTCATCTACGTATGGAAAAGCATTGTGAGAACGCCTTGGAAGTAGCAAAGTTTTTGAAAGAGCAGGATAAAGTTGCATGGGTTCATTATTCAGATTTAGAGGATGATGTAAATCATGAATTGGCAAAGAAATATCTTCCAAAGGGTTCATGCGGAGTACTTGCTTTTGCTATCAAAGGTGGACGAGACGCATCTGTAACCTTTATGGATAAGCTTAAATTAATTTCGATTGTAACACATGTAGCAGATTCAAAATCATGCCTGTTACACCCTGCAAGCCACACACACAGACAGTTATCAGATTCGCAGCTTATCGAATCTGATATTTCACCAGATTTAATAAGACTGTCTGTTGGTATAGAAAATATAGATGATATAATCAATGACTTAAAACAGGCACTTGCTTCAATATAAAAAATAATTATAGCCAGACTTTAGACGCTTATATATTTATACGTTTAAAATCTGGCTTATTTCATGAAAGAATTAGGAGATCTGATAATTCCTGTTTTTTATCTGTAAGTGACACTATCTCATAGCTATCGCTACTACGACGAACATAATATTTAAGTTCCAAACTTCCACGTTTTTCTATCCCTAACTCTTCAGTGGTAAAAAACTCATGATATGAGGTAAATCTTTTACTACTAAAATTACTTTCAAAATGTTCAAATTCACGTTCATTTTCATAATAAAACTTACGAGTTCCATCCTCAAACTCTACTTCTATATATACAAACATAATAGAGTCTACCGGAATAAGGCGAAGTCATCCACAGCTTGCAGCTTCCTGCTTTATAACCTGACCAAGTCTGTTGAACAATGCACCATTTTGGGTGGGTCATTCAAGTATAACAGATTGCGAGAGCGTGTCAAACTCTTTGTTGATAGTATTTATATACCGCTTTGAAGTTGTCCATGTTCTCTCCTTATTCGCTAATATAATTCGGTTCTGGCGCTTTACACAGTTTCACTACACGGCCGCATTTTTTACACCCGTAAGTCAATGCGCCCCATTTTGCTGTGTATTGTATATATACTTTTGTATTGCAATCTGGGCACTTTAGGTTATTTACTTCATTTTTTGTTCCGTCAAATATAACGTCGTCCATTTCATCCCATGTCATCGTTTTATCCCTTTCGCTGCGAAAAATTTATCTATTACGCTGTTAATATATGGATGTATCGTATCATCTCCACCTTTTGCCATTTTTCTAAATCTTTCTGATTGGTTTCTCGCAATTCTGTTGAACGATGCACCATTTTTGGTGAGTCATTCAGGTATTACATCTTGTATTTCATACAGCCAATCATACTATATATAGGCCTTAATAATCTTACAACACCTGTTTTAGGTTTGACTTCATCAATTCTCCGGTAATGTTTCTCTGAAGCCTTTCTATTCTGTACTACACGCATAAATACTTCTGGACCTATCCTTATATAGCCATCCCTTGATTGAGTCATCTATGCGCCTATTTACCCCTTCATGATAGTATGAGAAATACTCTTTTGCTGCCAGCGCCTCAGTAATATCTACATTTTCTGCTGTTATACTTTGTGAACTACATCGGTAATTGAATTACCGAGCATCAGGTGCGCGCGGCTTCGCCGCGTAGATCCCGGGGTGCGTCCATGACACCCTTACTGCTACCCTTTCGGGTTACACAGCTACTTTTATTATCTCAGGATTACTCAGCCCAAATATGGGCATGGTTATATCATTGCCGGATGTGGTGC
>JAGHVF010000042.1 GCA_018064425.1 Candidatus Colinaster equi | reverse complement strand
CTTTATCTTCCAAATAAAGAAGAGTTACAGAAGAAATTAGAAGAATGGATAGCAGAGATGGAATAATATGAGAACTCCGGACGGTTTGATAATAGAAAATAATAAAAACCGAAGTTGGGAAATCAAAAGTAATTTGTGGAGATTGGTTATGAAAAATAGAATTTGTATACTGTTTTTTACAAGTCTGATTAGTTGCCTTTTGTTATGTGCTTGTACAAACAAAGAGGATGTGGATAATAGGAGTGCTTTTGACGCTGCAAAAGAAAATTTTAAATCGCAGGCGGAAGAATATGGGGAGGAAGCTGAGGTAGAATCAGATTGTCCCATAAGAATCATTTCAAAGTATGGCGATGATCTTACTGTAGAAGTTACCAAAGAGTTTTTTGAATCGATTAGGGAATTGCCCGATTATCAGGCTAGGAGACTTACCTTTAGCGATGAGGATTATAAAAGATTATTTGATGTTGAAATAGAATATGGTGCGGCCGACTACACCGGTGATCTGCAACCTGCGGATTGTCGCATTTATTTTGGCGACCATTCTGATGAAAGTAAAAATATCTTTTCTAATCCGGGCTATACGGAGAGTGATGGGGTAATACAATTTCATTTTGATATTGAAATTGACGGCGTGACAATTATCGGAGCCGAGAATCATCCCTTCCCGGAAGAGATTGCGAATAAAACGGTTTATTATACTATCGATAATGATGAAGAATTGCTCTTAGCTAAGGGCGCTTGCCAAATCAAAGATAAATATTCGGATGTTGATCTTGCAGCAAAGGAAAGTGGAAAAGCAGAAATTGAATCAATTCTGTATACGAATGAGGAAGACCGGGCACGATTGATGCCGGATTCCGATGATTATAGAGTGGTAATTGTTACATTTCCTCAAGTAGATATTAATACGAAATATATAACGGGTATAGACCCTGAGACCGGTGAAGATTATGCACAAACAACTGGAGATGTAATCACAAAGGTTCCTGCAACTTATATTTCGGTTTACAGCTATGATTCAGTGGGGGAGATTAAAAGCATTAAAGAAAAGTTTGATTTTGGGTCTGAGTATAACGCAATTCACAATTATTGGACCAGAAATTACGTATACTATCCAAATGATTTCAGCGATCCAATCGACGTGAATGATGAGACGGCAGTCCTTACGTGTGTCAGTGATTTTCATGTCAGATGGATGATGGAAAATTATTATACAGGATTAAGTGTACGTCCGTATGATGAACCAAATCGAGAATTAGGAATTGACCGAATAGGCGGCTGTTACTATGCGTCTTATAATGCGGATGCTTTAGCGTCTAATTTTGGGGATAATGGAAGGGGAGGCTTGAGTTACATCGCTAACGTTGAGTTAGGCAAGAGCTTGGATTCATACGAGTTTAACGCGGATGCGGCTGACCCCACGGGTTTTACTTCCAATGTGAAAACCGATTATTATAATTGCAGTGAGCCTGCAAAAGACAGTGAAGTCAGGGTGTATTATTCGCAAGCTGAAAAGCATAAAGGCAAAGTATATATCGATGATTCGAACACAGGGACATCTGAAGATGGCATAAGCTTGGAAGCACGTTTTTATTGTTCTTATGAACTGGATTCGCAATATTTTGTTCCTGCAAGCGATGATTATATTTTGTATTATTCGGCTTATGACAGGGAAACTAATCCAACAGAGACTGAGCATGCAACGTTAGTTGCCTTTGATGAAAGCGGAAATCGAATTCAGTGTATACAGCGATTTATTCGAGCAAATAATGTTGTTAATGCAATGTCGGAACTACTACCTGATTCTGGAGAAGGAACGCTCTTATATTCCGACGACAAAGTCTTTTATCTTGATATGAGCACAGCGGATGAAAGCTATGCCGGAAATATTTATGATACCAAGGACGAATATTTGAAAAATACAATAAGCGGTAAAGAAATTAGTCTACCGGGATACGGATGGACTGATTCGGCGGCGGTATTTATTTCAAAAGAGTAATAGTGAAATAAAGAGCTGAAGCATTTGGGGATTTCATCGGACTGAGTCCGGATGAAGAACATGCTGATTATATTAAGAGCTTTGATAAAGTAATTGTCTATTATGATAACGGTCAGCGTGAACTTACTAAGATAATAGCCTCAGTTTTTAATTCTTTATTTGATGATGTTGAATACAGTGGGAGATAGCGTGCTCTCCTTTCAGTATTTATGCGGGTTCCTAAAACGGTCCACCGGCATATGAAGATGCATATAAAATATGCATTGCCGGTAATGCAGACGGCGAATAAGTAATTCCATCAGGAGGACGATTATGAAAAAAGAGTATTTTGTGTTTTTGATTATTGTGGCGATGGCAGCATTTTTGTTTGGTTGTGGCAATAAAACAACAAGCAACGCTGAATTAGTCGAAAATAAAACAACCGAAGCAAGTAAGGATAATGAGGAAATTCTTGCAATAGATGCGCAAGAAGATAATCAAGATAATGAGCAGGCAGATTCTCAAGATAATGATTATGAAGAATTCGGGGAAGATGAGCAGGATGATTCTTTTGAAAATGATAAAGATGAAGGCGATTCTTTAAAAACGAAAACCGAATGGTATAAAGGCGTAGGCAGAGATGCACAATCATGGGAAATATTGATTGAATACTTACCAGATTGTACATTGGTAACAATTGATCACAATAAACAGATATATGCTACTTATGACGCAGGAGGCAGGCCTACAGGAGAAGGCCAAGATGTTACTGTATATGATTTGGGAGCAGGACCTGAACCGGTAATGGGTTCTGAAAATGTTCAGATAATGATAGAATGGAGCGGCGATAACCTTCTGCTGTATAAGAACGATTTGAGCCATTATGTTCCGACTGACGAAAATCCGTGGGAACTTGAGGGGTTGGAATTTGAGAAATATAAAGAAGAGTTTAATTAGTATTTTTATCGTGCCGGTACATTATTGTAAATTTGTGCACCTGAATGCGAACAAAAAGTGTAATTTCGTGCAAATGCACATAAATAAAAAATGTAATCTGGGAGTTGATGATATAAAAAACGTTGAAAATTCAACGTTTTTTTGTTAATGTAAATGTGGAGGTGATTATTGTGTTCAAACGTAAAATATACGATGACATATTAGCGTGGAAGAAAGAATCAAATGGAACCTCAGCACTTCTTATAGAAGGTGCACGACGTATTGGTAAAAGCACGGTGGTAGAAGAATTCGCCAGAAATGAATATAAGGACTACATTTTAATTGATTTTTCAATTGCAGGTAATGATATAAAAAATAATTTTGACAATATTGGAGACTTAAATACGTTTTTTAGGAACCTGTTCATAATTGTTGGAAAGAACCTTACAAAACGGGAAGGCTTAATTATTTTTGACGAGGTACAGTTTTGCCCCAAGGCAAGGCAGGCAATCAAGCACTTGGTTAAGGATGGCAGATACGATTATATAGAAACAGGATCACTCATATCGATTCGAAAAAACGTAAAGGATATATTGATTCCCTCGGAAGAAGAAAGTATTAAGATGTTTCCAATGGATTTTGAGGAGTTTCTCTGGGCGAATAACAATGATATTTATGCAGATGCAATCAGAGAGGCTTTTCAAAACAAAAAACCACTTGGTGATTTAATACATCGTAAAATCATGCAGACTTTTAGAACCTATATTGCTGTTGGAGGAATGCCACAGGCTGTGAGTGCATTTGTGGAAGGGAAGGATTATAAATCAATCGACAGGGTCAAAAGAAATATTCTCAATTTATATATAAAAGATCTTGAAAAGCATGATAAAGATGATGGGGACCGTGCGGGTCTTGTTTTTAAGTCTATTCCGGAACAATTGACGAATAAAAATAGTGTCTTTAAATTGTCCGTGGTTGGTGAGAATGCCAGAACAAGAAATTGTGCAAATGCTGTGGAATTCTTAGAACAGTCTATGATTACAAATAATTGTTACAATGTAACAAAGCCGGAAGTTACCTTTGAACAATATGTTGACCGTACTACACTTAAAATGTTTATGGGTGACACAGGATTGTTGGTGACCTATTTACTTCAAAGCGGAAAAGAAACGACTGATAAATTATACAAAGCGCTCATAATAGATGATCTTGATGTGAACCAGGGATATATTTTTGAAAATATGGTTGCTCAGATGTTAAGAGCATTGAATTATGATTTGTATTACCACGAATTTAATTATATGGCGGAAGATAATATATCCCAAAAGCGTTATGAAGTTGATTTCATGATGGTAAAAGGGAAAAGAATTGTTCCGATTGAAGTAAAATCATCAGGCTATAAAAGTCATAAATCCTTTGATTATTTTATAAAAAAATATCAGCTTAAGGTTAATGAACGCTACATCATATATACGAAAGATTTATCGCAGGAAGATAATGTGATATATATTCCGATTTATATGACGATGTGCTTAGGAGATAGATGAAAAAGAGAATTGGAATAATAGCCGTGGCAGTGCTGGCGGTGTTGCTTATCGGTTGCGGTAATAATGCAAGAATAATAACAGTCGAAGACTGCACATGAACATCGACTGTTCAAAACAGCTCCCAGACTACAGATGCGTATAAAGGACAACGTCTTGAATCAGGGGATAAGGTAGAAGTATTTGATGAGTCGAATATGACACTTCTTCTTGATAAAGATAAACATATTTTTGCTGACAGTGGCGCAGTATTTTCCATTGTTGCAACTAAGGAAGAAGGCGCATTAAAAACAATCATAGAGCAGTCTTCGGGTGCAATGGTTTTTGGAATCGACAATAAGCTTGGAGAGGATGACTCTTATAAGGTTGACACTCCCAATGTGACAATGTCTGTAAGGGGCACGGTTTTTACGGTTAAGGTTGATGGTAATGCTACAACACTTGAAGTCAGCGAAGGAACGGTATATACGGAGACGATAGAAAATGGCGAATTGATTACCGACACATTGAAGGTAGGAGAAAGCAGCGTATTTACAGGACGGTCACCTGAAGCCCCAAATGACCCAAATAACGCTGATTCCAATACGGATGACAACGTGACTTCAGATACTTCGGCAAATGATATTGATGCAGATAGTTCATCAAGCGAATCCGTAAATACAATTGATGTGACTGACGGGCCCTTAATTGATGAGCTGCCTGGTGTCCTTGATAAAGGAAGCGGTGATATTTTTGGCGTGTTCGCCAATGGAAGTGAGAAATATATTATTGCACCGGGAGTACATAGATATCAGATGTCAACTGATGGCTTATGGGATCAACATGCGGAAGATGCACCATGGATGATACATGAATATGGCGATGGAAGTGATCCGTATTTTGGCAGTAACTTTGCCGCAAGTGGAAGTTCTGCAAGTGATTATACAGAGCGTGAAGCAGGTGTGCACGTAATGGATTTGGGACTTGTAGTAAACGGGGATACATTAACAGCATACAGATATCTTGAAGGTGAACTGAGCGAAATAAAAGTATATACACGTACAGGCGAAGACCCTGTTAGTGCATATAACGCTGTTGTAAGCAGATACAATGTCGTAAATTCGGATGACCAATAAGTTTTGGCTTTATGGTTAAAATGGTGTGCAGAATACTAAAAATAGATAAGATGAGGAAAATGTTTTGGGATTGAAACGAATACTAAAGAATACACTGATATTTCTGCTGACAGGTGCAATTTGTGTAGGCTGTGGCAAAACTGCAAATCCGGTAAACAGTGATTTTTCCAATGCGGTTGCGAACCTTAACACATCAGAAAACCGGGATGTACAAGAAGTACAGGAAGGACAAAAAGAAGGCACAGACGCTTTAGCGAATGCGGGAATCAGATTTACCATTATGGATTCCAACACTTTGAAAGCGTCAATAAAGCTTCCGATTATTTTGGCATATGCAACCGACATGTCACAGGTCCAGTTAAAAATATATTCCGATGATTCTGCACTGGAAAAAAAGAATGGTTCAGTTGCCTTTTTGCTGCAATTTTTCGAAAATGACGGTGATGTCACCTGCAATGTGTATCCGCAAACATGCAGAGTTGAAGGCAATGACCAAGATGGTCGATCTTCTATCATAGATGATTACATTGTTGATAGCGAAGGTGCGCCCATAGCCGGCGTAAGTTCTGTCAGTGAAGCGGAACTTATTTTTTATGTTAGCGCCAACGGACTTGTAGATATGGTGAAAGACTGTACTGTATACCAGGTTAATGTTGATTATAAGGAAGTGGCCCATGGTGAGATTAGTGAAATCGGTACACCTGATTATGTGACACCTGATTTGTCGGCAACTTCCATAGGAGATAAAGTTGATATTAGCTATTTTGACAAACTCCTGCCGGACTATTTTGTAATTGAACAGAAATTTGATAAATATATATCCTATGACGATTATGGCTGGACTTCAATACCGTATGCTTTTAGCCCTATTGGCAAGGATATCATATGGTGTGGAAGAAAAAACAAGAAGGATATGACCAAGACCTCGTTATTACTAGGTTCAATTGATGAATTCGGTGTGGCGAATTATTACGTAGTTCAGGTATATGATTCGTATCAGAATCTTATGACAGATTACATTGCATCCGGTAACATTAATATTACGTCTGAATTCGGCAAATTAGAACCTGATGATGAACTGATTGACAATGCGATGCTAAAAGAGCGTTTTTTACCGAAGGACGGTAGTGATTATCAAGGAAGCTGGAGTTATAAGCAGGTTGATAATGTCATATACTGGACGTTCACCTCTGATTTCCGGGAACACTATGTTTGTTCCGATGGATTATTCGTGCCGGATGTGAAGTTCAATTACGGTGGCAGTGCAAGTGGCAACGAAGCGGGTTTGCTTGAACTGAATGACCTTGACGATTCAATAAGGACGTTACTGGAAGATGGCTCGATTGAGGCTACCAATGAATATACGTATTATTGGGATGACAGGTCATATGGAGTAGGCGCGGCTAATAAAGCCACAGGTACGTATTCCTTGACCGGAATATATCATAAGGGCGTTGATAATGAAAAAGACAACGGAAACGAAGAAGAATCAGACCATGAAGGCGATGAACAGATTATTGCCGAAGCACTTCGTATTCGTGAAGAGATGAAAAAAGAAAAAGAAGCGGAACTGGAAGCAGTCAAAAATGCTTATACACAGATAGACCCTTCCTTGAATGTGACGATATATGATGATGTATCAACTGATATGTTACTGTACAAAATTGATGAGAATGTGCTGATAAATGGCGGATATGAGATTGATTTTGACCAATATACACTTCACATCTCCGGTAATTCGCTTGAGAATCCGAAGTGTACTATCGGAAAGATAAACGAAGGTGAATATGAAAGCCTGTATGATATTAATTGCAATCAGGAATTGTATGTTGCGCCTAATTATATCAGGCTTAATGTATTCCTTGATGACAGTCTCGGGGTGAGTTGGAAGCAGATTGACAGCTTTGAGTTATATGCTGTTGATAAAAACGGTACCCGCACAAAGATAGATAAAGAGATAAATATTGAAAGATATTATTGACAAATAAATGGTTGAGTTTGACTTTCAGGCGGTGTTGGGGAATACACCTATTCCCAGAATTGAATGGGAAAGCAACAACATCATTATGTTGTCCCGATTAATTGCATTAAAGAACAGTTCTGCAATCTATGCGGTCATTTTTTTGATCAAAAAGAATATTTTCTTTTTTCGGAATACATGCTATTATAATATTACATTTGGGCTGACCGAAAGGTCCAGGTCCACCGATCGGAGGGGAATTACCCCTCCAATTTTTTTAGGATATTTAGAACTAATGGAAAAAGTACTTAGCTGCTTTATTGATGAAGCAGGTGATTTTGGAAAATTTGATAAGACTTGTCCTTTTTATTATGTAGCAATAGTATTTCATGATCAAAGTGTTGATATTTCTAAGTCAATTTCAGCGCTTGATGAAAGAATTACATATTGGGGATACCCACTGCATGCGATACATACCGGACCATTAATTAGAAGAGAAAGCTTCTATTCAGAAGATGAAAGAGAAAAAAGACGTTCGCTCTTTAATGCTTTATTTCATTTTACGAGAAAGTTAGATATCTTTTATGTCTGCCCAAGAGTTGATAAGCGTCTTCTTCCGTTATGTGATGATGTGACGATAACAGATAAGCTTTCTAAAGAAATTAAAAGTGAACTTGAATCGCATGCTGATTATATTAAGAACTTTGATAAAGTAATTGTCTATTATGATAACGGTCAGCGTGAACTTACTAAGATAATAGCCTCAGTTTTTAATTCTTTATTTGATGATGTTGAATACAGACGTGTTAAACCTGTAGACTATAAGCTTTTTCAGGTTGCAGATTTGTTATGCACAATGGAATTAATAAAGGAAAAGGCTGATAGGAATTCGTTATCAAAATCGGAAGAAAATTTTTTTGGTAAACCTAGAGACTTCAAGAAAAATATTTACAAGTATCTTGATATTAAGAAATTACAACAGTAGTATATCTGATGTACCATCAATATTTTGAATACACTTTGAATACAGTGGGAGATAGCGTGCTCTCCTTTCAGTATTTATGCGGGTTTGCGAAACTCAATCGACTTCATCTCGCCTGCCGGCTCGGTCGGCGCTAAGCAGGTGCCACTGGCACCTAGCGCCCCGTCTCGCGCTCTGATGGAAATACCGTAAATTTAAGGGTTTGCGGTATTTTTTTAAAAAAATAGTGGTTAAAATATACCCTGTGATAATAGTTATAGACGATGTTGTTGGAAATAACACCATTATCATTATCAAACGGGAACAGATAGCCAGCAGCTCGCTTATTACTCTTGCCGGGTTTTATGATGTGTCGGTTGATTATCTTCTATGTCTTACCGAAAATAAACATCCCGTCTCATCCAAGGTAGAGGAACTTCATTTAGATGATAATGCTGTTGAGCTTCTTATATGATATTTTAGGCGTTTGCGAAACGCCTAATAATTTTTTATATAGGAGGAGCATACTTTATATGAACTTAAAATGGACTTTGGATCATATTACAAAAGAAAATGGGAAATGGTTTGCAGAATTGAGAAGGCATAATGTAAATGGAACATCAGTAAGAGTGCATACCGGAAGTTTATGGGGATGGAATGGAATGTCATACCAATCATTAAAAGCAACATTGAATGAGTATTATAATATTCCAATTCCAACTATAAGTGAATTAAAACTAATTAGGTTTACATAAGTACGTGTGAATGTTTCTTCCTATACGAAAGCGGTGTTACATTGTACTGTTTCACAAACATATGAGTAAAATGACTCTGAGATGGGAATGCCAGTACCTGAGCAATATCAGATACTGCATACTCGCTCTCCGCCAACATTGTAGCTGCCGTCTCAAGTTTCTTCCTTCTGATGTAATCGGTGACACTCTCACCCATCTCACTACTGAACAATCGTGAGATATAGCAACTGCTCAGACCTACATATCCCGCAATATCCGATAGTGTAATCTTCTCATGAAGATGATCATATATATAATTAAGGCATCTGCTTATCGGCTTGGATACTCCGGATAGACTCTTTATCTTCTGCATTCTCCGTGTATACTCAAGACTCATCTGCTTATGAAGTTTTGATATCTCATGAATATCGTCAGTTACATCGACTTTCCTGATATAGATATCACTGATATGATACGCCTCTTCATGCGGCATTCCGCTTGCTATACAATACCTGGCAAGCATAGCTGTAGCAATGATAAAATGATATCTATTATTTCTAATATCATCATCAGACAGAATGCCCATTCCCTCCTTCTTGGTCCGTGTATCACAGTAACGTTCATTAATGTAATTGATATCTCCGGCAGCCACAGCACGATAAAAGCGCACCTCATTCTCATAAGGAGCGTGAAGAATGCCGGTCTCCCGCATCACATATTCACGATAGTTAATTTCTACTTCTGTATTCATAATACGATAGTAGCATACGCGCGATATTTTTGACAAGCGGACGATATAAACGCAGCCGTTTTTACCATATAATCAGTCGCATAGTAACATTACAGATTCAAGTAGGAGGTAGACATGAAAAGTTTTGATGGATATAAAAGAGGCGTTAATCTGGGCGGATGGTTGTCACAATGCGTCGAATATACCGACAGTCATTTCGACAACTTTATTACCGATGACGATATTGCCAAAATTAAGGAATGGGGTATGGACCACGTGCGTCTTCCGATTGATTGCGATGTAATCGCCAATGACGATTGCTCATTCAACAGCAAAGGAATCGTACATGTGGACGATTGCATCAGATGGTGCGAGGCTGAAGGGCTTAACGTGATTCTCGACTTGCACAAAACATTCGGATACACATTTGATACAGACGTTGTTGCCGATCCCGGAGTGTTCTTCAAAGATAAGACTCTCCAAGGCAAATTTGTCGAACTGTGGAAAACACTTGCAACACGATACGGAGACGACCCGCATGTTGCTTTTGAATTGTTGAACGAAGTGTCCGATCCCGTATTCGAAGACTCATGGAATTCAATTGCAACCGAAGCAATCAAATCAATCAGACAGATTAGCCCTCAATCTGATATTATTATCGGCGGCGTCAACAACAACGGCGTTATGAACGTAAGGGGTATCAATATCCCGTTAGACGAACATATTATATATACATTCCATTTTCTATGAACCGATTGCATTTACGCATCAGAACGCATGCTGGATTAAGGGAATCAGCGACGAAGGTGCTATCGGATATCCTGCACCGTTATCGCGATATCGCGAAATTGTCAAAAAGTATCTCCCAATCCAGGCCGAGATTCTCATGCAAGATTGCGTAAAAAGCGAAGAGTCGCTGTTCGAAGATCTGTTTGCGGATGCTGTTTCGGTTGCCGAAGAAGCAGGCGTACCTCTCTATTGCGGTGAATACGGTGTAATCGATAGGGCTGAAATCGACGATGCCATACGTTGGGCAGAAAGAATATGCAATGCCTTCGAGAAATACAATATCGGACATGCGATGTGGAATTATAAAGAAAAGGATTTCGGATTAAGCGGAAAGCGCGAAGCTTTGGTAAAGTACATTTAGCAGAATGTTTGTTTGAACCTTCTGTCATTTTACAAGATTATATAACTTTTGAAGAAATTGATGATTACCATGTTAGAGCAACAATATCTTATGGTGGTCAGACTGCAAGTGGAGTATTTACATTCAAT
>JAGHVF010000067.1 GCA_018064425.1 Candidatus Colinaster equi | reverse complement strand
TAATAACACAGTTATTTTTTGTAATTTTTTCCAAGAATAGGGGAAGTAATATGAAAACATTATTGAAAAATGGTACTGTGTTGAATGTTTTTACAGATACTTTGGAAAAAGCAAACGTACTTATCGAAGATGAAATAATCGTCGGTGTTGGAGATTATGACGATACTGAAGCAGATAGCGTTGTAGATGTAACTGGCAAGTATGTTTGTCCTGGTCTTATTGACGGTCATATTCATATTGAAAGCACAATGCTTACTCCTGCAGAACTTGCACGGGTTTGTTTGCCTCACGGAACAACAAGCATTATGGCTGATCCTCACGAAATTGCAAATGTATGTGGCTCATACGGTGTTGCATATATGCTTGAAATGAGTCATAACATACCATTGCACGTTAACATCTTACTTCCTTCCTGTGTACCAGCCACTCCTTTTGATGAATCTGGTGCTGTCTTAAATGCTGAGAGTCTCTCTACTTTCTATCATCATAAGAGAGTTTTAGGCCTTGCTGAGATGATGAATTATCCAGGTGTTATTTTTGGTGATCCATCTGTTATTGCAAAACTTAAGCAATGTAGGGAAGAGGGGCGACATATTGATGGACACGCTCCACTTCTTTCTGGAAAAGATTTGGATAAATATATCTCTAACGGCATCTACACAGACCATGAGACAACATCCGCTGATGAAGCCAAGGAAAGAATTTCAAAAGGTCAGTGGGTAATGGTCAGAGAGGGTACAGCTGCTAAAAACCTCAAAGATTTGTTACCTCTATTTGAGGAGCCTTGGTGCAGACGTGCAATTCTCTGTGCAGATGATAGACATCCAGCTGATATTATCAATGAAGGTCATATTGACCATATTATTCGACTTGCTGTAAAGAGTGGTATTGATCCTGTTGTAGCTATTCGTATGGCAACACATCAGGCGGCATTGTGTTTTGGTCTCAATAATATTGGTGCTATTGCTCCGGGTTATAACGCTGATATCCTTGTACTTGACGATTTGAATACTATGGCTGTTAGGGATGTATATAGTAACGGTGCATTAGCTGTTAAGGACGGAGTTACACTTCCAATTGTTGATCCTATTCCAGACTTACAGAGAAATAAGGCTGTTAGATTCTCATTCAACATGCCAAAACTAAAGAAAGTATCATTTATGATTCCTGAAATTGGAAAGAAGAACTGCAGAGTTATTGATGTGCTTCCTGGCAGCATTATTACAAAGGAACTCATTGAAGAAATAGACTTTGATAATGGCAAAAATGGTATTGATGTTGATAGAGATATACTAAAACTTGCAGTATGTGAAAGACACCAGGGTACTAGACATAATGGTGTTGGATACATCCATGGCATAGGACTTAAGAAGGGTGCTATTGCAAGTTCTATCTCACATGATTCACACAACTTAATTGTAATTGGCACAAATGATGAAGATATGATTAATGTTGCTAATTATATTAGAAAAATCAGCGGTGGTCTTGCTGTATGTGTTGACGGAGAAATAGTTGCTAGTATGCCATTACCACTTGCAGGTCTTATGACAGATAAACCTGCAGCAGTTATTGCAGATCAGAACGAAAAACTCAGACAGACTGTAAAAGAAATTGGTGTAAACGAGGGAATCGAACCATTTATGAATATGGCATTTGTATCTCTTCCAGTTATTCCATCACTTAAAATGAGTACTCAGGGTCTTGTCGATGTAGATAAATTTGAAAGAGTAGATTTAGTAGTAGGTGAATAAATGCTGAACAATTTTCGCAATGTCAGTGGTACTGATAAAATATGGCGCAGCGCAACGCTATATAACAAGGGATTAAATGATGCTGAGAGAGAAAAACTCAGCTCATTGGGCCTTGATATCATATTCGATTTGCGCTGCAGATCTGAAGCATTTGAGAAGCCTGACTTTGTTCCCGAGGGAACAAAATATGTGCGTCTCAACACTATAAATGCGCAGAAATATCGTTTTGTTATAACTGATTACCGCTCAAGAATTCTTGCTGCACACAATGTTGGTCCATTTAAAGATAGAATGATTAAAAATAAATGGGATTCATATTCTGCTATTGCTTTATCTCCAGTATGGAAAGAAGTATTTAAAGCTATGGATAGGGGAGATAAATTCCTTTTCCACTGTACTGAAGGCAAGGATAGGACAGGATTTTGTGCTGTCATTATTGAGCACTGCCTAGGCGTGTCTGACGAGGAGATAATGTCAAATTATCTTCTTTCAAATGAACTCAGACCGGCAAAGAATAGGCAGTCTCTTAGAAAAATTGGCTTTAGCCAGCACCAAATCGACAACATCAAATATGCAGAATCAACACATGAAGAACTCCTTCTTCATGCATATGAGACAGTCAATAAAAAGTACGGAAGCCTTGATGAGATGTTACTGAAGAAATTTGGTGTAACAGAGGAGAGAAAGGCTCATTGGAAGGAAGTCTATAAGATTTGACACAGACAGAGAAAATGCTTAACACTCCAGTTAAGAAACTTATAATAACTCTGGCAATTCCAACAGTTATAGCAATGCTTATAACTAACATATATAACCTTGTAGATACAGCGTTTATCGGTACTCTTGGCACTTCTGCTTCAGGTGCTGTTGGCGTTGTATTTGGCTATATGGCTATTATTCAGGCATGTGGATTTATGTTTGGACAAGGTTCAGGTATTTTGATGTCAAGACACCTTGGGGCAGGAGAGTTAGATGACGCAAGAACCGCTGCTGCCACCGGTATTTATACCTCCACATTAATAGGTATTATACTTGCAATAACCACCTTAATTTTTATAGATCCTATTGTTACTCTTCTTGGCAGCACGCCTACTATTGCGCCATTTGCTAAGACTTATATATATTATATTTTAATTGCTGCGCCTGCGATGACAGCAAGTTTTTCTCTAAATAACTTGCTGAGATTTGAGGGCAGGGCAAAGCTTGGAATGATAGGACTTCTTGCAGGTTCTATATTAAATATCGCTGGTGATGCAATATTTATTTTTGGCCTTGATATGGGTGTCGCAGGCGCCGGTCTTTCCACCGCAATTTCACAGTATATTGGTCTCTTTATTCTTCTTATTCCTTATATTCGTAAGAAGACTGTTGTGGGCCTTTCTCCAAAGAAAATATCAAAGTCCTTAAAACTTTATGGAACTATAGTTATGACAGGCCTTCCAAGCCTTATAAGACAAGGTCTTTCATCTGTAGCTACTATTGTATTAAATGATCTCTCAGGTAATTATGGAGATGCTGCGGTATCTGCTATGAGTATCGCAAACAGAGTCGCTTTCTTAGCTCTTGCTATATGTATAGGTATCGGTCAGGGCTTTCAGCCAGTTTCAGGCTTCAGCTTTGGAGCAAAGAAATATCGACGTCTTCGTGACGCATTCAAATTCACTTTTGTTACCGCTGAATGCGTAATGTTTGTTTTACTTTGTTTTATCACATTCTTTGCTCCGAACCTTGTTCAGTTATTCAGAGATGATCCTGAAGTTATATTAATAGGAGAGAGAGCGTTAAAACTTCTCTGTCTATCTATGTTATTATTGCCAGGAACATCAGTATCAGAGATGTTATTCCAAACAACTGGTAAATCATCAACTGCTGCAATAATTGCACTTTTAAAGAATGGTATAATTTTTATTCCTGCTTTAATTATTTTAGAAAGTCTTAGAGGTCTTGCTGGAATTCAAGAGGCGCAACCGATAGCTTATTTGTTATCTTACATACCAGCATATCTGTTATTAATCAATTTTTTAAAGAAGTTACCAAAAGAAGATGTAGAGGGAAGATAATCCTTTACATCTTCTTATTTT
>JAGHVF010000027.1 GCA_018064425.1 Candidatus Colinaster equi | reverse complement strand
TTTTTCGTTTCTTTTTTTATTCACTTTCGCCCGTTTTATCATCGATTTTCTGACTATCTTTCTTTTTCGTTGACTTTTGTCTGCCGTTGTGCTTGTATTCTCATCGATTTCTTGACACACTTGCTTTTTCGATGACTTTTGCCGGCCGTCGTGCTTGGATTCTCATCGATTTCTTGACACACTTGCTTTTTCGATGACTTTTGCCGCCCGTTGTGCTTGAATTCTCATCGATTTCCTGACTTGCTTGCTTTTTCGATGACTTTTGCCGGCCGTTGTGCTTGAATTCTCATCGATTTCACTCAAATTACGTTTTTCCGATGTATATCGAACGCCTCCGTTGCCGAAATCAGCAAAAAGTCCCATTTTCGGCAGCAAGGCCAGCTATAGCCTTTCCAACGCCCCGAAGCATCTTGACACCCCGAAGCATCTTGACGCCCCGAAGTATCTTGACGCAAAAAAGGATTTATTGAAAATCCAATAAATCCTTTTATAACTGCAATCCTTTTATTAATTTAATAATATATCGGCAACTTATGTCTAAATCTTTACAAGAATATAAACTTTGAAAACTTTACATTTTCGCCGCCAACCATTGCTTTCCGCATACACCATCCGCATGCCCTATATCTTCCGCACGCACTATATCTTCCGCACGCGCTCTATATCTTCCGCACGCACTATGTCTTCCGCACGCGCTCTATATCTTCCGCACGCCATACACCATCCGCACGCCCTATATCTTCCGCACGCACCTTACGGCATGCCTCACCCGTATGCTATATACGTACACCTTACGCGTTAGTATTCTTGCGAAGCTTCTCAATCTCAGTAAATACTACATCATTAAGTACCTTAATGTATGTACCCTTCATACCTGAGCTTCTTGATTCAATAACGCCGGCAGACTCAAACTTTCTAAGTGCATTAACAATAACACTACGTGTGATGCCGACTCTGTCAGCGATCTTGCTGGCAACAAGAATTCCTTCCATGCCATCCAGCTCATCAAAAATATGTACGATTGCTTCCATCTCTGAGAATGACAAAGTAGAAATAGCTGACTTAACAACTGCGAGCTTTCTTGACTCTTCAGCGCTTTCCTCATTGACTGCTCTGAGCATCTCAAGGCCTACTACTGTAGTACCGTACTCGCACAAAATAATATCATCAATATCATACAAATCGCCTTCTTTGTACACGAACAATGTACCAAGTCTCTCACCGGCGATATCAATCGGTGCAATAATTGCTGTAAATTTCTTTACGTTAGCAATCTCGAAACCAAGTGTCTCAAGATTAACATTCTCCTTAGTAGACAATACAGACAACATACGCTCGTTAAGCATTCCATCAATGAAACCGCCGACATTATCCTTAATCAGTTCATGTATCACTTCTACCTTGGGATCGTTATCAATTCCAAGTACCTTACCTTTCTTGGAAATAACCAAGACATTACTGTTAAGAATCTCCTGCATAACAGCGCAAATATCGTTAAAAACAACCTTGCTGGAATTATTATTATGTAGTAAGTTTCCAATCTTACGCGTCTTATCTAACAACTGAACACTACTCATACGTCACTAAACCTCCTATATCAACCAACCTTTACCTCTGTATCATATACAATACTTTTTCCTCTCTAGGGGCCAATGCATGTGTATATTATACATCTATAATCTGACAATTTCAAGAATTTTATTGTTTTTTCATAATTTTCTTGTAATTGCGCAAAAAAGACGAGATATAAACCTCGTCTTAATTTTACAGTAAATGAAACAAGCGCAAATCAAACATTCTTGATATCAACGTCCCCCAACATCAATATCTATATTATACTTCCGACTTCTTATCCTCTGTATATCCACACTCAGTGTCCATACAGACGAGCTTATTCCCTTTTATCAGTAAGGACTTGCCACATCTTGGGCAATTCTTACCGGATGGCTTTTGCCAAACCATAAAATCGCAATTCGGATTATCTATACATCCATAATAGCGGCGACCCTTTCGGGTTGCTTTAATTACAATATCCTGACCACATTGTGGACACGCAACACCAATCTTTTCATAATAAGGCTTGGCATTACGACACTCCGGGAAACCGGAGCAAGCTTGAAAACGACCGTGTGGGCCATACTTGATATACATAGGTCGGCCACACATCTCACAGTTTTCACCGGACAGTTCTTCATTAATCTCAATTTTCTCTATCTCTTCTTCGGCCGCATTTACCGCTTCGTCCAAATCCGGATAGAAATTCTCAAGTATCGTCTTCCACTTCACGCTTCCGGCTTCAACGGAATCAAGCAACATCTCCATATTGGCCGTAAAATCGACATCGACAATCTGTGGAAATGCATCAAGCATAATATTATTTACAACCTCACCCAATTCAGTCACAAAAATATTCTTGCCTTCTTTTACCACATATCGTCTTGCTAAAATCGTAGTAATTGTAGTAGCATACGTTGACGGACGACCAATTCCCAATTCTTCCATCGCGTGTACCAGACTGGCTTCTGTATAATGTGGTGCCGGCTGTGTAAAATGCTGCGCCGGATGAAGCTCATCCACTACAATCTTACTATCCTTCGTAATTGTATTCAGTACTGCATTATGCTCTTCCTTTTCCTCATCGGAATCAACATATACAGACATAAAACCATCAAATCTAAGTTTACTGCTGCTTGCAGAGAACTTATGTCCCGCACATTCAAGTTTAACACTGACAGTATCATATACAGCCACAGCCATTCTGCTGGCTACAAATCTCTTCCAAATCAACTGGTAGAGCTTGAACTGTTCTTTTGTCAAATCATCCTTTATAGCCATTGGCGAACGATTAACATCTGTCGGACGTATTGCCTCGTGCGCATCTTGTATTTTCTTGTTATTCTTCGGTAAATCATTCTTATTTGCAACAAAGGATTCACCGTAATTTTCTCTGATATACTCAGTCACCATCTTCTCAGCTTCATCAGAGATTCGCGTTGAATCAGTACGCAGGTATGAAATAAGACCTACCGTACCCTGACCCTTAAGCTCGACACCTTCATACAACTGCTGAGCCACGCGCATTGTCTTCTGAGTTGAGAAATTGAGCGCCTTGCTGGCTTCCTGCTGTAATGTTGATGTGGTAAAAGGAAGAGGCATTTTCTTATTTCTCTCTCCATGTTTTACATCAACTATGGTCATCTTCGAGCCTTGCAATTGCATCATAACGGCATCGACCGATTCCTTATTCTTCAACTCATGTTCATCGGAAGCGACATATTTTGCAGCTACAGTCTTCTTACTGCCTTCCACGCCGATAGTCGCATCGATTGTCCAATATTCTTCAGGAATAAAATTGCCTATTTCTTCTTCTCTGTCGCATACTATTCTAAGTGCAACAGACTGAACTCGACCTGCGGACAGACCTCTCTTTACCTTAGCCCATAAAACAGGTGAAATTCTATATCCAACCATACGATCCAAACATCTTCTTGCCTGTTGTGCATCAACAAGATTCATGTCTATCTCACGTGCATTCTTCAAGCTTTCTTTGACCGCATTTTTCGTAATCTCATTAAATGTAATTCTATATGTCGGCTTATTCTCCAACTTCAATGCCGCGATCAGATGCCAGCTTATTGCTTCTCCTTCGCGGTCAGGGTCAGTTGCGAGATACACTTTGTCAGCCTTCTTTACTTCTTTACGAAGCGCTGCAAGAATATCTCCTTTGCCTCTTATTGTAATATAATGTGGTTCATAGTTCGTCTCAGGTCCGATACCAAGTGACGATTTAGGCAAATCACGGACGTGTCCCTGACTAGCCATAACCTTATAGTTCGTACCGAGGAACTTTCCAACAGTCTTAACCTTGTTGGGTGATTCCACAATTACCAGATACTTTGCCATAATGTCTCCCCAAGTTCTAAATATATAAAAATGTCACACTACACTCATTTCTGCGAGTATATATTGCCACACGTGCACAACTATACACCAACTTTCCTATTTTAGCAAGTTTTTCTTCCTTTTTTATTTTAATAGCAAAATATTCTGAATTATTTGGTCTGCTCTTTTTATCAAATATCTGTATTTTTCACTTTCGATTCCTCTTGTATGCTTTGACGTCTGATTCAATGACCTTCGTATGCTTTGACGTCTGTTTCGATATAATAAAAAAACCATGTGGTATTTTTACCACATGGTTTTATCAACATACTACTTAAGTTCAAATAACTTCACACTGTATATACCAAGAGGTGAAAGACTCTCGGTAGCAGGCTCAACATCGAACTCGCCGTTTTGAAGTGATTCTGTACCAAGTCTTACATATAATGTAGCATTATCCTTGGTCACCTTATTCTCACCGAATCTCAAATCCTTCAGACTAAATACACCCTGATATATTGTGTAGTTATTCAATACACCTGCGCCTACATCGCTCATTGCTCCGGTTGATTCAACCATCTTAAATGAACTTGGACTAATCTCGGCATAATACTTAGCCTCGTCGCCCTTTCCGATAGTCAGATTATGTGGATCCGATTTGCCCACCTGTACATAATATTTGGCATTTAACGGATTCTTACTACCCTTTAAGTTACCGTTAAATGTACGGAAGTTAACTGTAATATTCTTGTCCAGATATCCGCCCTCATTTTCCTCTGATGTATCGGCAGTAGCCATAAGAGTCGGATCATACGGCAGATACATAGAGGTAATTGTAGCCGATGTATTAAACGGACTTTCTTTATATATAACCTTAGGTGCATGTTCGCCTGCCTCATAGGAAGCAATAAGTGTGTTTACAAACAGTTTTCTCTCCGAATCATATTGAGCACCCGAAGTAATCTCAGAGTGACCTGCACCTGTGTAAGTTATATTACCCTTATTATATATGTAGTAATTGTTACGAGCATCGTTTTTAACAACACTACAGTATGAATTATCAGCCCATTCGCTGGATGCTTTACCATCCAAAGCATACCATACAACTACATCATCATTATCATTCTCATCATCGCTCTTAGTATCAAGATTGAGCTGATACCACTGACAATGTGTCTCCGCAACAGCTATCGTCTCATCAATATTGAAAGGATACTGCGTTATCTGGCCCTGATTAAGTCTGTTTACCTTCTTTGAACCGGTAGTATACATGTTGCTGACACTCGTTGCTTTCTCGCCTGAGAAGGTTGAATACAATTCGGTTCTGGCAAGCATTGCATACTCATTATTGTTGGCTCTTCTATCCGTCGAATTATTATTGGTAGATATATAGAAGCTTGATACAAAGTCGGAAAAAGCTGACTTATTGTAATCACCGCTCGCATCTTTACCGTCTACCTTAGCCTCATCGAACACAGATACATATCTGTTCTCTGTGCCTTTAGCTCTCAATCTTCCGTCAGTAACACCGTATCTGTCCATACCCATTACATCACGTAAATAAGTGGTCAGATACCATGCTCTGGATTTAACATCATTCTGTTCTTCATATGGCGATGTCAAATCGTGTGTAAAGAGGATACTTCTTCCTGACAATACATACTCTCTGATTGCCATTACCGCATCATAATATGCATCAGCCGGATAGTTATTCTTACTTTCCAAACTATACGAATCATCAAATCCAAGTACAACAATATCAAATGAGCACAGATAATCTGTTCTGCTAAGTCCGTCAAGCGTCCAATTATCAACAAGATCACTTACAGATCTCTTTGTAACCTGAATATCATATTCTGTCTGATCATAAAGACTCTTCATCACAGAACTTGTCAAATCAAGATGCTGCACATCACTTGATGATGTAAGCTGTAATACCTTAATTGAAGGTTGTACACCATTGGCTGCAGGTACTGCCGAGAATCCTGTAACAGCAGTTCTGATACTGTTTGCATTATCATGACTTGAAGCACCCGTCTTCTTATCATTCATAACGAAAGCCAACTTCCATGATACCATTCCGACATACTCATCCGGCAACTGCTTGCTGATATGATACTGATTACCGGCTGTAAGATGATACTTGCCATCTTCTGTACCTTCTTCGGAACCGTCCTTGGTCACAACCAGACCGTCTTCCAATTCACTCTCTTCGTACTTACCGTCTTTATCTACATCAACATACAATATACAGTCATAAGTAGCACCGCCCGTACTGCCTTCTTCCTGGCTGGATACAAGTGAATCCATCTTCAAATCAACTGTGAAATCCAAGAAATATGCGCCGCCGTTGGGTTGCAGGAACTGATAAGAACCATCCTGCATTACATACTCGGTAGGTTTTTCCTTTACATCAATCTTAAGACTTGAATAGTTCATAAATTTAACGAACATATTCTTAGCCGTCGAATTGTTCTCAAGTGTATAGTCAGTATTGACATTCTTACCCAAATACAGATAAGTATCACCGTCTTTGGCCAGACATACATCTTTAATAAACGTATACATCCAAGAAGATTCATCTACCACATCAGTATTGATTGTGCCTTCATTAATATCAAAAAGGCTGGTAAAGAATCTGTCGGACAGCATAAGTGCATAACCTGCCTCAACATAGCGTTTCAAAGTACAATACTTATCATAAGTAATATCATTACCTGAGAATCTTGTAGTACCCTCAACCGCTTTTGCACCCTTATTAACTGCTTTATTCTGATAGTTGACATTGAATCTGGTTTTATCACCCATATGAGTATATACAAGGTCATTCATACTATCATCATTGTATTCTGTTCTCTCTGTCTTAACACGGTCATTACTTGTAAGTCTTGTGTTCATCATCGTAGTATCCAAACCAATGTATACTACATCATAATGCTCACCCAATTCTTCCTGATTACCGATGAACTCCGCTGTACCCATCATAGATACATGCACTTTATCCATAGCGCTGTCGGAATTGAACTGTGTTGCAACATTCTTAGTGAACCAATCCTTATCAAAATAATCTTTATAATTATCTATATTGATATTCTTATACGCATTTTCATTATTCTCGCCATTGCCGCCCGCACTTCTTGGCTTATTAAGTGTCTGAAGCTTTGCGTAGCCCGATTCACTCGGCTTATAGTAATGATCATCCCAACCGTAAATTGTACAATCATAAGGTTCAATATCCAGAATATTAAGCTCTGACTTTGTACCTACATTTACATTTCTGGCATTAAGAATATGACGTATGGTTGTTGCCTTACTCAGCTTGTAATTGTATGTATCCTCACCGCCCGAAGTTGCTATCTGCTGTTCGATATACACACGCTGCTCGTCATTTTCATCAATCATTTCCGTAAAAGGACCGCCGTATTTGCCTTTCTCCTTGCTGTATTCTGCTGCAAAATCAGCAGAAACAATGCTTCCGCACACCAAATCATCATTGACAAAAATAGTACCGCTAACAAAACTGATATCCTTTGTCTCAGGATTATTGGCAGACATCTTACCGAATCTCAATCCGCCCAACAGTCCGTGAGTATCATCACCTATATTGAGTGCTGTCCATGCAGCAGCATCATCCACGCTCTTCAAATCAGACTGCATCAATTTAAGTGCAAGCTTCTGCATATTCTCAAGTGAATTATCCGCAGCAGACTTATATGCCGAATACTCCATCACAATCGGGAAATCATCATTAACCACCTTATTATGCAATGTACGAGCTACCTCGGCATCAATATCAGTCGTATATCCGCCGGCCAAATATACCATCTTGGCACTATCCAAATAATCGCCCAACTCATCTACGGTCACAGTCTTAACATCAATAACCGTATCTTTAAGCTGGCTTATTGTACTCTCATCATAATCACCGTAAGACTTAGCACCCATACCTATATCAAGTACTTCTGTTTTGAACCACTCATTATTGGTAAAACCGCCCGAAAAACTGAATGTCTGATATACTTCCTGAGTGTAATCAGCCTTGAAATCATATGCTCCGTCATGACTGGGAGCATATACATAACTCATTGCCGCATCATCATCTGCAACATAATAATATGTATGTGATGCAGGAAGGTTCACTTCGTCATAATGATCACCGTCTACAGCTGTAAAATCAATATTACATGCATACGGTGCACCACCTGCAGCAGTCGGATTCACCAATTTGTAATATTCCGAAGAACCGTCATTACCGCTTACATATCCGACATAATATCCGTCATCGGCAAGACTTGCTATCTCAACCTGAGTACTATCAAGCATTTCAACCTTGTTAACCGGATGCTCCGGATCGCTGTCGTCTACTACAACTTTACCGTAATAATCCATATTATCGGCTGTACCTGTATATATCACCTGTCCCGGGTCAATACCTTCATAATTATCCGCTGTAATCTCATATGCTTCAAAATACTGCCAATTGTAGATATCACCATTGGCATCTGTATCGATAACCATAGGAAGATCATCGCTTGAAAGTTTCTCAAGACCGAAATAGTATCCACCGTCACCGGTTAAATCATACTTGTACATCTTACGATAGAGTCTGAAAGCATCATATATCTGTGCATAATGCTCCTCTGAACCGTCAATTGATATATATCCGTCTACAGTATCGTTATATACTGCATATCCGTCACCGGCATCGTTTTTATTATAATATCCGGTACTTGCAGTATTCTCGACAAACTCACCTCTTATATCGATACTCTGGTCATCGCCTGTTTCATCATATGCATCCGTATAATTGAACGCTTTACCTATAAGCTCCGCACCTTTTCCGCCTGTAAGCTTGCCTGAAGCAGTACCGTAATCAGACGGTATATTGGCACTTCTTTCAGCCTTAGTAGGCATATCCTTAATGGACATTGCATCATCATTAATCGGTTCTTCACCCTCAACAAGGTATCCGAGCGACGCATCAGCCTTATTACCCACTACTTCAAGTATTACAAAAGGATCTGTATTGTTACTTCCATCATCGATAATCGTCTGAATACCCGGCAATGTCATTCTGGCCTCGGCTCTCATGGAATTAAAGTATACTGTTCCGCCCACTACAGCGCCTGCCGTGATAACAGCTATAGTCGCAATCGTTATTTTATTTTTCAGTACGTCTGTAAAGCGTGACATACTCATTTCCTCCAATCAAACCATTTTTCCAAAAGCCGCCTTAATCGGCAGTTTTATATGTTACAAACGAATACTTCATCTCCGAAGATGTCAAAACATTAGAAATATTCTTATATCCACCCGGATTAGTTTCAACATCATAATCCTCAGGTAAATAATACTTTTTGGTTACTTTCTTATTATTCTCTGTAACATCCTTATAACCTTCACGATATTTGAATACAGGCTTTGTTATATTCTTATCAAATCTGTTATTCCAATCGGTCCAATTATTCTTCTCATATTGTCCGTCAATATAAGGAGCATATACCGCACCCGCAGGTACTGTTCCCCACTTATTGGTCCAATTATTTGTATTGTTCATCTTAAGAGCAATATATATCGTGTTATGATAATTAATTACATCCGTATGGAAATCATCCATATCCGTAACACGTGTCTCTACAGCCCCCTTAAAATAGTATGGCTGTAATATCTTCTGCCAAGCATTGGGATAGCCGACCGGTACATAATGCGATACACCGCTGATACTTCGAACAGACCATTGGTTATCGGTTGCAATACCATCATAATTACCGTCCCAATACTGCTGTACATTAGTCGCATTAACAGTAATACCTGTAAATACCGGCTTAAATATCTTAGCATAATTGCGAACATTCTTACTGTTGCCCGTACCAATCTGTGAGCTGTACGATATTATATAATTCAACTCTTTTTTAGCACTGTCATAGAGTTTAACAGAATCAGGTGCCGGTGTCAGATATACTTCCACAGGATTAATTACAACAGTCTTTGTCACTGTCTGAGACTCACCGTCTATCTTATATTCCTCAAATTGACCGTTTTGGGTCTTACTTACATATGGAGTTATCTTTACTCTGTAAGTAAATGTCTCATTCCAGTCAAGATACGGTTCACAATATACCAAAGCCTTATTGTTACCTACATTACTGGTGAAATTTTTCTTATAAACTGTCTGCCAATTCTCAGTGGCTTTAATATTTACAATCTTATCAAAGTTACGGTTCTTGTTACTATTCCACTTATCGCAATCACCTTTTTCTACTTCGAACTTATACTTAATGAAGTAATTGGTTACATCAGAGCCGGTGCCATATGTCGGAACACCATGCGTCCAAGCTACTGATACTGTACAATAATCGGCTCTGTTTGCTGTCTCATCATAGCTTATCTGCATCTTTGACTGCTCTGTTTTGTCCGGTACTTTTCCGACTTTAAGTGTTGTTTCTGTCTTAATAATGCCGTCTTTACCCTGCTGCTTAACAGTGGTTACCACCTTAAATGTCTTATTCTCCATGGACTTATTACAGATAAATACGCCATCCATAATCTTCTCATCGAAGCCACAGCCTGCCGCAATATCGCCAAGCGGAGTTACCGAATATGTGATAAGTTCATAGACCTTATCGCCGCTTACGCTGCTTCCGTCCGTATAATCAATAGTATGAGTGAACTTATATTTGAGCAGTCCGTTCTCATAATCCTTAATCTCCTTCGGAGCAGGTGTCGTTAATTTCATAGGATATATACCGTTAGGAACTATCCTTACTTTAACCTTAGCTGATTTATTCGGGTCTGCCACACTTGTTGCAGTTAAAACAAATGTCTCATTCTGAATCTTTGTTCTGACAGATGACGTAGCCTTGGTCACATCAACCTTAACACTACCGTTATTACATGAGATATATGCGCCATACTTACTCATCTGCTCGGCAGTACCGAATGTCCAGGTAACTGACTGGTCAATGTTGCCCTCATAGAAAGACTTCTTATTGACCTTCGCGGTATAGATAGCTGTCGCTGTTGTAGAACCGGCCAAACCGATAGTATCAGTCTCACCCTGATTAAACTGTTTCTCGCCCTTATAGATGATTACGTTAAGTACATTGCTTGTTAACTCTTCATCGTCATCATCATATATATCTTCGAGTTTTTTACCTGTTACATCTTTAATTTTATTACGTAATTTGATAACAGGATGTACGGTTATCTCTTTCTCATCAATCTTAAAGGTGATGTTCAATGTCACCTGACCTTTTTTAAGTTTCTTTAAATCAACACTAAAATCAGTCACATCCTCGGCAAGTAACTTTGGTGTGCCCGAAAAAGCTACACTTGTTACTCCGTCAAATGTTGCGAAATGCTCGGAATTGTAATTAAGAGTACTGTTATCTACATCAAAAGTAATACTGCTTACGGAATAAGGCTTGGCAGGATCTATATCATCCTTACCAAACACCAACAGCTCATGGCCGGTCGAATCGTAAGATATAGCCTCACTTGTCTCAAGCACAATATCTCTTATCTGATTGACCGCTATTTGCTGCTCGTACTGCAGTTTTACTTCCTTGTTGCTGCTACTGTAATTCTTGGAACCAAATACAACAAAAGCGCAGATAGTCGCTCCGACTATTGCAAAAATAGCAAACGCAACAATTAATTCAACTAGTGAAAAACCCTTGTTATTACGCATAATTATCCTCACCCTAATTTATGCTTTCCTGTTTCTGACACGAAAGTAATAGTATAGGTCTTTGAACCGCCTTCAAATGTAATCTCTTGTATCTGACCGGCATTGGTACCGCCTGTCGTCAAATCGGATGCTGTACCGACATATACATCGCAAAGCTTACCTGTTGCTCTGTCATATCCTATTCTGACAGCATCAACATCGCCCGATATCTTAGGAGATGTGAGCACATAAGAGCCACCGGATGTAACTACCGTCATCTTCACTGTTGCAGAGCCGATTCTTGCTTTCTCCGTATCTGCAGTGATGTCTTGTCGTATTGACGAAGTATCTCTTATTGTCGCCATATGCTTATCTACATAAAAGCCTGATTCCGGCACACCGTCAGCTGCAGCTGTCTTCTTATCCGCATAAGATGCCACATCCACATATGATACAATCATATACTCATCGTATCTGCTCATAGCACCGGTCTTAACATCATTCAATTGTGCATTCATCTTTGTGGCTGCCTGCTTGGCTTCACCGCCTATCATAAGAGACAATGTGAATCCGCCGATACCGATCATAACTGCCATAATGGCTAAAACGACTATCAGCTCTACCAAAGAGAAGCCTTTGTTATTTTTTCTTATCATTCTTTAGTCCAATTCTCGTATGTAACAATGCTTGATAATGCTGTATCATCACTTACAGGGTCATAACCGCTCATAAGAAGGATGTCATCATTATCCTTAAACACATATGATACCTTGTAATCAATATCATCTATTGTATTCTCCAACAAGAATGCCTCTTCTACAGCCTCTCTGTCAGCCGTATACTTGTTATTGGCTTTCTTTGTCTGAGATACCTTACCCTTTGCAATAATTGTACCTGTGAAATCACCGTTTACTTCTACACCACAATTGGCAATAACCAGTGAACAACCTGTATCAATTGATACCGTATCATTGACATTGGTGCTATATATCATCTCAACTACATGATCACCACTGTCATCTGAGAAATACTTAACTCCGCCACCGTCACATACTATCTTGAGTTTGTCCTCATCAATAATATTCTTGAATAACGAACCTGTATTGTATGGCATATACTTGAAGTCTTCCTTGGAAGTATCTGCCTCATCATGCAATCTCATCACTGCGCCGCCTGATGCCAATGTCTCATAGTCTCCCGACAACTTTGAACAATAGCCTTCAAACTGCTTCAAATAATCTTCGTAATCAGCCTGTAACTTCTTTGACGAATCCTCAACAACATAAGAAACGATATGATATCCTTCTTCGCTGCTCTTTGAGCCTCCCAATGCATTACCTGCCAATTTTACTCTCAGTGAACCCATACCTGACTCAGGGAATTTGAGTTCATTAAGATAAAAACTTAAATACTTATCGGCTCTCTCTTTATTGGCCGTATAATATCTCGCAAAATACTCATTTGCGGCATTTTCATCTCTAAACTTCATATAGAAGTATATAAGTGTACCTGTTGCATCCGCAGTTCTTACAAATACCCTCTCAATATCGGGTTCGGAACCTGACATTGCCACATAAGCACTCAAATCCGAGCTAAGCTTTGCTACCTGAGTACTTGTTGATATCTCTGTGTACTGACTCGGATTATCATGAATCTTCTGATACTCTGTAGCCGTAAGCGGATTCTTATTGTAAAGTGAAGTACCTGTTGTCTTATCCACTCCGATACATTCCGCAGGTACAAGGTACATCAACTGATTACTCTTAATCGCAATTGATTCACCTGTATATACATCATTATATGCATCATCATCTGTTATATTCTTACCGCTTGCATCCGTACGAATCTTCTTATCCTTGGTACCGACATAAGCATGACCAGCAAGTACAATCTTCTCAATTTTGGACATATCAATATTTGCATCTGTACCATTAACCAGAATAGCTGAACTGTCTCCCGGCTTTGTAACGGAATTACCGTAACCGTTATAAGTGCCTGCCAAACGTACATTGGTACCCTTGCCTGTTATATTCAGGTCATCCAGTACATATGTCGAACCGTTCAATTCCACATCTGCACTTTTTGCCACAATACCACTTGTCCACAAAGTAGAATTCTTGTTGGTCTTAATACCACCCTTCTTCATATCAATTGTATTAGCTACAATATGAAGATCCGGAGTAACTACTGAGTCTTCCTTTACTTCCGTAAAGTCATAATCAGTCTCTTTTGATTTAATATATGAAGCATATGTATTACCGCATATTGTGGTAGTATGCTTACCTTCTTCTTCGTATCCGCCATCTGCTATAAAGCAATATGTAGATACCTCCGGAACATCTCCGCTTGAGAAAGTAAATTCCGGATATGCCAATCTGATATCAGTCTTAATAGTAGACACAAGACCGTTGACATCTTTGTAATATACAGTCAAATCTTCAAGTACGATACCTGACTCTTCATAAGTTGTCAGCTTACCGGAGAATACACTTCCCGATGAACCTGCAACCTCACTCGTACTTCTAAGAAAAGCACCATACTCATTCTCAGGGCTTGCATCTGCATGCCACTTTGTTGAATCCTTAAGATATCCGTAGAGACCTTTTGTTCCATCACCCTGATCGTATGCAATATATGTATTGTGAGATCCTGTTGAACCGCCTACAGCCAACTTGTCCCACAGATATTTGTAATAACGTGTACGTACAAGCTTATTTTTCTCGGCAGATGTCATCTCAGATACATCATAATTCTCAAGTACCTGCTTATAAGATGAACTAAGCGCATCAGACACTGTCTGCTGCAATCCTACGTTAATCTCATCAAGTACCTGCTCTGCCGAATAAAATGAATTCTTTGAAAAAGAATTGACTGTACGCATCTTGAAGTTAACAGCAGAAACTGTTAGAAGCACGCTAACAAGTATCGATACAAAAGCAATCGATACTATAACCGTAATAAGAGACAAACCCTTATTGCTCTCTATTAACTTCTTATGCAATCTTCTCACAATGTTTCTCATAACTGTCTTCCTAATTGGTCTTGGTACCTGTCATTGTTGCCATCGGAAGCGATGCCCCCGCTTCACGTACCTCCACCGTAATCTTATATATCTTATTATCTACCTTGGATGCATCAAGTAACTTACCGTCCACATCTCTTGAATCAAGCGCCTTGGCATACTTCTTATCACCAAATGTATGCTTGCTGGTAGATTTACCACGCTTAAGTTCTTTATATGCACTCGGTCGTGCCAGATTCAGATAACAGGTTACCATACGCTGCTCTGAGTCATCCTTCTTAAGATACTCCGCACCTTCATTCAGGTTGGTAAAAAGTGTGGTAGCTGTCTCTGTATCATCATTAATAGGTGTACTGACATTCTCAAAAACATTAATAACCGGACATTTTCCTGTCTTGTTATAGTCCTTCCAATCGCTTGATCCACCGACACCCTTCTGTGCTACTACATAAAGATTGACAGGCACATTATCGGCATTAATCACCGATACGATATCACCGTCGTTATATGCTGCCGATGCATATCTTGGATTGTACATAACATACACATTCTTAAGCGGTATCTTGGACTGCTTATTGGTAAATACCTTACGTGTCATGGCGACATAACCGTCAGCCATATTGTCAGGCACTACTTTATCATCATCAAGTACGTATTTTACATCCACCTTCACAGTTGCATACGGCACTTCGTCCCCAAGGTCATCTGTAAACTTACCGCTACTTTCTATCGTCACTTTAATCTCACGACGCAATTTCTTATCAAAATCGGCTTTATTCCAATGTTCAATAGTACTGTCAGCCTTGGCAAGCTCGTTATTCTTCTCCTCGAAAAGCTTATATACTTTATCGTCGAAGTCCTTCTCCATTGAGAATATTGCACTGCTCTTAGGCGAAAGAGTAGAAAACTCACCATAATTGATACTGTTGGTATGCGAATACTTACTGGGATCCAAGGTGACCTTAACAGTATAATTATCGGGCAATTTTTCCTTATAATAACTGTTATCGCCTATATCAAACACATATCCGTTAAAGATATTACCACCTGCATCGGTAGTCTCTCCCGGCTTATATACATGATTAAGTCCCGACTTGGAATACTCTTCTACCAATGTTTCCAAATCCTCGGACTTAAAATCCTCTATCAAGTTCTCGGCTGTATTGGTAGCACGCATCTTGAGTTTGGACTTCGCATTGGTCTGAGCCGTCGTAACAAATGCTCGCAGTATCGGAACACTGATTACGGCAAGAATAATTACAGCAATCAGCACTTCCAACAATGTAAAACCCGCATTATTCAATTGAGGCTTATTCTTAATCTGCTTTACTGTCATACCCTGCTAATTACTCTCTTACTCGTTATTCTCTGACTCTTCAGCGTTTTCTGTATCTTCAAGTTCTTCAACCTGTTCACGCGGAACATTAATATCTGTACCGATTGTATGGAAGATATCAGATACACCTGTAGGTACGTTAGGAATATATGAAGGTACATAATCCTTACCTGAATCAGGAATGTAGTACAGATATACTGCGACGCCACCGCTAAGCAAGCCTGTGCTGTCATCAAATTCTACTTCCAACTCTTTAATTGCATTCTTATCATTCTGTGACTGAATGTAATTAATCATACTCTTAAGTCCGGTGTATGTTGAAGCAAACTCCATTGCTACAGGTGCACCCATCAAAGTGTACTCTGCATGTACCTTATCAAGGTCTTCGTCCTTGATAGTCTGGTTGCCTTCTTCATCAGTTGTTATTTCAACATCTTCCTCTACAGTTCCACCGATAACGGCAACAGGATCGGATTCTTCCATAGCAATATCGCCAAACGCATATTCTGTAGGAGCAACGGCATCACCCATTGTCCAGAACATCAACTCATCCTGTCTCTCAATATTTACAGGGAAATGCGCCAAAATCTCATTACTCTTATTCTGGAAATCTACAATTCCATCCTGGTATTCATCAAGACGTGCGTTAACTGCTTCATACAACTCTGCCTGTGGCTTCAATGTTGCATTCTCATCCTTTAATACCTGTGTCTTATCCTTATATGGGCTCGCAACAAGGAACCATACAAGTACTGCTACAATTATTCCTGCTACTCCGATAAGGAGGTCTCTTTCTTTTTTACCAAATTGCATATTCATTATTCTGCGTCCTCCTCAACTGTATCTTCAGCTACTGTTTCTGCAGGTGCTGCTTCTGTAGTTTCTTCCTCAAATAAAGGAGCGTATGTAATCTCAACAGTAAATGTATACATTATTTCTCCGGCTTCATTCTCATCAAGTGTTGCCGAAAGAATATCGGTTGAAGCAAATGACTCATTAGCCTTAATCTTATCAAGTACTACCGCAACCTCCGCCTTAGTAGCTACTGTAGCTTCCATTGTGATGGATTCTTCATTAGCTGTCAGATTGGTTAAGCAGAAGCTCTGTGGCATACCGCTTTCAAGACTCTCGAAGAAACTGATAAGCTCACTGTTACGATTCATTGTAGTCTTATCAATCTTATCAAGGTAATCTGCATTGGCCTCTTCAGTCTTATACTGCAGATATACATCATATGCCGGCTGGAGTTCTTCTATAGTCTTCTCATAACCGTCATGCAACTTCTTCTCTTTGAAATACGGAACAAGTATAACTGCCAACATTATTATTGCAGCTAACACACCTGCGCCGCATACTACGATAGCTGCAACAGTTGTATCGACATTGCCGAGTGAACCGCCCTTGCTGCCACCCTTCTTATCATCCGCATGATCGCCATAGAATGACAGAGGTGCAATTGAAGCACCGATACATGTAACATATTCACCATATGTAACTTCCTTGAATACCTTCTCGATATCAATACCTGCAAGATGAGTAAGATTCTTAATCTTAAGACCTGACTCATGTGTGAGTAATGCAGACAATCCTGAGAAATCAGCACCTATACCTGTAACAAACATCTTGTCGATAGGTCTTGCCGAATGATTGGAATTGTAATAATCGATAACTCTTAAGATACCGCCAACAAGTGGTCTGAGTGACTCAGTCACTACCTTCTTCTCAGCTCTTAATGCTTCTTCCTTTGTCTCGTTATCCAAATCAACAACGCCTGAATTGTTATCATCAAAAGAACTTAAGATAACTGTCTTGCGTCTTGCAACTTCAAGTGCTTTCTGATACTGAGATGTATCGCCAAACTCCTTGCACTGCTGCAATGTTGCAATAGCCTCATCAATACCGTATGGAATAGTACGATTGAGTGATGTAATACCATCCTCAAGTACCATAAGTAATGAACTACGCTCATCTACTTTAATAATAAGCTGTACTCCATCCTTACACTCTTCCTTAGCTGCCTGATATATTGAATTACCGTTGTAATCAATAGATGCAACTTCAAGACCGATAGCCTTGGCCAATCTGTCATATGACTGAATAAGTTGTTTTGGTGCTGCAAGTAATAACAGCTTGTAACCTGTAGGTTTGCCCACATTCTTGGTTACCTTAACAGGTTTTACTTTCTTGTTATCTGTCTCTTCAGCCTCGCCATCCTTCTGCTCTATCTCAGGTGTAGTCATCTCTACAGGCTCATGCTCGATAGACAGAATAGAATGTGAGAACATATACTGACTTGAATCGATTGGGAAATAATCACTCAGATTAGCTCTTACGACATCAGTAATCTTGTTCTCTTTTACATAAGGAATAACAGCTTCCCTTGTAGCAATCTTGCTACTTGCAATTGTGAATATAGCCTTACGTGTCTTGATGTGCTTAACTGTCATCATACGTAAGAACTGGTTAGTGAACTCATCATTAATCTCTACCGCACCGTCGCGAAGCATTCCGTCCGGTGTAGCAATTACAAAGCTATTGAATATCTTTGGGCTCTTTCCGTTTGCCTCTATCTCACATACCTTAGTAAGTGAATAGCCCATTTCCACACTTAATACTCTTTCAGCCATTTACTTATATCTCCCTTTGTTTCATTGATTGTGATACCCATAGCCAAAGACTGGCCTACCAACCCTTGGGTATTGGTACCACTTATTATACTCTCCCGTTTAGACCACTGTACCTCTTTGCAAAAATGCATAGATATTATGCACTCTTACAATCCCAGCAATCCTATATACCAGGTAATCAACTGATTACCAAATAACATAGAAATAAATATGCCGATTGACAAATAAGGTCCCATTGCGAGCACCCTGTCCGCACCGGCCACACGCATACGAATAACATGCACTATCGCAGCTATTACGCAGCCTAATAGAAATGAAAGAACTATGAGCTTCCAACCGAGCATCACTCCTGCCACGGCCATGAGCTTAAGATCTCCTCCGCCAAACCCTCTACCCTTTGTAACAAGGATAATAATGTATAGGAATACACTGACCGCAAAGAAGCCAATCACATGATTAAGCCAATCTTCATAATGAAAACCGGTTGTGATCAGCCCCAGTGCCAGTATAAAAATGTTGATTCCAAGTGGAATCTCATAAGTTCTCCAGTCTATCACACTCAGTGTGATCAAAGCAGATATTAACAGGCAGTAGAGTAGGGAATCTACGTTTACCCCGTTAATAACAAATGTTACCACATATAACACCCCGTTCAGTCCCTCGATAAGAGGGTACTGAACAGAGATATGTGTCTTACAATGGCGGCATTTGCCGCGCAGGACCAGATAGCTAAACAGCGGCACCAGTTCATACCAACTAAGCTTATGTCCGCAACTCATACAATGTGAGTTTACTTTGACAATATTCTCTTTTTTCGGTATGCGATAGATGCATACATTTAGAAAACTACCAATCACTATTCCGTAGAGGAAAACAATGATGTAGATTGCTGTAATCATCGGGTCCATAGTTGGTTTTATCCTTTATACGTTATTTGGATTAAGATGCCTTAGATCCATCACTCTTGTATGCCTTACCATTAACTACTGTAGTTGTCCACTTGTAGTTCTCGTACTTCCATACAATATCGCCAGACCAATCCTTAGCCTTTGTCTTGATGTTAGCAGGCTCTACACCATATCCAGAAAGATCAGATGCAGCAACACCAGTGATTGTCATTGCTGTACCAGTTGTATGTGAAAGTGTAACAGTAACAGTTGTAGCTGAAGACTCGCTGTCAGCAACAAATGCCTCAACAGCTGTCTTTACTTCTGTGATGTTCTGAAGGTCTGTAGACTCTCTAGATGACTCTACATACTTGATGAACTGAGGTGCAAGAACACCGATAAGAACTGCCATAATAGCAATTACGATGATTAACTCTACAAGAGAGAAACCTTTGTTATTTAACTTCTTCATAGTTAAATCTCCTTTACTTTTTGTTATTTTTATATCTTAAACATCCGCCCCTACCACGGTTGCTTAATTCGTAATTTATATTTCCGTTTTTACAGATTATCAAGTGACTGATACATTGTAAGCATCGGACTCATGACTGCCGCAATAAGTACACCAACAACAAGTGCCAATACGATAATTATCGCAGGCTCCATAGCTGCCATCAATGACTGTACTGCCATCTCTACTTCTTCATCATAGTAGTCGGCCATCTTATTAAGCATCTCTTCCGTATTACCTGCTTCCTCGCCGATACGTATCATATGATACATCATCGGAGGGAAGAGACCACAATCTTCAAGCGGCTGTGACAGCGGCACACCTTTTATTACTTCTTCCTTGGCATTCTTGACTGCATCATAGAATCTTAAGTTCTGCATTGTATCACCTACGATATCTACGGCTTCAACAAGCGGTACACCGGCAGCCAACAGTGTTGCCAAAGTTCTTGCAAACTGTGAACATGCACTCTTAACAACAAGATTCTTAATTGCAGGTATCTTCATAGACAAATCGGCTTTAAGATATTTTCCCGAAGTTGTCTTGGCATATGCTTTAATCGCAATTACAATCGCCGCAATAACAGGTACCAATATAAACCATCTTGCCACGATAAAATCTGACATTGCCACAACAGCTTTTGTTATAGCAGGAAGCTCTGTACCCAAATCATCGAACATATCCGTATAACTTGGTATAACCTTTACCAACATAAGTACAACTACCGCTACAGCAACAATTGCTACAACAATAGGATATATCATTGCTTTCTTAACAAGTGCTGCGGTCTTGGCACTCTTCTCATACTGGTCAGCCATTCTCTCAAGCGCTACATCAAGCGAACCTGATTGCTCACCTGCATTTACAGTTGTTACCATGAGGTCCGAGAATACCTTCGGATGTTGTGAAAGACCTGTTGCCAATGTCTCACCTTTTTCTACCTCAGCCTGTACCTCACGTACTGCCTTCTGCAATACTTTATTCTCTGTCTGCTCACGAAGCAGTGTCAAACACTCAAGTATTGATACACCGGCTCTTGACATCGCTACGAACTGTCTACAGAATACACCGAGATCTCTTGGTGTCGGCTTTTTATCAAAATTAATATTGATATCCTTGTTAAGAACACTCTGTTCTGTCAAGTCTGTTACTATCAAGCCTTTGTTTTTGAGCTGTACCTTAGCCAGTTCAAAATTCTCGGCGCTGATACTACCCTTTAATATTTTTCCTTCACTGTTGATGGCTTCATAACCATAGTCTGCCATGATTAACATAACCCCCTGTGTCTTACTTATGTCTGTTTCTTCTTAATAATTTTATCTTATATCCTGCTGCATCGGATTTTGTTTGGCTTCAGCCGTTTTGCATTGCTGTGCCTTCTTTGCAGCAATCACATCTTACAATTTATGAATCGAAGGATACCTTCTTCATCTCACTTACGGATGTGATACCTTCCATAACGTATCTCGTAGCACTCATTCTCAAAGTATTCATACCTTCTTTAAGCGCCTGCTCTTTAATATCATCGGCATTTCCACCGGAAGATATTACCTTTTTAAGGTCATGCGTTACTTCCATTATCTCGTATACACCGATTCGGCCTTTGTATCCGTTATCATCACACAGTTTACAACCGCGCGGTCTGAATATCTTCACATGCTCATCAGGTGCAATACCAAGCAATTCTTTCTCTTCTTCATCCGGCTCATACTCCTGCTTACATGCAGGGCACAATCTACGCACAAGACGCTGTGCTATGATACCTACCGTTGAATCTGCGATAAGATACGGTTCAATACCCATATCTTCCAAACGTGTAACAGTGCTGGCCGCGGAGTTGGTATGCAATGTAGATACAACAAGATGTCCTGTAATAGACGCCTGTACCGCAATACCTGCTGTCTCTCCGTCTCGAATCTCACCGATCATGATGATATCCGGGTCCTGACGAAGAATAGATCTAAGTGCAGATGCAAAAGTCAAATTAGCTTTATTATTGGTCTGCACCTGGTTGATACCGTCGATATTGGCTTCGACAGGGTCCTCAACCGTAATAATATTCACCTCAGAACTGTTAAGTTCTGACAATGCCGTATAAAGTGTTGTTGACTTACCTGAACCGGTAGGTCCCGTAACAAGCAAAATGCCATGTGGATTCGACAGAATATGGTCAAATACCTTAAGTTCCGAATCGGAAAATCCGAGGTCTTTTTTGGCCTTGGTAAGAGCCGTCTTGGAAGTAAGACGCATAACTATCTTCTCACCGTAAACTGTCGGCAGGATAGATACACGAATATCATATTCCATACGATCTACCACCTGAGTAATACGACCGTCCTGCGGTTTTCTCTTCTCGGCAATATCCATACCACCGATAATCTTGATACGGGCAACAAGCGCCGGCAAGATACGTGGGCTGTATGTATTCTGCTGATATAAAGTACCATCAATACGATATCTGATACGTACCTGGTTCTCCATTGGCTCAATATGAATATCGGATGAACGTTTACGAACTGCCGATTCAATCATTGACTTAACGAGCTGTACGATAGGCGAGTTGTTGATATCCTCGCTGTACATATCATCCGTCTCATCCAGTTCTTCCTGCTCTTTTCCTTTGGTATACTCATCCAACTGCGATGCAAGTTCGCTCTGACCATAGAATCTGTCAATAGCCATGGCAACAGCCTTGGGGGTGGCTACTACAGGCTCAACCGTCATATTTGTAACAATCGCAATATCATCAAGAGCTGCCATATCCATAGGATCGCTCATGGCAACGCGGATTACGTTAGGGCTCTCCTCAGGTATCTCAAAAGGAAGTGCACCGTACTTCTTAAGCACTTTTTCCGGTACCAAATCAAGCACCTGACCGCTTATCTCTATATCTGCCAAGTCAATAAGGTCATATCCCAACTGATTAGACAGCGCAGTGGCTATCGCTTCTTCCGTTGTGAATCCGGCTTCCACAAGTGTGGCACCCAGCTTCATATGAGTCTCTTTCTGTTTTGCAAGAGCCTCCATCAACTGTTCCTGTGTTATTGCGCCTCCGTCAACCAAGAGGTCTCCAAGTCTTTTCTTACGTTTAAGTTCCATCTATGTACTCCAGTATCTGCATTTTGCGTGCGCTAAACATCACTATTTAGCAAGGGGAATAGCCGTGCATTGTTTTATTTTTTTTTACGGATTCACCCTATACATGTTAGTCGGATGATTGGCATACTTCCTAATCTCGCTTACTTTTCCCGAATCAAGCGTTACAGCCTCGGTAGATGCCTCCCACCAAACATATACATATTCATTATCACCATCAACAAATGTCACCAAATCACCATTTGTAATATTCTTGATTTTCTTCTTAGGTTCAGTATTTCCTTTATAACCTGTAATATCAATCGTATGGTTGTTACCCGTAAGCTGTATCAGCCAATTGGGATGAAGTGCCGAATAGTATTCAGGCGTCATCGCTTCGTAATAATATATCTTCTGGTCATTATTCTCATGCACATATACAAACTGTCCGCCATTCTTGGAAGTAAATATTCCCGAAGGTGATTTGAGTACCATCCACATCGTATTTGTATCATCAGGATTGTTACTGATGTTCTTATTGGTAACCTCTCCGGTATGTTTGAAATTGTCCGGATCCCACCATTCGGAATCATCAGAATACGGCCACACTTCTCCGGCCCTTACGCCTTTCCATTTGGCGTACAACTTGATGTCCTCCGTAATAGGCGTAGACATATCAAAAGGATTGAGGCACTCTGATTCTTTATACCAGCCTGTAAAAGTGTATCCCTTCACATCCTCCATAACAGCTTTGGTAGTGTCTACCGTATGATTCTTCTTAACCTTCTGAGGCGACGGGGCAGTGCCTCTTCCATTGGCGTCAAAAGTAACGGTAAACTCCTCTTCTTCCTCTGTCTCAGTCTCTGTAGGAGGTGTCTCAACAGTATTATCATCAGAATCAGGAAGTGTTGAAGTCTTGAAATCAAGCAAATCAACGCTTATCACATCGCCACACTCAGAGCATTCTATACATACAACGCCCTTGCCTTCTTCTACCCAAGCAGTATATGAGCCCTTGTAAGGACATACATATTCTCCCTTCTCAGAATCGGTAAGTCCGCCTGTCGCTCCGGTCGCAATGCTGTTAACATCCGTATCATTCAAGCTGTATGCATTGGTCTCATCATACACACAACGCTCAATTACTTTTCCAACGCCCTCTCTTGATCTGATGCAGGCGTTCTTTTTATTCTTAGCCACCTGTCCGACAAAAGCAGGTACCAACAGTCCTACTAATATCGCCATAATCGCTATAACTACAATAAGCTCAATTAGAGAGAATCCTAATTGAGCTTTCACATTCTTGCCACTATACTTTTTTTCCATAATATAACTACTTTTTCTTTTGCCATCAAATGGTTTCATAGACATTTCGTTGCCCCCCTATGAGATGTCCAAAATCAATTATAACAAGATATGGTAGTTATTGCAATGCCGTAATACCATTTTGTAAGTATTCATAATATCGCAATTTTTCAGAAAATTTCCTATATAATCGCACTTTTTAAGTAATAGTAGTATTCAAAACCACTACTCCTAGCGCAAAACAACCTTTAACACTATATACTATATCTATACACTTTAGCAACCTTTTTCGTATGTCATTTAAGTAAAAAATCTGCTTTTCAGGTATTTTTTTACTCTTTTGCGCAGTCTTTTTGATGTATTTCTATGCGCGCCTTTTCGTTTTTCGGGGCTTGTTTCGTGAGGTTACGGGCTTGCTTTACCGCTCGGATTTTCTTTTCGGGGCTTGTTTCGCGAGGTTACGGGCTTGCTTTACCACTCGGATATTCTTTTCGGGGCTTGCTTCGCGAGGTTACGGGCTTGCTTTACCGCTCGGATATTCTTTTCGGGGCTTGTTTTACCGCTCGGATATTCTTTTCGGGGCTTGTTTCGTAAAAAGCTTGCAGATATCTTATTAACCTACGACTTCATATACCCTTAAGCATTTGGGGCACTGATATCCCTTATTAGAATTAATATCTATCTGGAAAGTTTGTTTACAAGCAGGATTCTTACATTGTACTGTCATCAGGCACTGATTCTTGTTTGCCTGCTTTGATCCGCCTTTCTTCATACCATTATTCATGTATGATTTATCCTCATACTCTTGCTGCATACCGCCAACAATGCTTTCCATCTGCTCAATATTCAATTCTACACCGTTTCTCTCTAACATATATATCTCCTTCCACTCCATTTGCCTTGCCGCTTCGCTTTGTTTCAATATTATGCCTTCCGTTGCCGGGATTGTTCATTATCGCCATTTCCGGCATCAGACACACTTGCTTTCTTGCTTCGCCTTGTCAAACTTGATATTTACTTATACGAATGAATTCAGTATGAGGATATTCTCATCGATTTTGCGCTAAATTGCCAAATTAAATTCCGTATCTGTACTGATTTTACCTTGGCAAAATCATCTACTGAATTTACTTAGGCAAACATATATGTTATATATCTCCTTA
>JAGHVF010000065.1 GCA_018064425.1 Candidatus Colinaster equi | reverse complement strand
GGAATGCTTTTAGTCGGAGACTTGAATCCATTATATGAGTTGCCATTACATGAAGGGACACAAATTGCGGATACATGGAATAAATTACTGAAAATGAGACCTAACAAAATTTGCTATGGACATGCAAAGACGGCAATATTAGAAGAATAGTAGGAAATTCTTATTTTACTGTTAAATAGACGATGTTGCGATTCGTATCATCATGTGACGAATAGATTCCTTTATCGATTATAATCCTTAGCTAACATAAAGATTGCCTTAGGCAAGAAAGCGAGGACATGATAATGAATAAAATAGAAAATAACTATAATGTATAAACAGAAAAGAGAAGGAGAATGTTATGCGAATCTTAAAGAGAACAATCACCGGTGTGATTAGCCTTGTAATGATAATAAATGCAGTGAATTTACCGATGTTTACTACTAATGCCTATGCGGCTGAGGGTGCGCAGTTACCAAGCGTTACAGCATTTGCATCACCTGATGATTTAAGGGATGCAAACAATTTTACTCTGCATAAGGATAATGGCACAGGTGTTGCGCAGAAGGTGTATTTTGGTGGAAAGACCTGGTATATAGCCGGAAAAGACGGGAATGGCTCACTTGTACTTATGTGTGACCCAACAAATACATTTGGCAAGCAAATGTTTAATGGAGATTTCGACAATTCTACATATGAATTAAATGAAGTTTACCCAAATCACTACGGTGCAAGTGATATTAGAGGATATCTTACCGCGAGTGCTCTTGGTGGTTTTACAAAACAAGAGAAGGGGTTAATGATTGATAAGGCGATATATACTGATGATACCAAAAACGGAAGAACATATTCTACATCAGATAAATTATATCTTGCATACGGTGATTTCGATCAAGATTGTGATTATATAACTGTTGGAGAAAATAGCGACAGTAGTCTTAATAATGGAATTAGGATAGGATTAGTAAAAAGTAATAGTCCTGAGGATTCGCCATATGCTGACGTAAACAGCGGATGTTTTTGGCTGCGCGCGCCTTATGATGATTTCATTCGCAATGCGCTGTTGGCGACGCCGGGCTGCTTTGTTAACAACTACCCTGTGAATATATCCAACCCTGTTGTGCCCGCTTTTAATCTGAATCTGTCATCTGTTCTCTTTGCATCTGCTGCGAAAGCAGCATCATCCGATGCATCTCTAAGTGATGCGCTGACCTTTAGAATTGATGCCGGCGATAAAATTGGTAGTACGGCAAAATATAGCCCATATGCGGTTTGCGTTACAAAAGGCAACGATTCCGGTAAACTGTTCCTGTATGTTCAGGGTAAGGATGCCGAAGGTGACTGGGTACAGTCTTTTGTAGTTCCCGCAGAAGGTGTAGCGGTACTTGCAAATGATATCCGCGAAGGTGCTGATTTGTCTAAGTGTAAGATATGGCTTGAGACAACGAATGAAGGTGATAACCTTGCGTATGCCAAAATGGTAACGGATGAAGATACAACAAAGTATGACATTTCAACTAATGTATATGATGAGAAACTGGGAAGTGCTACCGCATCTGTTGAAGAAAGTTCGGTAACATCGGCACTATTTGGTGAACCGGTTACACTTACTGCTACACCAAACGCCGGATATGTTTTTGTGAAATGGGAATCCGAAGATGTTACGGTGGATGAAGAAGGCGTATTTATTATGCCGAATAAGGATGTAAGCATAGAAGCAGTTTTTGAACCTCACACACCTCATGATTTTGGCGAAGATGGAAGAACAGAGACGTGTAGTGTATGTAATATCAAGAACATAAACGCACCTTCTCTTGATGAGAAGATTGTTATAGAGGACCTTCCGTATACCGGTCTTGGGTTGTCACCGGTTGTTACAATAGAAGGTCTTACTAAGAATACGGATTATGAGATTTCTTATGATGAACCCAAGACGAATTTGGGAGAGTATGATGTAACGATTAAAGGAATCGGGCAATATGCGGGAATTCGAAATGCCAAGTGGAAGATTTCTCAGGGTACGCCTGTTTGCGAGGCACCGACAGGGCTTAGTGCAACCTTTGGACAGAAACTTAGAGATGTATCACTTGATGAACTAAATCCTGACGGGAATACGGAGGGCGCCTGGTCATGGAATAAGGAGATACAGTCTGTTGGAAACGTTGGCGTGAATAACTTTAAGGCAACCTTCACCCCGGACGATTTAATAACCTATAAGGTTATGGACGATATTGATGTAGCGGTTACGGTGGAGAAGGCTGATTATGAAGATGATAAACCTTATACCGAGTTCTATTTCTGGAATAAGCAGTATGATGAAAAGCAAATAGATTTAACACAGTTTGTTCCAAAGAATGCGGGAGAAACATCATTTGCGATAACATCTCAGAATGTATTTCCCGAAGGGGCAACCGATACAATTACATCTGCAAAGATTGAAAATGGTGTCCTGAAATTTGCTGTTTCCAAGATGGAGGATTATGTCCTTAATGCAGCAACAACCCTGGAGATTAAGATAACCCCCCAGAATTACGAAGAATTTACAAAGACAATCAGGATTGCAAGGACAGCAGAAGGTCTGTGGTGTGCTGAGATTCCTGATCAGGCGTTTACGGGCAAAGCAATCAAGCCGGTTCTTGAGATATACAGTGACGGAAATCTTCTTGTAGCAGGAAAAGATTATACCGTATCATACAAGAATAATACGAAGGTGGCAGATAAAGCTGCAGTGAATACAAAGGGTGCAAGTATTGCCCCGTCTGTGATTATTACGGGTAAAGGTAATTACTCAGGTAAAGTCCCAATGACATTTTCTATAGTAAAGCGTAATTTTTCAGGCAGTGAAGCTGCAGAACTGGCTGACGGTTATAATGGAGCCGATTATGAGGCTGCTAAGGCAACAGATATGCTTGTAATATCTACCGGAAAGGATATCAAAATATCCACGACAGTTACAGTAGATGGCAAGAAACTGAAGGCAGGTACGGATTATTTCGTAGCCAAGGATGCCGAAGGAAACGAACCGATTGGTAAAATTCTTAAAGGTGATGCTGATTACGTTGGTACGCATAGTCTATATGTTGTAGGAAAAGGAAATTATTCGGGAGCGGTAGCATTTGATTATGTGGTAACAGCAGATAAACTTGCAAGCAAGTTAACTATCGCTAAAATCGCTAATCAGCCGTACAACAACGGAGAAGAGGTTAAGCCTGCTATAGTAGTAAAAGACGGAAAGACTGATGTAACCGACAAGTTTGATATTACATTTGAGAACAATAAGGAAATCGGAACTGCAACGGTTACGGTGACGGCAAAAGAAGGTTCAGGCTACATCGGAAGCAAGAGCGCAAACTTTAAGATTGTCGGAACAAGCATTGCAAAGGCAAAGCTTGGTGCAAACGGCAAGGGCAAGATTGTAGCATATACCTATTCCGGAAGCCCCTGTGAACCGATCCTTGATCTGTATCTTGGAACGGTGGCACTTTCTAGTGGCACGGATTATACACTTTCATATGCGAAGAATGTAAATGTCGGAACAGCAACAGTTACGGTAACAGGTAAGGGAGCATATACAGGGACAAAGAAGTTCACTTACAAGATAAATAAATATGATGCTGCGAAGGATCCGGAAAATGCCATTACAGTAAAGGGTGTTAACGGCAAAGATAAGATTACGATGGATTATGAAAAGGGAGGAGTAGCACCCAAGGTATCTGTATTTATGAATGGAATTCTTCTTACCGAGAAGAAGGACTATACCTTAAGTTATGTCAATAATAAAGCTGTAGCTGCAGAGAATGCAGTAAATGCAAAGGGCAAATCCATAGCACCGACAATTAAAATAACTTTCAAGGGTAACTTCTCGGGCAATAAGGCAAAGGTATTCAGTATCGCAAAGAAGGATATCGGGGAATGTACACTTTCTGTAGCGGATAAGGGATACAGCACGAAGAAAAATGCATGGAAGCAGACAACGATTACGATAACCGATGTAAACGGAAAGAAGCTTGCAGCAAAAACGGATTATGATAAGACTGTTAAGTATTACAATGATCCGAGCTGTGAAACAGAGATTACCGAAACAACAATTCCTTCGGGAACCACAGTATATGTAAAAGCATGCGGATGCAATAATTATGCAGGAGAGGTAGTAGGAAGTTACCGAATATCCAAGACAAATATATCAAGTGCAAAAGCATCGATAAATGCAAATGAATATACCGGCAAGAATATTAAGCCGGAGGTATCTGATATCACATTAACAATAGGCTCCGGTAAGAATATGGTAACGCTTACGGCAGGAACTGACTATGAAATAGTAGATAACAGCTATAAGAATAACATCAATAAAGGTTCTGCAACAGTAACCATAAGAGGAATCGGAGACTACTACGGAACAAAGGCAGTGAAGTACACCATAACAGCAAAGATTGCAAAATGGTGGAAGGAACTCTTGTCATTGCTCTAGACTAATAAAAGGATATCGTGGGAAGGGTATTGGTACAGAATAAATGAAGAAATTGCTTGAGTGCTTTATATTGCTTTTTATAAAATAAGGCATTATATTATATTGGAAAAAACCATATTTCTATGGAGGAGATAGACTACCATGATGAAAAAGAATTTTAATATAAGTGTATATAAAATACTTTGCGCAATATCATTTGGCATTGCTCTTGCATTTTGTGCAGTTGACAATGTAAATGCAGCTGACAGTATAATGTATTGGGATGAGACCGGAAATGAGCATACGTGTGATTCGTGCATAAAATTGACAGAAGACGTTTCATCTTTAGGGAGTGGCTTTTATTATGTGGAAGGTGGTAGGACTATTACTATTTCCGGTCGAATAAATGTTAACGGTATCGATAACGATGGCAATGAGACAAATCTGATTCTGTGTGATGGAGCAAAACTAATAGCTGAAAAAGGAATATCTGTAGGAAGCGGCAAGAGTTTGCGTATTTTTGCCCAGAGTACAGATGGTTCGATGGGTATATTGGAGGCTACGGGAGAGGATAACCAAGCCGGAATTGGTAGCGATAATGATATTGAAGGTGGTACTGTTGCAATCTATGGTGGAGATGTAACAGCTACCGGAGGAATTTTGGGAGCAGGAATCGGTGGTGGAAATGGCGGAGCCGGAGGAAATATTACTATCAATGGAGGAAAGGTAACTGCCAACGGAGGAAGTTATGCAGCCGGAATTGGCGGCGGAATGGGAGGAGCTTCAGGCAGTATAGCTATTAGCGGAGGCCAAGTAGATGTTACCGGAGGAAGTTTGGGAGCAGGAATCGGAAGCGGTAGCCATGGTGTAAATCAGGGAGAAATAGCCATTAGCGGAGGCCAAATTAATGCTAAAGGAGGAAATCAGGCTGCAGGAATCGGCGGTGGAAAAGGTGCTGTTAATGCAGATATTAATATTGATAATGCAACGATAGAGGCCATCGGTGGAAACGGGGCTGCCGGAATTGGTGGCGGAATGAAAGGCGGAACAGATGGTGGCAATAGTGCCGATAATATGCCGAAAGAGATAATAATCGGGGGCGGAACTGTAAAAGCTATCGGAGGAAATTATGGAGCAGGAATCGGTGGTGGAAGTAATGGAGATGTCGGTAAGATAATCATTACAAACGGTGAAATAGAAGCTACCGGAGGAATTAGAGCAGCCGGAATCGGCGGTGGAGATCAAAGAGGCGGAGGCGAAATAACTATCGATGGTGGAAAGGTTACTGCTACCGGAGGTGATTATGGAGCCGGAATCGGCGGCGGAAAAGATGGAGACGGAGGTAAGGTAACCATCAATGACGGCGAAGTAACTGTTAAAGGCAATGGAGGCGGAGCCGGAATTGGTGCCGGAGATGGTGGCACCGAAGGGGAAACGCATTTTAATGGTGGTACAGTAATTGATAAAGACAAGAAAAAAAGTAAGGATATAGATATGGATAAAGACAAAGATAGAGATAAAGTAGTATCATTTGAAGAAGATAATTCTTCGAACAATTCATCAGATGAAACAGAGGATGATAATGATAAAAGTGATTCAAATCAACCGGCAATAATCCTTATGCAGAGTTTTGCAGGAGGAGAGATTGGTGGATTGTGTACATTTGAAAAGCAGGGACCATTGTGCGCTGCAGCATTTAAGGCAGCAATGCCTGCGGGATTTACCGAGGCATTTTCATTCAACCTTAACCTTGATTCAACCGGAAAAACTAAGGTCAATTTTGATAAGAAACATGGAAAAATTGTGCTGAATATTCCTACGCAGTATCAAAAAGAAGGAAGAACCTTTGCGGTAATTGGAATTGACAGATTAGGAAAAACAAAGATTTTCTATGATAGTGATGCTGATGACAAGATATTCACAACAAATCTTGATATAGAAGGATATGCTTTTTCACTTATATATTCGGATTCTGTTGTAAATCAAAATGGCAAGAAGAAAAATACTGCTGAGTCAAATAATGGTACTTATGTTGTAAAGCAGGGTGACAGCTTATCAGAAATTGCCAAGATTGTTAAAAAGTCTGTTAAATATCTTGCAGAAATGAACGGACTTGATGATATTGATAAATTATCTGTAGATCAAGTGCTGAAATTCTAACTATATAAAAACAATATGTTCATCTACAAAAGATAGACTTTTTGCGTAACAGAATCCAATCTGTTACGCTTTTTTTATTATACACATTGCCACAAAAACAAAGTATAAGGAAAAAAGTGAACATGAATTACGGACAATACTGAAAGAAACAATACCTGAATATAAGTATACTCATATATATAATGGTAGAATAATGGAGGATTGTAATAGAATGGATAGATTTCTGAAGATAAAAGAAAAAATAATACAGTATGCTAATAGCGATGAAGACATCAAAGGAATTATTGCATTTGGTTCATCAACAAGAGATGAAGAAAAAGCCGACGAATATTCGGATTTGGATTTGCTTATTGTTTCGACAAATATTGATAAATGGTATTCCGGCGAATATCCGAGCTTGCTTGGAGATATGAATATTTCATTCATTGAACCGACTCTCGGTGGCGGAAAAGAAAGAAGATGCATCTATGGCGACAGTCTTGATGTTGATATGATTGTGTTCACTCCTGCGCAATTTACTAAAGCACTTGAGGATGGAGTGGCAGAATGGGTACTAAACAGAGGCTATACATTGCTATATGATTCGGAAGATTATGCTGATGCAATTAAAAAATATGTTAGACGCACCTGTTCTAAACCGGATATGTCGGAGAATGAATTCAATAATATGGTTAATGATTTCTATTTTCATAATATTTGGGCTTGTAAGAAGCTGTTAAGAGGTGAGATTTGGTCGGCAAAGATGTGCGTGGATGCGTACCTGAAGAATTATTTGTTAAAAATGATTGAATTGTATTGTAGCAAAGTTACAGGTGTGGATGTGTGGCATGACGGCAGATTTATTGACAAATGGGCGACAGATGATATCCTTGAACAATTAGGTTATTGTTTTGCTCATTACAATAAAGATGACATTTTTAATGCATTAAATGCAACGAGTGAGCTTTTTACAAAGCTTGCTGTCGCGATTGCGTCGAAAGAAAGTTATGCATTCCCGGATAAAGCAAGAGAGTGCGCAAGAATGTATTTAGTGAATGCAAACAAATAGGAGAAAACATGGTTAGAGAGATAAAAGAAACAGAATTGAATGAGTTGTTGAATCTGTATTTGCATCTTCATGAAGACAGCGTACCGGATATGACTGAATATCTGAGTTCCACATGGAATACTATAATGAACGATGATAATCATCATATCATTGTTAATGAAGTCTCCGGTAAGATTGTGTCTTCATGCGTATGCGTGATAATTCCGAATCTTACAAGAGGTATAAGACCGTACGCATTTGTTGAGAATGTTGTCACACATTCTGATTACAGGGGATGCGGATATGCAAGTGAGTGCTTGAACTTTGCACGTGAGATAGCAAAGTCAAACAATTGCTATAAAATGATGTTACTTACGGGATCAAAAGAAGAAACAACATTAAAATTCTACGAGCATGCCGGTTACAACAGCTCTGATAAGACAGCGTTTATTGCGTGGCTATAGACGCTATCTTAACAATGAGAATTCTTCAAGGTTCCAAATTTTATCAACTATGTCTTCGTAGAATTCCGGCTCATGGCATACTAAAAGTATGGCACCTTTGTATTCCTTGAGAGCTCTTTTTAATTCATCCTTTGCATCAACATCAAGATGGTTGGTCGGCTCGTCCAAGAGCAGAATATTGGTTTCAATGTTGATGAGCTTGCATAAGCGTACTTTTGCCTGTTCGCCACCCGAGAGCACTTTAACCTTGCTTTCGATATGCTTGGTGGTAAGTCCGCATTTTGCAAGAGCGGAGCGGACTTCGTACTGGCTGTAGGATGGGAATGTTTCCCATATTTCTTCTATGCACGAATTGTTACTTGGTTTGACTTCCTGTTCAAAATACCCTTTATACAGATAATCTCCAAGGTTGGCTGTACCTTCCAATGACGGAATCAATCCCAATACACTTTTTAGGAAGGTAGTCTTACCGATTCCGTTTGTTCCGACGAGGGCAATCTTTTCGCCACGTTCCATCCTGAGATTTATCGGTTTGGACAGCGGCTTGTCTTTTGAATAGCCGATTACAAGGTCGTTTGTTTCAAAAATAACTTTCCCTGCCGCGCGGGCTTCCTTAAAATTGAATTCAGGCTTGGGCTTTTCCTTTGCAAGCTCTATTATGTCCATTTTATCGAGTTTCTTTTGGCGAGACATAGCCATATTTCTGGTGGCTACACTTGCCTTATTTCTTGCAACAAAGTCTTTCAATTCACTTATTTCCTGTTGCTGACGGCGATATGCGGCTTCCAACTGATTCTTCTTTACAGCATAGATTTCCTCAAACTTGTCATAATTTCCTACATATCTTTCAAGCGCACCGTTTTCCATATGATATATGATATTGACTACATCGTTAAGAAAAGGAATATCGTGAGAAATCAATATGAATGCATTATCATAATCCTGGAGATAACGTTTTAGCCATTCAATATGATTGGCATCAAGATAATTGGTGGGCTCATCAAGCAACAATATTTCTGGCTTTTGTAACAATAATTTGGCTAAAAGAATTTTGGTTCGTTGACCACCGCTCAAATCGCTTACATCTTTGTCCAATCCCAGTGGCAGTATCTCAAACGCACGTGCAATTTCCTCTACTTTGATATCTATGGAATAAAAATCATGGCTATCAAGGAGATCTTGCAATTCGCCCATTTCCTCAAGTAAAGCGTTCATTTCGACTTCATCTGTTACGTCTTCCAACATATTGCAGATGGTGTTTATTCTTTCTTCCATTGCATATAGGTCTTCAAAAGCCGAGCGAAGTACATCACCGATTGTCAGTCCCGCAGTTAATACCGTATGTTGATCAAGATAACCAACTTTTACATTTTTTGCCCAAGTGACTTTACCTTCTTCGGGCTCCATTTGTCCGGTTACAATGTTCATAAATGTTGATTTGCCTTCTCCGTTTGCACCGACCAGACCAATGTGTTCACCCTTTAATAGTCTAAAAGAAACATTATCAAATATAACTCTGTCACCAAAACCATGACTAAGATTGCTTACTTCTAAAATCATAATAAACCTCATTTTTGCATCTGCCGATAGGAGAGCACAATTTTATATCGGTTTGCAACCAAACCACCGTATATCTTATCATAGAATGCCTTTTATCACTATAACAACTTAATTAATATTAACATAGAGTAAAATAATAGTTGGCAAAAATAAATATGGGAAGAGGAAAAACCC
>JAGHVF010000046.1 GCA_018064425.1 Candidatus Colinaster equi | reverse complement strand
TTAACCCTTTACGTGCGGAAGAAGGGACTTGAACCCTCACTCACTTGGTGAACATGATCCTTAGTCATGCCTGTCTGCCAATTCCAGCACTTCCGCTTACCCGGTCACTTTGTGACCGCAAGTGATAATATACCACCATTCCTATACCAAGTCAACACATTTTTATATATATTTCTTTTCCTCATATGTTTTAGTATATCACTCACATTACCTATCTACTAACGCATTATTCGTAAGCCCTTGGGGTAATGATTTTTTAGTATCGCACCCGTTCGTTTTCCCCATCCTAAGGTATATTCACCCACAGTCACCGGCATCCAGCCGTTTTCCTTTCTGTCATCTTCGTCGTTAATGACAAGCTTGTCATCTATGCCTAAGCTCTCTCCCGACAAAAATCGTCCGGCATCCGCACTGTCTGTATCTAAGCAAACATATTGTTTCAGTTCGCTCGTTCTTAACGCAGCCGCCATTGCATGTGCAGGTTCCAATCTGTCCTTTTTAACGATTGCCAAATGCAATCCCACACGTAAAGTCTTCACACCATTTATACATATACAATCATGCGGTATCAAATACAGATTGTCCCCAAACAATCTAAGTCTATCTGTACTGCATTCTCTCAACTCGCACTCAGCAACAAGTATATCTTTTGAAAGCACTTGCCACATTTTCTCACATTCGCGTATCGAATTCACATCTTTGCCTTTTATGACATTCCTGTCATCTCTTGCTGTTGCAACTATGTCCTCATCTTCCCCTTTCTGCATAACAGCCAGATAATGACCTTCACCTTGCAAAATATGCGGCCATAATCGCATAGTATATTCTATTCCCTCCACGCTGCCATCGCTCCATATGGCTCTTCCGGCAGATATGGGATAATTGCTCATGCAATCGCACTTTTCATCCCGTGCCATATCAGGTGCTTTTTCGTCGCACAATCCGACAATCGGCACCACCTTATAGCTTATATGATTATTGATAAAATTGCATATTGCCATCTCATCTTCTTCAATGGCAAAAGTACACGTAGAATAGACCAACTTGCCCCCGCTAAGCAACATCTGTTCCGCATAATCAAGAATTTCCTGTCCTCTTTTCGCACACATCTGCACATTTTGCGGTGACCACTCCGTCCTTGCTATATCGTCACGACGCATCATTCCTTCACCGGAGCAAGGAGTGTCAACCACCACAATATCAAAAAACGCCCCGATATGTTTGGCTAAACTATCCGGTGACTCATTGGTTACCACACAATTACGAATCCCCATTCGCTCAACATTCTGAGATAGTATTGCCGCCCTTGACGGCACAATCTCATTGGCTACCAGAATTCCTCTTCCCTTCATATATCCTGCTATATGAGTAGTCTTACCTCCCGGTGCCGCACACAAATCCAAGATACGAATATCTCTGCTATCTCCGTGTTTGTCATACCATTCTTTAATAAGTTTGCCTACAGTCTCGCCAACTGCCATTGCAGACGGCTCTTGTATATAATATGCTCCCGCCGCATGCAACGGATGTTTACCGGGTGTCATATTCTCATCATAATAATAGCCGCTCTTACACCACGGCACAGGTTGCAACGCAAAAGTGTTCCCACTTATCCCTTCGCCTCTGACATATCCCGATATATTCTCATTTTTCAAAGGATTAAATCTGAGGCCTCTAAAATGAGGCAAATCATATGATTGCATAAAGGCATCATACTCATCACCTAACATTTCTTTCATTCTGTTCGTAAAATCAATTGGTAAATTAGCATTCATAAACATACTGTAACATATTTGCAAGACAGGGAAAAGACCATTACCGGGGGAGATAATGGTCTAAAAGGGGAGTATATAATATCTTGTCGTTCAAGACGGCAATCACTAATGAAAAAGAAATTGGGTTTTGGGGTTGCTCCTTTTTGTTGAGTTCATACTAACACTTTGTGTGTAACAAAACTGTAAGTATATTTTAATATTTTTTAATTATTTTCTGTTAATTTGCAAAAAGCGATCAAAAAGGCTTAAGATTTCTCTTAAGCCTTTCAATTTATCTGTTTTTATCTGTTTTGATAACTTTTTTCATTGCTTCTATTGCTACCTTGACAGCCATCGAAGTATCTTCCGACATATTCTGATCAAGTCCCGCAAGTTCTCTTTCCTGATTCCATATTACATGAAAACATGAACCTGCTCGGCACTTAAGAGCACTCGCTATTACAAACAACGCCGCCGACTCCATCTCGGAAGCTTTAACTCCAAGTCTTTTCCATGACTCCCATTTTTGTAGCAATTCATAACTGACAGGGCTTTTTTGCGGACTATGCTGTCCATAGAACGAATCTTTGCACTGTACCACGCCCACGTGCGTTCTATTGCCAAGTTCAACGGATGCTTCTTTAAGAGCTACCGTTATATCAACATCTGCTACAGCAGGAAATTCGATAGGAGCATATTCTACAGATGTATGTTCATATCTGATAGCACCCGATGCAACAACAATGTCTCCGGATTGAACATCTATATCAATACCTCCGCAAGTTCCGCATCTGATAAAGGTATCCGCACCTATATTGTGAAGTTCTTCTATTGCTATTGCCGTCGAAGGACCACCGATACCTGTTGAACATACACTGACTTTTTCACCTTCCAAATATCCGGTATAAATATTGTATTCTCTATTCATACCTATATGTTTGGCATCATCAAAGTGACTCGCTATTGCCTCACATCTGCCGGGATCTCCTGCCAGAATTACATATCTTCCAACGTCGCCTTTGACACATCTGATGTGAAATTGTTTTTCCATTTCCTGCATACGTACACCCCCTAATCAGCTTTCATAAGTATATTTTCTTAGTGACATAACCAATATCGGAATTAAAACAATCTGTATAAGAATTCCCGGAATTGCCGTTACGAATCCGCCTGTAATAAACATTTCAAAACTAAACGGAACCTTTGCCACCCCAAGCAATACAGTTCTTACCATTCCCCATATAACACGACCGAGTAACATTGCTCCAATAAGAGATACGTATATGCTCATTCTTTTTTTAGGTAACAAAATGTACAACCATCCAATAACCGCACCATATGTGGCCAGTTCCAAGCTCATGGCTACACCTTCCGGTATTATTGCCGGTGCCCCAAACAATAAAAACCGCAATAACGGTGCAATAAGTCCAACAACCAATCCGTACCACGGCCCACAAAAGAATCCGCATAACATTATCGGAATATGCATAGGGCACAATGATTTACCCATCTGAGGTATCTGTCCTGTCAAAAATGGTAAACACAGTGCCAACGCCAAAAACATTGCAGCCATGACAAGTCTGTATATCGCTTTACTTTCATTAGTATTCTTCATAGTTCTCTTTCCCGGCACATTCACTCTGTCAATCTGTCTTTACATTACTGCCACTACTATATTATCAATATAGAATCAACCATTACAAGTCTTTATTGCACTTTTTACTGCCTCTATCGCTTCTTTATTGTCCTCACCTGTTGCGAAGACGGCTACTTTAGCACCACATACCACTCCCAATGCCATAATCTGAGTACTGCTTTTTAATGAAGCCGATTTTCCCTCGTAAGTCATTATTAATTCAGATTTGAAACGCTTTGCCACATCAACAATATATGCTGCCGGTCTGGCATGAATGCCTTTACTGTTGGTAATCACTATTTCAAACGTATCCGACATATCAAATGTCAAAATCTCACCGCGCTTAAGCTTTTTTCTGTCCGTCAAATCAATCTCGTGCTCAGGCTTATCAATACTTTGTTTGCTTTCAGCCCCTGCTACCGCTTTTAATGCTTCGCATACCTGCTGTACCGTCACACCGATAACAATCTGACATGCATCCTTGCCTACATTATGAGACTCAATCGCTCCGGCATCTTTAATTTTACCATGATTGATTATATCTGTATCCTTAACTTCAAGTCTAAGTCTTGTAGCACAGCAATCAATACTTGTAAGATTCTCTGCACCGCCAAGTGCTTCCAATAAAAGCTTAGACATCTTCATATAATCATCCGACACTTTGTTTTCCCCGGCATTAGACGAGGTCTCTTCCTCTTCACTTCCGAAAATCGGATATTTTTTCCATTTAAGCATCAACGTAAATACCAAATAGAACGTTACAAACGCAAGAATACCCAAAGGAATAATCTGCCATGTCTTGTCTGCTGCCGGCAAACTGGCCGAAAACAGCAAATCTGTCGCACCTGCCGAAAATGAGAATCCGGCTCTGAATCCGGTATAATATGTGATTGTCGCAAAGATACCGTACAAAGCGGAATATACCACATATAACGGAAATGCCGAAAACATAAACGAAAACTCAAAGGGTTCGGTAACTCCGCACACAAACGAACACACCGATGATGAGAAAAGATTGGCAAATGCTTTCTTCCTATTCTTTGCCCTTCTAATCATTGCAAGAGCCGCTCCCGGTATGCCAAACATCATACATGGGAAAAAGCCCGACATATACATACCAAGACTCCATCCTACCTGTTCAGATGTCTTACCGGCCCAAAAAGCCGTTAAATCACCGATTCCTATCGTATCAAACCAAAAGACATTATTAAGTGCATGATGCAGTCCAAACGGAATCAATAATCTGTTAAGAAATGTATATATGCCTACACCGATGCCGCCCAAACCGACAATTCCTCTGCCAAGCATTGTTAACATATTAAAAGCCAATGGCCATACTACCGCCAACACACATACTGCTACCAGAGAATATAGTGCCGCTACAATAATTACAAATCGTCTGCCGCTGAAAAATGACAAGTACTTGGGCAAATTAACAGTCTTGTACCTGTTATAACATGTTGCCGCCAACACTCCTGCAAAAATGGCGATGAAGGGATTCTGAATTTTCGAAAAAGCAATTATCATTATCCCGTTCGGATCAAGCCTCGGAAAAACCGTCAAAACCGTGGATGCCGAAAGCAACGTTGTAATAATCAAATAACTGACCAATCCCGAAAGAGCAGATGCACCATGATTGTCATCACTCATTCCGACACTGACACCTATCGCAAACAACCATCCTATATTATCAATAATCGCTCCGCCGGCCTTAACAAGCACAAAGCCTATTGTCGCAGTCACACCAACCACTTCATTGCCCTGCATGGAAGCCGGACATAACAGATATCCTATTCCCATCAATATACCGCATATCGGAAGTACCGATACCGGCAACATTAATGATTTTCCTATTCTCTGCAAAAATTTCATATTTCCATCCTCTGTAAGAATACCGATATACATCAATTTGGTAAAATGACTACTATTACTATAGGACTTAATCCGACATCTTTTATCATATCAACATCAAAGGTCAACAATTTTGAGCCGGCCTTTACAACATCTCCCTCGTTCACATTGATTTCAAATCCTCTGCCATCCATGCTAACAGTGTCTATTCCGATATGAATCAATACTTCCGTTGCATTCTGTGATTTTATTGATATCGCATGTTTTGTCTTGGCTATCATTGTGACGACACCGTCAAAAGGTGCTGTAACTATTCCGTTTTCCGGATATATTCCGACGCACCTGCCTACCAATCCTTTAGAAAAAACAGCATCCGGTATTTCTTCCATAGGTATAAGATAACCGTCAACAGGTACTAAGATATCACTATCAACGCTTACCTCTCCCTCCAACGCAAGCGCCATAGCCGGAATCTTTGAAGCCGGCATTGACAATTCATCCACTCCCATTTTCAAGAAATCTTTGGCGAGCTTAATATCTGCTCCCAATTCGCCGCAGATTCCTACGCTTATTCCGTGTTTGTGTGCTTTTTCAACGGTTATTCTTATTAGCTCCAATACTGCTTTATGACGAACATCATAATAATCGCTCAGATTCTCGTTGGTTCTGTCAATTCCCAAAGCATACTGTGTCAAATCATTGGTTCCGATGCTCACAAAATCAATATATGGTGCAATATCATCCAATATCATAACTGCCGCAGGTGTCTCCACCATAATCCCAATAGGCGGTTTTGCATAATCTATTCCTTCTTCTTTGAGCATTGCGGCAACATAGTCCACTTCCTCTATCACTTTTTTCACTTCCCAAAGCGAACTTATCATAGGAAACATTATCTTAAGATTGGAGCAATATGCCGCTCTAAGTAAAGCCCTTAGCTGAGTTCTGAAAACATCAGGATTGGCAAAGCTTATCCTGATACCTCTTGTTCCCAAAGCAGGATTGGATTCTTTAGGCAACTTAATACACTTCGCTTCTTTATCAGCGCCGATATCGATTGTCCTGACTATTACCGGCTTGCCATCCATAGCATTTATAACTTCTTTATATGCCTCATATTGACTTTGCTCATCCACTGTTTCTTTTGCATCCAAGAATAGGAACTCACTTCGAAACAATCCAATTCCCGCAGCACAATTGGATATAGCATCGGCCACCTCACATGGTCTGCCGATATTTGCATACAATGCCACTTTGCAGGAACCTACCAATTCTTTTGCTTTCTCTTTGATTAATAATGCCTTTTCTTCATTTTCACGCATTTTGATATTATATGAATGTACGGTTGTTTCATCGGGATCAAGAATAAATGTGTTGCTTTCGCTATCGATAATACCAATCATATCAGGATGAACACTGCCCGCATCAATCTTTATACCTGTCAAAAAAGGAATATTCATATTACGTGCAATAATAGCCGTATGAGACAGCGCTGAACCTTTGGCAGTCACTATTCCTTTTATAAGCTTTGGATCAAATGAAGTAAGCTGTTCGGGGCTCAGTCTATCCGAATATATGATTGCAGGTTCGGCAATCTCACAACCCAAAGTCACTCCAAGCAATGTATTAATCAACATATTTTTTATATGCAAAATATCCTCGCCTCTGGCGCTCAAATATCCTGACTTGGAGATTGCGTCAAACTCATCAACCATACGCCCGGCAACGGTTTCAAGTGCATATTCTGCGTTGCATGTTTCTTCATGAATCAACTGTTTGGCTCTATGTGGCAACGACTGTTTGGAATCATCACTAAGCAATGCTATGTGCGTATCAATTATTCCAATTCCCTCTGCTATTTGCTCCTGCTTCGCTCGCTTTATTGATTTATGCAAAAAAGACATCACTTCCAAACACGCCTCATCCAAACGTGTTTCTTCATTAGTGATGTCTTTTACATTCATTTTTTCAATATTTGGCGTTATTGTCTCACCTATGAACACTTTCGCAAGAACTGTTCCTTCACTGATAACCTGACCAGAATACTGTTTCATATTTTTCCCCGTAATTGCAATGCCTCACATTTCTACTAATCTATATTATGAAGTACTTTGTCTCACTCTTCAATGGGCAATTTGAATGAAAACCTTGGACAAAAAAAGCGCCCTAGGCAATCCTAAGGCACTTTTGACGTGCGGAAGAAGGGACTTGAACCCTCACGGTATTGCTACCACAGGCACCTGAAGCCTGCGCGTCTGCCATTCCACCACTTCCGCAAATTTGCGTAAAAAAACACGTCGCAAGTGATATATTAACATCATTTGCGACGTATCGTCAAGTATCAAAATGCTATTCAAAACCATGAAATCTTCATCGTATTCTATACTATGCTGTTCAGCAAATTACCGACAGAATATGAGTCTGCATAATTGGCCGAGCTGTTATATCCTTTGGTGGTATTGGCTTCGGACTTGGCACTGCTGCCAATCATACCGACTTTTGAAACAACCTGGTATGTCGTAGATCTGTTGCCATCAAACAGACTCTTCAACGATCCGATATCGGCCTTCATAAGGCTCTCTTTATTCACACTAAGCGTATCATCATCATTAATCTCTATTCCGACCTCACGCAGCTTAGTATAATATCCGTTCATCTGATTAGCCAAACTGTCGGCTTCTCTTGCTACCTTATCAGAAGATGAATTCTTTGCTTTTGTTATAAATGTATTATATTTGTCGGCAAAATTATTCACAGCCTTATATATAGCCTCATAATCATAGCCTTTGGTAACAACCTCTTTACCCTCTTCATCTACCGACTTAATATCCTTCTTATTGAAAAGAGACTCGCTACCTGTCTTAAGCAACGGCTTTGCCGCTTCATTAACACTGTCAGCTGCTGCCGCAACAGCGCTGTACTGAGCTGTCTTGCTCTTATCCTTTGTCACATCCTTAGTCTTAGGCTCTACATCATCCTTGGCATAGTATGCCTTAAGCAACTTACCGTACGATCCGTTCTTAATGCTTGTATAATCAGCAAGATTAATAGTCGACAATGCTGAACCAGATGTATTAAGACTGTTAAATAACATGCTCAAATCATTCTTTGGCTGAATCTTCATAGTCTTTGTCCTCCTTGACACTAAACGAAAATCAAGTACCTGACCTGATTTACCACAACAAGGTTTCCATACCTTTATAATATCACTATCGGCATATTATTCCAACTTCTTAAGGTTACTTAAAAATTCCTTAAAAATCAATTTGAGTATATTCAATGTCTCATCGTCAATATTCTTAGCAGCCTTCAACATCTTACGAACGCTATGCACCATATCTTCCGACATTTCCGTCACAGTCTCCGCACCTGATGCATTAATAACATCAAACAAAGTATCCACAAACACCCTAAGCTGATCCTGTGTAAGTGCGCTCACCCATTGATTGAGATACACATTCATATACTTTGTACTTGGCATCACACCTCCGCGTTTTGCAAACTCATTACCGCACACAACCCATGTATATGGATTATGCTGGAGTGCTCCGCCTACCGTCGCGCTTTTGACAACCGTATAATTCTCATGATTTTCAAGCAACATACCTACAATTGATGATTGAGGAATGAACTTATGTATCTTTTTTTCCATCAACGCATAATTGCTCTCGCTCAATATCTCCGCACGAAATCCCGGTCCGTCGAAGCTGTATACCGCTTGTATTCTCTCTCGAAGTGCATCCTCTGCTGTAACTGCCGCATATACTCCAAGATTACCGCCTTTGGAGTGTCCGCACACCATAAAGTCACCAGATATCCTAAGTGCTATCTGTTTTAAATACAATGCCGCCATTCTCTGTCCCGGAACAGGCTTGGCAAATGCCATATTAAAGTCTTCCTTCCATCCGACAATGGTCTCATCTGTGCCTCTGAAGCACACAATCGGATCTGTATCATTGGGAAATACGGTAAAAGCACAAAACTGTGTCTCCAATGACACATTTGTCTCCTCCGCAAAATAATTACACTTCATATCAGAATATCTTTTACTGCTTACCATCGCATTCCAAATTCTGATATTGTCCGCTGCCCATCTCTCATCAATAAACACTTCCGCATCAATCATCTTGTCTCTCATTTGTAAAAGTGTCAGCGATTCGGCATTATCTATAAGTGTAGGAATCACATTCTCCCATTTAAAATATGCAAATTGTGCCAGCACAAGTGCATCAACCTCGTTAAACGGTTGTTCATCAAATGAATATTCACCTATGCGTTCAACATAATCCGTAATATACTCATTCATAACACTCGCCAATCTTCTACTGTTTAAGTCCGGCTATACCAAAATCCAGATTCTCACCCGGCATTATCCATCGATAACCATTCTGCTCATCTGTCTCATAACCGTCGCCTATATTCCAGATTGCTATTTTTCCGGCATAACCTTTCTTAGCTTCTACCATAGTAAAGCATCCTCTCTGTGCCGTTCCATACCAATCGGTTGTATTACCGTCACCATTATCCGTCATTATATACATATCGCCATCATAGTATCCGTCTTTAAATGTACCGATGGCATTGTGTATAGCAAATGTGTCTTCATTGATCTCTGCATTCTCGGCATACATAATGTTTTCCTGTCCTTCACCGCACGGATAATCATTTACAAAAGCGCCGGAATATTGATGTTCCGATACACCTTTAATACCATTGACCACTCCCGGTTCATCTATAAAGACTCTCAGCCACATTCCTTCGCCGTCTCTTTTTCCTGCCTTAAAATCTCCGAAATAGTATGTGTTATATGCATACACAGCCAGTCCTTTTCCACTCGGTAATCCGTCAGCATCCTTTTGACCAAAATAGTAATAATCATTACTTTGTCCCAAAGAATCGGTAATTTCTCTCATACGCTCAAGACGTACAACATCTTCAACCGCATCAAGTTCATACGCATTCCAATAATCAAACAATTCCGGAAGCTGATAATCATCCTTGGTATATTCAAGTGCTTTACCTGCAACGTACGTTGGTGACAACTCATCTTTTACCAACACACGCTTAACCTTTACATTCTTTGTCTCATTAGCTGCATCGCTATCGCTGTCAGGATTATCAGTCGCAACAGCAGCATCTGATATCGCCTCTGCATCAGTCTCAATCACATCGGTCATTACCGTATCAGCATTTGCGGTATTTGCCTCCTCATCAACATTATTTTTTCTGACAATCAGCCATACAGCTGTAATAATCAAAACAACCAAAACAACAAGTCCTAAAATACCTTCAAGTAAAAACTGTCTGTTTTTGCTGTTTTCTACTTTTTCCTTTTCTTCCATAATGTTCTTCTCCCAATTTGTATTATATATTTGCATTATATCGCAAATAAAATCATTAACAATAAATAATATGAACAAAATCCCTTAAGTTTTTCTTAAGTCAAAAAAAGCAGGGATTAAAACTAATCCCTGCAAAATAACTATCTTCTCGGATGACTCTTCGCATATACGTCACGAATATGATTATGATTCATACTTGCATAAATCTGTGTTGTCGATATATCAGAATGACCTAACATCTCTTGTACACTCTTCAAATCCGCACCGTTTTCCACAAGATGTGCCGCAAATGAATGTCTCAATGTATGTGGGGTAATATCGGCATCTATTCCGGCCTTCTTTGTATAATACTTAATCAACTTCCAAAAGCCTTGTCGACTCATCGCTACACCCGAACAATTGACAAACAAGTCATCAGATAATTTGTCAGCCAAAAGAATATCACGTACTTCATTCAAATATCTGTACATAGATTCTTTAGCCTTGCCACCAAACGGAACTACTCGTTCTTTATGTGCGTCCTTGCAAACAATACAATTCATCTGCATATTAACATCTGCAACTTTTAATGAAATGAGTTCGGATACTCTTATTCCTGTCGCATACAGAAGTTCGAGCATTGCCTTATCTCTAATCTCCTTCGGTGTAGATCCTGACGGTTGCTCCAACAAAGTATTCACTTCAGACATGGTCAAAATCTCAGGAGTCTTCTTCTCAATCTTTGGTGCCTTAAGTCTTACGGACACATCATCGGTAACCATACCTTCCTGTGTCATATAATGGAACCATGCTTTAATTGATGCAATATTTCTTGAAATGGTCGCAGGCTTAAATTCTTCCTCAGTCATATATCTGACATAATCCTGAAGAGATTTCTCTGTAATGTCTGTGACATTATCTATCTTACCTGTTTCCAGAAAAAGACGCACCTTCTTGAGATCACGCTGATAAGACATTTCCGTATTGTTTGATGTCTTCTTTACATTATGTAAATAAGAAATGAATGAATCGATTTCTTTCTGCATTAATTACATATCCCCTATCTTCACCCTTCTGTGGGGTGTCGCTAAACCCAATTATACCTATATACAGTCATAAAAGCAACGCGTTTTTTTCTTGAAAACTCCCATTTTATCGGTATTTGAGGGCAATTCCACAACATCTGCCAAAGATAGTTTTCAAAAAATACTAGATATTGTGAAAATATTTTGAAAAAAAAATTCACTTAAGCA
>JAGHVF010000056.1 GCA_018064425.1 Candidatus Colinaster equi | reverse complement strand
ATTTTTTACTCGATGTCAAGCATTTATTACAAAATAAAAAGACCCTAGCATCATTTCTGATGCTAAGATCTTGATAGGTCATCTTAACTTAATGACATTGGACCAATGGTCCTTTTTTTATTAATAAAATATGTGGTTACCAATCTGTATTCCGCTCAATCCTTCAACAGGTGTTCTGAAATACACACAATTGCCAACATTAGTTTGCCCCGACATTGCCTCATCCGCTGCCTTATAGCATGCAGCCGTTGCGCTGTCATTAGCAAGCGCAAGTGCAAGACGTCCGTTTGATACCGGCGAAAACTGGCTTCCCTGATATATCACACCGACTACCGTTCCGGGATAAACCGAACTCAGTACTCGATTAATTACCACAGCGCCAACCGCCAATTGACCTGCATATGGCTGATTACCCGCTTCGCAATATATTAGATTGGCCAACAATGTTCTGTCGCCTTCCTCAAAAGACACTTCCGAAATATCTCTCCAACTTGATTCAGCCGCCAATTTCGACATTGCAATCTCTTCAGCCAATTTCTTCTTCAATGCAGAGATATTGGCCTCTTCTTTTGCTGCCTGAACTTCATACTCGTCTGCCTTGGCTTCCGCTGCTTTGATTTCATTGGCATACTTGCCTATTGTGGAAGATGTCTCATCCACGTATCCGGCCACTTTCTGCTGTTCTTCTTTTACATCTTCATGATACTCATCAAGTTCTTTCTTATCATCTTCAAGTTTTGCTTTCTTTTCTTCCACCAGCTGTCTTGTCTCTTTATATGATTCAAGCATCTTTCTGTCATATTCGGACAACTTCTCAATATAGCTGTTCTTGTTAACAAAATCAGCAAAACTACTACTTGTAAAAATCATTTGCGCATAAGTATAATCCTTCTTCTCATACATAAACTTAATACGCATCTTCATTGATTCATACTGACGATTCTCTGTATCTATTGCTTCGGCAAGATCTTGCTCGGCCTCTTCTATCTCATCCTCTTTATCTGCTATTTTATTCTCCAAATCGGCAAGATTATTACTGACTTCGGTTAGATTGGCCGTCAAGCCGTCAAGCTTGTCCTGCAAAGTATCCTTAGTATCATTAAGGCTATCAATATTCTGTTTTGTTTCATTAAGCTTGCTTTTGGTCTCTTGGTGCTCCTGCTCAGCCTGCTGTAGCTTTTCCTTTGTCGTAAGCGCATATACCTTACAATCAGGTAAAGATGCAAAATACATCGCCATCACAAGAGTTGCAATAAGCAGCTTTTTAACCGCCCTTTTCATATCGTCATACTATACTTCAATAGTCAACGTCTTTCCCGTTGGAACATACTTTTTATATTCTACATGTGCTGCATCAAACATCTTCTTTGCCGCAATATTGCCCGGCGTTCCGTCATATTTATCGCTATCATAGATAACCGTACGAATACCGCTTTGAATAATTGCCTTTGCACACTCATTGCATGGAAAAAGTGATACATACAAAGTCGCGCCCAGCAAGCTTCCTCCACGATAATTCAAAATCGCATTCAACTCACTATGTGTCACAAACGCATATTTTGTATGCAACATATCTCCGTCGCGCTCCCAAGGAAACTCTTCATCAGAGCAACCGTTCGGAAAACCATTATAACCCATCGACAATATCTTATGGTCCTCACTGATTATGCACGCTCCGACTTGCGTGTTGGGATCTTTTGATCTCATACCCGCAAGTTTACATATGCCCATAAAATACTCATCCCAACGAATGTAGTCTTCTCTCTTCACTATACTCTCCTATTGTATTCAAACGCCCTGTATCCCCAATGATACTATTTTGTACCAAAAATTCTGTCTCCGGCATCACCAAGTCCCGGAACAATATATGCATTCTCATTAAGCTTCTCATCAAGTGCACCAACATAAATGTCTACATCAGGATGAGCATTCTTTAATGCTTCAAGTCCTTCAGGTGCAGCAATAATGCACATAAAATGAATATTTCTGCATCCCTTATCCTTAAGCATCTGAATTGCTGCTGCAGCAGAACCGCCTGTAGCAAGCATTGGATCCACTACGAATACTTCTCTTTCACCGCAATCTTCCGGAAGCTTACAATAATATTCAACCGGCTTATGTGTACTTGGATCTCTATACAATCCAATGTGTCCAACCTTTGCGGCAGGAATCATTGTAAGCATGCCGTCAACCATTCCGAGACCTGCGCGAAGAATAGGCACAATTGCCATCTTACGACCTTTCAACTCTTTAACAGTTGTCTCGCAAATAGGTGTCTTTATCTTAACATCCTGCAACTTGAGATCTCTTGTTGCCTCATAACAAATAAGCATTGCTATCTCAGATACTGTCTGTCTAAAATCTTTTGTTCCTGTATCCTCTCTTCTGATATAACCGATTTTGTGCTGAATCAACGGATGATCCATAACCATAACTTTTGACATAACTTCTCCTTTCAAATAAAACACATTTATATTTTAACAACATTATGTCCTGCTGCCTTTAACAAACGATTCATAATAGCCTGTCCGATACCGCATGTATCAAAACTCTCAGAGTACATCTCTCGGACATCTTCATCATCAAATTCACGTAAAATTCCATATAATCTATGTGCAATCATAGCTTCATCAGCTATACTGCCCACACTCTTTATGCTATCGCCACGATAAGAAGCAATATTCTCTTCAGTCCCTATTATACCAACTTTAATGCCCTTTTCCATTGCACGTGAAGCCTGTTCGTTAATATAATTCACCACATCACTTCTTTGGCCCGAAACAATAGTCAATTCACCCTTAGGTGCGTAGTGTCTGTACTTCATACCGGGAGCTTTCGGCTTATCCTTGCAATCACCCGACATCATTGTCTTGTCCTGATCAACAGTTCCCAACGTCTCTTCCAGCATCTGCGCCGTAATATATCCCGGACGCAAAATCATCGGAACATCGCCCGTCAAATCAACAATAGTCGACTCAAGCCCTATCTCAACTTCTCCGCCATCAATAATCATCTCAATACGTCCATCCATATCTTCAATTACATATTTGGCACTTGTAGGACTCGGTCTGCCCGATATATTGGCGCTTGGAGCAGCTATATATCCGCCACTATACTTAATCAATTCTAACGCCGTCTTATGTACAGGCATACGTACGGCAACCGTATCCAATCCACCTGTTGTCTCATACGGAACACGATCCGATTTGTTCATTATCATCGTCAACGGACCCGGCCAGTATTTATCTGCCAGCAATCGCGCCGACTCCGGAATCTCTTTAACCAGTCCGGCAACATCATCCATACAACATACATGAACAATCAACGGATTATCACTTGGCCTGCCTTTTGCCGCATATATCTTCTTACTTGACCCCGGATTAAGAGCATCTCCTCCCAATCCATATACGGTCTCTGTAGGAAAAGCAACCAATCCACCTTCTTTGATGATTTGTCCTGCTTTTTTTATAGCCTCTATATCAATATTCTCTTCGTCTATTTTTATAACTTCAGTTCTCATACCTTTACATATTCTAGCACATTTGCCTTCTTCTTCAAAGTATGAGGAGTCAAAAAATGTGGCTGACTATATCGACTAATTAACCGTGAATTCCGTATTTTGTGCACCAATCACCAATTTGTATGTACCATGCTGCAAAGGACATGATGACATATCAACCGTATAGTCTGTTTCGGCTCCGTTTTCTGTAGATTTCTTCAATGTTCTTACATCTTCTGCAAGTTCAACATTTACCCAACATAAGTCTTCCAAATAATACAATTCATAGTCTATTTCCGTAACCGACTCATCGTTACACTCAATTCTCGCCCTTAATATATTATTTGTATAGGATACCTCATCAATAACGATTCCATCCGTTTTCACTGATTCAACCGATGCATCGCGGTCAGCATTTATGTATGTATTCTCTGATTTGCTCGTCTCGGACATAACACTTGTATCTGCATTCTCAGCCATGTCATATTCGGGCTCAGCTGCTTGTGCCGCCTCTTCATCGGCTACAGCCTCGCATGCTTCATTTATTCCATCATTGTATTCTACCGGTGCCTCATCTGCCTGAGCAGCGTCCTCCATTACAGGTGCTATGGCCGATTCCGTCTTTGCGGTATTTCTAACATTTGACAGCTTTACTACACCAACCGACAGTAACGCACATGCGGCAATTGCAAGGCTCACCTTATATATCGCCATATTACGTTTTCTCTTATCGTAATATTTCTTTTGCGCATTTTGGGCTTCCTCAATATATGCAGGATTGATATCCGACATTGCTTTTAACAGTTGTTCTGCATTCATACCGCATATCCCTCCTTTTGTAAATATTCTTTAAGCTTTCCTCTCGTCCTGAAAAGGGAGGTCTTAACCTTGCCCTCC
>JAGHVF010000072.1 GCA_018064425.1 Candidatus Colinaster equi | reverse complement strand
ATTTTTTACTCGATGTCAAGCATTTATTACAAAATAAAAAGACCCTAGCATCATTTCTGATGCTAAGATCTTGATAGGTCATCTTAACTTAATGACATTGGCTAAAAAGCTCCTTTTTATCAGCATTTCTTTTGCATTTACATAAGCTCAACAAGCTCCTTCGGCAAATGTTTTATTAGAATCTGCTCCAATAATTCACCATTAAGCGGTTTCTCCAAATAATCATCAAATCCGTTTCTTAAATATTCTTCCCTTGCACCGGCTACCGCATTTGCCGTCAAAGCTATTACAGGTATATTCTGATTGACATTTGTATCCATTTTCCTAAGACGTCTAAGCACTTCTATTCCGTCTATCTGAGGCATCATATGATCTAACAGCACCAGGTCATACTTAGACGCTCTAAGCTTATCAAGCGCCTCCTGTCCACCGCCTGCCATATCAATCTGCAACATAGTCTGTGATAACATCATCTCAAGCACCTGAAGGTTGATCTCTACGTCATCTACCGCAAGCACTTTGGCATTAGGTGCATGAAAACTTTCATGATATTCATTGGTTTTCTCTTCCACAACATAATTGCTTTCAAAAGAACCGCACGTCTTCCAATCCGCAACTTTTTGCGGAATCTTTAATATGAAGGTTGATCCGACGCCATATGTACTCTCAACATCTATGCTTCCGTTCATCAAATCGCACATTTTCTTAACAATGGACAGTCCCAAACCCGTACCTTCAATGTTGCGGTTTCTCTTTTCATCTATTCTGACAAAATTATCAAATAGTTTTTCCTGATCTGCTGCCGTTATTCCTTCGCCGGTATCATTAACTTCAATAATCAATTCAATATTGTCATCATCTATTTGAGTGGCCATAACGCGCAAAGTTACTTTTCCCTTTGTTGTGTACTTCACGGCATTGGTCAGGAGATTGACTATCATCTGGCGTACTCTTACTTCATCGCCCACCAGGCTTCTGGGCAGATTGATGTCATTTTCCACATACAAAGGCAACCCCTTGCCGTTAGCTCTGCCTACAACGACATTGTAACAGTCAATCAGCATATCCATAAGATTATATTCTGCGGGAATAATCTGCATCATTCCCGATTCCATCTTTGTTACATCCAGCAAATCGCTAATTATCGCAAGCAAGGAATGACCTGCAGACTGTATATTCTGGGCACACTCCAGAGTCTTATTTTCATGGCTTTCGCGTAAGATTACCTCATCCATACCCAGGACTGCGTTAATGGGCGTTCTTATCTCGTGCGATACATTTGCAAGGAATTCATTTTTTGCGTTATTGGCCGACTCAAGTCTTTCATTTGCCTTTGTTAATTCCTTCTCACGCTTCAGAAGTTCTCTGTTCTTTTTTCCGAAGGTAATTGCCTGATATCTAAGTATGGCACTGAATATTACTCCTGCCATAATTACGGATTCAACCATATCATACTTTTCAACGACATCATTTTTCAGCGTTCTAATTATCATGGGATACTTTATCTCGATATAGAACAAGGCCACAATGACTATCATATTGAGCACAATAATCACATATCTTTTATATCCGCTTAGCAAAAATCCATTAAAAACGAATCCGACAACCAACCATATCATCATGCCGCTTCTGCTGCCGCCATTCATAAGAAAAGCCCACGGCAGAATAAAAAAGTTAAACGATACGGAAATAATAATACCGGTATGTACGACATCCTTTTTGATATGCAACCGCCAATGCGAAAAGCATAATATGCCAAAGGCAATAACAAGCGGGCAAACAGTTGCAAATCCGTTACCTTGCAGTGCCGTAAGAATTATTACGGGAATGCAGATGATTATAAGTATCCACAACAGTACACTCATGATAGGATATCTTACGTCCAATTGTTCCTCAACATAATCATCCAGAAAAAAACCGATATTCTTTAATATGTCTTTTATTTTTTTCCAAATCTGCATATATCCCTATATCCCTTATAGCTTCTCAAACACAAAAAAGAATAAAAAATATCTGTTTATACCTTAGTATAAACAGATATATGAATTGTATCACTATTTGCTTTTTATTTCAATTAATGACAGAAAAATCATTGTGCTTTTTCAAATTGTGTTATCCCTTACAGATAAAGTACAAATATACCAATCATGCAGATTGTCATAACAATGATTGTTGCGGGAGCAAGATATTTACAATATTTACCCCAGCCGATAAGATGACCGTTTTTACCGGCAACCGATATACCGACAACATTGGCAGAGGCTCCGATAGGTGTAGCCGAACCACCGATATCCGTACCGAGTGCAAGTGTCCATGCAAGGATTGACAAATCCAAACCGCAAGTTACCGACAAAGATTTTATAATCGGAATCATCGTTGCCGCAAAAGGAATGTTGTCCACAAACGCACTGGCAATTGCAGATACCCACAATACTATGGCAATCATCATATAAACGTTGCCCTCGCTGATACGTGCGATAAAGTCGGCAATAATGCCAAGAATACCTGTCTGTTCAAGGCCACCGACTACTATGAACAAACCAACGAAAAACAGTAATGTCTTGTAATCAACCTTTTTAAGCAAAACGATAGCGCTTTTGCCTGAAGTAATAAGTGTAATACACGCAATTCCCAAACCGATTGTTGCAACCGTAAGTCCTGTCATGGCATGTGTTACAAGTAATACTACAGCCAAAGCAAATATCACACAGCTTACGGCGAATTCTGCTTTATTCTTTATAGCGCTGCCGGGCTGAGGATAATCAATGTGTTCACCTTCGGCAATGTTCTGTACCAAATCCTTTCTGAATACCAGATAGAAATATATAACAACTACTACCAAAGATATTACGGCAAAAAGTCCCGTGTGTGTTACGAAATCGCCAAATGTATATCCAAGTGAAGTACCGATAATAATATTAGGCGGATCACCGCACATAGTAGCACTACCACCCAGATTAGCGCAGAATATCTCGGCCAGTATTACAGGAACAGGCGAGAATTTCAGCAAATGCGCCAATTCAACCGTAACCGCAGCCAAAAACAAAATGACTGTTATACTGTCAATGAACATAGCAAGTCCGAATGACATAATCATAAATGTAATAAAAATCGGAATAGCTTTATATTTTACAGCTTTGGCAATACATAAACACAGCCAGTTGAAGAATCCGGCTTTACCCATTCCTTCAACCATGACCATCATACCGGCAATAAATATGATTGTTGCCCAATTTATTCCCGCGCTGGCCTCTTCTGCCATGCCTTTAACATACCAAAATCCCACAGTTCCTATCTGCCGGAAATTGAGCGTCTCAATAATAGCTTCTTTGCTATGCATACACAATCCGAATACAAGCAAGATCATCAAAGCTCCGCACCCCAGCGATGCGTACTGTCTCTCAATCTTCTCTGTTACAATCAATGCAAACATAAGTACAAAGATTATCACAGCAATCCACTGTTCAATACCCACAGTATCTCCTCCTCGAATCTGTTTCTTCCTATTATAAATGTACTTTCACAAATTATACACTATTTTTTGAATTATGCAACAATATTTTTAAGATTATGATATATTAAAAGTATGAGCGAAACAGTAATTGAAGGCTTTCCGGTATCAGGTGGAATAGCCATAGGCGAATTAACTATATACAGACCGACTTCACTTTCAACCAATGATAAAATCTGGTCAAAGAATGTCACTACCGAGATACATCGCTTCCACAAAGCACGTACTGAAGCACGTTTGCAGTTCAGTCAAATGTATCGTAAAGCAATTAACGAAAAGGGGAGTATTCATTCAGATATTATCAATGCTTATTTGGCATTGCTTGATGATCCCGAATACATCAGCCAGATTGAATCCTTGATTATCAGTCAGTCACTATGTGCGGAATACGCGGTTGCATCAGCAACAGATTCAATCGCGTCTGCTTTTTCTGCCATAGAAGATGAATATATGCGTGCTCGTTCCAGTGATATATCCGATGTCGGTTCGAGACTTGTCAGCATTCTCAACGGTTATACGGATGAACCGATTGTAATGCAGCGTCCGACAATACTTTTAGCAGACGATTTATCTCCAAGTGAGACTCTGCAATTGGATAAAAGTAAAATATTAGCATTTGTAACCAAGCGCGGTTCAAAGCTTTCGCACACTGCTATTCTTGCGCGTTCAATGAACATTCCTGCCATTGTAGGTGTTGAATTCTCCAAAGAAATCAACGGCACGATGGCCATCGTTGACGGCTATGAAGGCAAGCTTATCATCAATCCCGATGAAGACACCATAACAATATATCGTGAAAAAGAATTCGCCGAATCTGAACGTATCAAACATTTGGATAATCTGCGTGCTCTTCCGACAGTTACACTTGACGGCAAATCAATCGGTCTGATGGCCAATATCGGTAGTGCCGAAGAAGCTCAATTGTCGCTTGATTGCGGCGCAGACGGCATAGGACTGTTGCGAACGGAATTTCTCTACCTTAACGCAACCAATTATCCGTCCGAAGATACTCAATATCGGATATATCTTGACGTTGCCACCAAATTAATGGACAAACCTGTTGTAATAAGAACTCTTGATATCGGTGCCGACAAAAAAGCACCATACATGAATATCAGTAAAGAAGCCAATCCCGCCATGGGAATGCGCGGAATACGTTTAAGCCTTGGACATAAAGCCAGCTTCAAAACACAGTTAAAAGCCATAATGCGTGCCAATCGCTACAACAACATTTCAATACTTATTCCTATGATTATCTCGCTTGAAGAGGTATGGCAGGTTAAAGAATTGATTCAGAAAGTAGAAAACGAACTCATTATATCTCACACAGAGTACAATCCATGCAAGTTGGGCATAATGATAGAGACACCTGCCGCAGCATGTATCTGTGACAAGCTTGTTGAAGAAGTGGATTTTATCTCAATAGGTACCAACGACCTGACACAATATTTACTTGCGGTCGACAGACAGAATACCTCATTGGAATTTATATGTGACTATCACCACGAGGCTGTTTTGCGTACGCTTGAGCATATTATCAAGTGCGCACATGGCGCCGGCAAGCATGTATGTATATGTGGAGAAATGGCAGCGGATACCACCATTACGCAACACTTGTTATCTATCGGTGTTGACGAGTTATCAGTGGCTCCGAGCGCACTTCTTTCCACACGTGAATCTATCAGAAATTCAAAAGTTAATTTATAATTAAATCGTGTTATGTTGACAATTATTGTTTACCGGTTGAACCAAATCCGCCACGGTCTGTTCCGTCCAATGACACGACCTCATCGAATTGAATCTTTGGCTGATTTTCCATTATTCGAAATTGGCATATACGATCGTTAACACTGATATGTGTATCGCGAACTGCCAACACCGGCATAAACCACTGATCGTTGTCACCACAATATGAACAATCAACTACGCCCTGGTGATTGGTCTGAATAATTCCAAAATTCTTAAAAGTGGAACTGCGCGGAACGATGTGCGCTTCATATCCTTCAGGCAACTGCATTGCCACGCCGAGCGGCACAAGCTTAAATTCACCTTTTTTCAAATCAATATCTTCGGCTGCACGCAAATCTATCCAGTCACTTTTGCCGTCAATATAGGTAAGTTTCTCAATTTTGTCCGTAAAATACTTAATTTTGATTGTCTGCATCATCTAATAATCTCCTTATCTCATCATTTGTTGCCAGGGAATCGCAAAATGCGGTTGCACTTCCCGTCGCTACTCCCATTTTAAATGCCTTTTCATAATCATGACTTGTTCCGTATTCGGCCACGAAAGCTGCAAGCATTGCATCACCGGCGCACACCTCATTAACAACGGTTCCTTTATATGCCTCTTTAATGTGCACATTGCCGGTCTCATCAATAAGTACAGCACCTTTTTCTCCCATTGATATAAGCACATTGACAGCGCCTTCGTCCTTTAATTGCTTGCCGTATGCTATGACGTCATCAATCGAGGTTATGTCCGTCTCAAATGCATTGGATAATTCTTCCAGATTAGGCTTAATAACAAAAGGATGACGCTTTACTATCTCTCTCAAGCCAACTGACGTATCGACAACCAACCGAACCCCCCTTTTGCAGGCAGTATCACACATCTTGCATATTGCATCAACAGGTGACATATATTCAGGTTCACCGTCAACATCGTATCCGCCTATAATCGGTGGTACACTTCCGGATATAATAATACAGTCATCCTCTGACATTGCGTCAATCTGCATAATAAGCTGAATGTACTCATTAGGTCTGATTGTAGGCCCCGCTCCATTGAGTTGTGTCGTTACTCCGCCGGAACGAATCCTAAAAACAACACGCGTCATGCCTTCAGCGCATCTGATAAAATCGGATGAAATATGCCTGCTTTCAAGCTGACATAAAAGCATATTCGCTGTCTCACCTGCCACAAATCCCAAAGCAACAGTAGGAATTCCCAATGTAGCAAGCATTGTACTGACATTAATACCTTTTCCTCCCGGATAGATGTGCTCATCGCCTACTCGATTTAATCGACCTATCATTACATCAGGTGTGACCACCGTATAATCCAAGCTCGGATTTGGCGTAACAGTATATATCATTGCAACCTCCATACAACATTTTGACTTAGTCATATAACTTCGACCGGTCAAGTTTAATATAGCATATATATACTCACTATGCTATAATCGCAATGATTGCATAAATATAAGAAGTAATCAAATATTGTACAGACGTGAGATATTATGAAAAAAAGCAAGATATTACTTAACGGAATACGTGACGGTGTGCCTATCGGATTAGGTTACTTCGCTGTATCATTTTCACTTGGAATTATCGCCAAAAAGGGGGGCCTTACAGCATTAGAAGGTTTTATATCAAGCTTCTTTACCAGAGCAAGCGCCGGTGAATACGGTGTATATTCTTTGATTGCCGCAGGCGGATCTTATTTGGAAGTTGTAATCATGTGTCTTATCACCAATGCCAGATACTTACTAATGAGTACAGCACTTACACAGAAGTTCTCGCCTAAGACTTCTTTGCTCAAAAGATTGGCGGTCGGTTGTATGGTGACGGATGAAATATTCGGAATATCCATAGCCTATGAAGGCTATTTAGAGCCCGTATATACATACGGTGCGGCGCTAATCTCTACCCCATTATGGGCACTCGGAACAGCACTTGGTATAATCGCAGGTTCAATACTGCCGGTGCGTGCCGTATCAGCACTAAGCGTAGCGCTATACGGAATGTTCTTGGCAATAATTATTCCGCCGTCCAAAAAGGACAAGGCTGTAATGTGTGCTGTTATCGCCAGCTTTGCTTTAAGCCTGCTATGCTCGGTTGCACCATATGTGAGTACGCTTTCTTCAGGCACAAGAACAATCATACTTACTATCGTCATCTCTGCGGCGGCAGCACTTATTTGCCCACGCACAGATTCGGAGGTGAACAATGACTAATCACTACACCTTTCTCTATATTTTGATATCAATTGCGGTAACCAATCTCATACGTGTGCTTCCGCTTACTCTTATACGTGGCGAGATAAAAAATAAATTTGTTAGAAGTTTTCTATATTACGTACCGTATGTGACACTTGCAGTCATGACATTTCCGGCAATACTTGATGCTACACAGATTCCTATGGCCGGAGCAATAGCACTCGTTTTAGGAATAATTGCCGCCTACTTCGGCCTCGGACTTTTCCCTGTATCCGTGATTTGCTGTCTGGTAGTACTGATATGCGAATTCATAATGCTATAGATGCTATAGATGCTATATACGCTGTTGATACTTTAATGACATATATACGAAAAATCTCATTAGCACTTGTTATGTGGATAAATATCGTTCCAACACCTTGAAAGGAAACATTAATGATTAATTTTATCAAAAAGAACTTAAGCAACATCTTAATCTGGGGAATAACACTTCTGTTTACAGCCCTTTATGTAAGTCTTATCTTTAATATCAATATTACTACGGATGAGATATTTACCTTAAAAACGCTAAAGCAGAATCTGACAGGCATGATACAGATGACAGCGGATGATGTTCATCCACCGCTATACTATTTCTATGCCAAACTATTCGACATATTCTCACCGCAGAATATTCACTTGCAAAAAATTGCAACAATTATCCCTATGACAGGCACACTGATATATGTCGCCACTGTTGTTCGTAAAAGAATCGGCGATATGGCAACATTCTTTGCATTGCTTATGTTCACATGTATGCCATGTACTATGGAATATGCCGTACAGATACGTATGTATTCTCTTGCTATCTTGTGTGTGACAGTCTGTGTTACGAGTGCTTACATTGCGTTTACCGAAAACAAAACATATGCCTGGATTCTTTTTGTAGTATCAGCGGATGCTGCAGCATATTTGCACTACTTTTCATTTGTTGCAGTATGCTACGTTGTCGGCTTTCTTTTTATTTGCATCATATTAAAACTGATTCGCCGTCAAGATGTTACAAGCTCATTAAAACAGTTAAAATACTGGGGCATATGCGTCATCGCTATGATAATCATATATCTCCCATGGTTGCCTGTATTCATATCACAAGTAACAAGAACCCGTGCCGGATACTGGATTGCCCCAATAGACGGTGAAGTATTGTGGAGCTATTTTACCTGGGCATTCGATCTTGAATTGCAACCCGGTTTCGTATACATACTTTTGGCAATATTATCGTTTACCGGCATCTACGGTATCATTCGCATCATAATACTGACTCGTAAAAATGATAAAGATACCAATCTGACCAATGATATTTTTGCTTATCTATGTATGCTTGTACCAACACTAACCACCGCATCAGGTGTCATCATATCATTATCCAAAGCGCCTATTTTCTGCGGAAGATATGTTATTGTCGCTATGATGCCTCTATCAATATGGTGGGGAATAGAATTCTCTCACATTTTGAAGAACAAAATCGGAATAGTTATTGCATTCATCGTATCAATTATTCTTTTGTACAGCGGTGCTATGCAATACAGAGAGTGCTTCTATCAGGAATATCGAAATGGATACGCCGAGTCTACCGTACACTTTTTTGAAGCTAATCTCGGCGACAATGATTATGTACTCTACAATTACAAAGCCATGGAATTCGTATATGATTACTATTTCCCAAGCGACCGCTTAATCTATGTTGAAGATTTTGATTTTGACTGTGATTATGACAATGCATGGTTCCTCTACACTCAAAACGAATGGCCTGTAACGTATGAAGATTGCGCCAATCACAACCTGGATATGGCATATATCGGGCTTTATGGTGTTGAAGGATGTAATGTTGATTTGTTCAAGATATCACATCGATAAATCAAATATATACTGTATGGTAATTTGAAATGAAAAAGGATTGTTCATACAAAATATCAGACGACTATATAAATGCGTTAATACAGCGTTTTAAGTCAGAATACGGAACTGAATATACGTGTTATCTGCATCATGACAATGCCTGGCAGTTGTTGATAGCCACTATACTTAGTGCTCAGTGTACCGACGCACGTGTCAATATGGTTACAACGGATCTCTTTGCAAAATATCTCAATATTGATGCCTTTGCAAATGCCGAAACAAATGAACTTACCGAGGATATCAAATCCATCGGTTTTCAGCGCGGCAAAGCTGCCAATATAATAGGTTGTGCCAAGATGCTAAGGGACTGCTATGGAGGCGAGGTGCCTTCGGATATAGAATCATTAATAAAACTTCCCGGTGTCGGCCGTAAGACTGCCAACGTCATAAGAGGCAACATTTACCATATTCCGAGTATTGTAGTTGACACTCATGTCAAAAGAATAGCCGGATTGCTGCACCTGACACATCTGTCAGAACCGACTCGAATTGAATATGACCTTATGCAAAAAATACCGCAAGATTACTGGATATTGCTCAATATTCACTTTATCAGATTAGGGCGAACCATATGTAAGGCCGGCAAGCCATCCTGCAATGAATGCTTCCTGCGCGACATATGCCCTTCGTCAAAGGCAATGCATATATAGCAAAGACAATGCATATATAGTAAAGACAATGTATGTATAACAACAGAAAAAAGAGGAAAGAACATGAAAGAATCAATCGTAAGAATTCTAAAACAAATAGGTATATCAACATTAATTTGTTTTCTGTTTACATTTATGTTATTCATTTTCGGTCCGACAGAAATCTTTTTTGCCAATCATACCGAGTTTGAATTTGTATATAGCAACTTTGCTCCCAAACTTGTTATATACGGAATTGTCCTAACAGTTTTACCGGGCATATTCATTGGTTTGTTACCCAATATAGCTAACAAAATAATCAATGCAATAGTATTGGGATTCAGTATTGCGGGTTATATACAGATAATGTTTATGAACAAGCATCTGGATCTCATGGGACTCAATGCAGATGGCTATCACACCACTACATTAGCGGGAATTATCAATATAAGCATATGGGTTGTCATAATTGCAGGATGTATATTCCTTGCAGTTAAAGTACAAAAGAACCAAGTGCTTGCATATATAGCCGGCGCGCTCGTTCTGATTCAAGCAGTCGCAATGATTAGTCTTCTGGCTACCGGCACACAGGACTGTTATGAGTATCCCGAGACCGAATATCATTTATCCGGAGATGAGCAGTTTATATTATCATCCAACAAAAACACTGTAGTTTTTGTCCTGGATTGCTTTAGCAATGTTAATCTAAATAACGCAATAGCTGCCGCACCTGATTGCATTGCACCTTTCCATGATTTTACCAGATATGACAATGGTGACTGTGTATATTACGGAACATTCCCATCGCTTACTCATATGTTCACACATGATAAATACGACTTTACACTCACAGTCAACGATTGGACCAAGCGAGCTTGGACAAGCGATAGTTGTAACTATTTCTATGATGAATTGCAAAAAAACAACATATCTTTCAATATGCATACTCCGCTTATATCACATCTTACAGGCGGCAATGCTCCCGAAGAACTGTTAAGCGGCAAGTTCACCAATTTTAACTCTGCAAGCCTTGAGCGTGAAGTCAATGAGCCTCTTCTCAGCAAAGGAATGCTCAAAATGTCAGCATACAGAATGCTGCCTAATTACTTCAAAAACAAATTCTATGCACAGGCCAGCGATTACAACGACGCTGTTCACGTAATAGATGATTCCATCATGCATGAGAACTATGATTTTATTAACGCTTTGGAAGAAAAAGGGCTATCCGTCAAAGATTGTCCGGGCATGATTAGTGTCAATCACCTTATGGGAACTCATGTATATCAAAACGACGAACTGGGATATTACAAAGATGACGCCACCGCTGATGAAACCAGCATAGGCTGTCTCAACGTTGTAAGTGAATATCTTGACGAAATGAAACGGCTTAACATATATGACAACGCCACAATTATCATCACTGCGGACCATGGTTCCGAATACGGACAGGTTCCTATATTCCTAATCAAACAACCCGGTGAAACTCATGATGATATGCCGATTAACACAGCGCCTATATCCCATATGGATTTACTCGGCACTCTTGCTGCTTCAATGGGTATCGATTCAACTCCAATCGGTACCACAATTTATGATTTCAATCCGGGCGACCTCAGAGAGAGAACCTTCTATCTGCGTGACAATATGGATGAATATCCTCGTGTCCCATGCTACACCGGTGACAAGGAAGGCGGTAGCAATGTATTCGTAGCCTATACCTACACCGGCACCGAGCAGGATTTACTTGCCCTGTTATTTGATTACTATACCGACGTATATCCGATGGTGGATTGCTACTACTAAGGCTTGATTTGTTTCCCTGTAAGCTGTTGGTTCATTTTCGACTTTCTATTTTGTATTTTAAGTCGCTTTTTATAATTCATATAAAAAAGTTCGCCGTTACAATATGTGCCTCTCTTACCGAACAATCCGGTAACAAAGGTCCATATCATAACGGCGAACTTTTCTTACATACAGTACTAATATAAATCTGCAGTAATAATATAAATCCACAGTAATAATATAATCTACAATAATACTACAACTGACTACATCTCCATACGTCTTACCAAGTAATCTCTCAATAATTCTACGGTAGCATCCAATCCTAACTTTGATGAATTGATGCATATATCATAATGCCTTGAATCTCCCCATTTTGTCTCTGCATAATTGTTGTGATATGCTCGTCTCTTTCGATCATGTCTAAGCATTGCTCTTGCAGCTTCACGCTCATTCATATTGCGAACTTTCATGACACGCTTACGCTTCGCATCTTTATCTCCCGTGATAAAAATAGTAATCAATGACGGATTGCCCTTAAGAATATGGTCGGCACATCTACCGACAACAATCATTGATTCGCCCTTATCCGCCTTCTCCAAAATGTAGTCAAACTGCATCTCTGCAAGATTCTCCTCAGGTGAATTGGACATTCCTCTTACTACTCGCGACATAAAAGGATTCTTTTTTACCTCGTCATATTGCTCATGCACTGACATATCGAGCCCCATCTTCTCGCCAAGCTTATCAAGTATGTTACGATCAAGAAGTTGAATCCCCAGGCTCTCAGACAACTTATCAGCAATATAATGTCCGCCACTACCATACTCTCTACTTATAGCTACAATAATCTGCTTACTCATGGCAGTCACCTCCCGTTTCCCCGTTGTTACACAAACAACTTATTTATATGTTTATTTTACCACATTTTGTGGTTTTTAGGGGTAAATTTTCATACATTTGTGTAAAAATATATTAATTTTTTCACTTTATCTCTCGCTCATAAATGCATCCTTACAAAAATCAATTTATCATAATGCAATCATAGCGTATTGATTTGCCCGTAATAGAATAACTGGGTTTAATATTTGCAAGATACGGTCCTTTAAGCATACGCTTAATTATTATCTTACGTGGTTTTGCCATAGTCGCTGCTTCAAGCAGTTCACGCTCTTCCATGCAAGGCTGCTCTAGCTGTTGCAATAATTGAAACTTCTTCTTCACTAAAGAACTCTTCTGTCTTGCAGGAAACATAGGATCCAACAATATACAATCCGGACGATAATCCAGATGTCTCATAGCTTCGATACTGTCTTCATTGTGTACCGTCATCCGTGAAACAATAGCTGCCAAATCAGGGTCATCTCGCCCTCTCAAAAGTGCGTCCTCAAGCAAGGCTACAATAATCGGATTATATTCATACATATCAACCTTGAATCCCGCCGCTGCAAGAATCAACGAATCCTCGCCCATTCCCGCCGTCGCATCAAGTAGGCGCATTTCGCCTACCACATCTTTTATCTTGGATGCTTTTACCAACAACTCATGAGACAGATTGTTATGCTGCAATCTCTTAACCATTGTCCGAAAATCACCACGCATTGATTGTCCGTTTGCATTAAGAGACAATCCGTTCTCATCATAATATAAGAACATCTCCTCTCTATTCATCATCTCTTTTTCAACATAATCAAGTCGCAGTCTGCTTGCCAGTTCCAATGCCCTGTCGGTATATTTTTCATCTGCTCCAATGCATATTTTATCCATCGCTGTATCCTCTACATACTATTCAATCAATTATACCATCTCAATAGTCTCTTTCCAAACATTGCGTCTATTACTTGATAATTCTTGCTTTCCTACTATTTTGCGTTTCTCGGCTGTCTACTGTTTTGTGTTTCTCGCCTATCTACTGTTTTGTGTTTCTCGGCTATCTACTGTTTTGTGTTTCTCGCCTATCTACTGTTTTGTGTTTCTCGGCTATCTACTGTTTTGTGTTTCTCATCGGAATTGCTCCTTTCTGGCATTCCCGATGACTTTCCGATTCCACGGCGCTGCGTTTCTCATCGGAATTACTCTTTTCTGGCATTCCCGATGACTTTTCTATTCCACGGCGCTGCTTTTCTCATCGGGATTACTCCTTTCTGCAATTCTCGATGATTTTCCGATTCCACGCCGCTGCGTTTCTCATCGGAATTGCTCCTTTCTGGCATTCCCGATGACTTTTCTATTC
>JAGHVF010000006.1 GCA_018064425.1 Candidatus Colinaster equi | reverse complement strand
CCTGCTGCATAGCTTCACAAAGCTGTTTTTCTGTTTCGCCGTCTGGTGCAATGTATTCATTGTTTCGTTTGCTTGAATCAGGAACAGGAAGATCATTCCTGATGAATTTCCCGTTTCCGTTGGTGGGAATTTGGTTAATACGCATAAAATAAGAAGGCATCATATAGGAAGCAAGCATTTTACGGAGTTGATTCTTTGCAGTATCAATATTCACCTTCGGTTCATCAAGATAATAGGCGCATATATAGTTTCTTCTGCCTTCACGAAAAGCTCTGACCGCTGCCCAATCAACACCGAGCACGGATTTTACAGCCTTCTCTATTTCAGCAGGTTCAACACGGTTGCCATTAATCTTAATCATATCATCTTTACGACCGCAAATAATGATATTTCCGTCAGGCAGATACTTTCCCATATCTCCGGTTCTAATATGGTCATTAACAAGTAAATCCCTGCTCTTATCCGGCAAGCCTAAGTATCCTCTGAAGTATGGATTCATAAAGCATATTTCACCAATTTCACCATCTTGCACCAGTTCACCATTATCATTAATAATACAGACTTCCGCTTCTTTAATGGTTTCTTTGCCTGCAGGAGTATTGTCATATTTTCTGTCTATAAGACAACTGAGAATACTGTATCCCGATTCGGACTGCCCATATTTTGCATAAAGCTCGATGCCGTCATAGTATATATTATTCACGGATTCAGCACCTGTTATTATCCGCTTTACGTTATCCGGAAAGTTATGTATCAGTCTCAGAAGAGATGGCGTGAAAAATCCAACCGTAATTTCGTAGTCAGACATTACTGAATAGAGTCTTTCTATATTTTGGGTTGATTCAAGGGGTAGTATAACAATAGATGCGCAGTTAAATAGTGCTGACTCAACCAACATAATTGATGCTGTAAAATGTAAAGGCAGCAGAAGCAGCGCCCTGTCTCGAATAGAAAAGAGCGTGTTTCCATTATATAGCATCGCTTTTACGCAGTATTCAATGGTGCCGTATTCATGCATTACCCCATTGGGTTCTCCGGTCGTACCAGATGTGAATACTATGTATGCAAGGTCATGCGGATCTGATTTCTCATATCCCGGAAGCGTATCATATTGTATCATTTCGCTGTACAACGTACTATTAATGATCAACTTGCATTTTGCATTTTGCTTTATATATTCCTTTTTTGCTTCAGGGTAGTCGTCATCAAGCATAATAACCGCGGCACCGGCTCTCCACACTCCTAACAGAGCAACAATTGGCATAGCACCTCGCGGAAGAGTAATCATGACCACATCTTCTTTGCAGATACTCTTGTTTTGCAAATAGTTATAAACCTTGCCTGACAGATGATACAGTTCTCTATATGTGATTTGATTGCCGGTTCCGACATCAATAACGGCTGTTTCGTCGGGATAATTTATGCAATTATCAACGACTTTTTCGATAAATTCATTTTTTTGCATGAACTTGGTTTTACACACTTTCTTTTCGGAGCAGAGGATGTTTCCAAAGCTGATCCGATATTTTCCAATCTATAAGCTTTTCGAATTTGCTTTTAAATCCATGACCATATACCATCTGAGTAAAAAACTCTCCGTTTGTATTTCCTTCGATGATACACCAGCCTTTCGTTGAATAGGCCACATCCCAACCGACATAACGCAGTGAAGGAAGTTCAAGTGCTGCCTCTGTCAGCATTTCAAGGAGCTTATCCCATTCAGGAAGCTGCGTCCCTTCAAAAAAAAGCCCGGACACAGGATGTTTTATGACAATATTTCCAAAATAGTTATAACCGCCGGAAGTGATTATTCCGCTGTTATTATCAATGGCGGCAACAAAAAATTCCGTCTTCTCATAATCAACGCCCTGTTCGTCTCTTACAATACTGCCGGTTGTCCTAAATGCCGGATATAAAAATTCAACCCCGTCTTTAGTCAGAACGGTTGTGCAACGAACTACGGAAAGGATTTCTCGATTAAACGGAGGAACCGTCAACATGTCTTCAATCAATTCTTCAACAATAACTGCAGGTTTTGAGATGCTGCCTGAATCGATTCTTGCAAATTCTATTGCTTTTTCAATAAGATCATCCAACACGGCCTCATAATCGGTTATTTCGTCAGCATTCAGCGTACGCACTCCTATGGTCAGATACAGGTTGACGGGTTTTACAATCACCCTGCCATGTTTCTTCACAAAG
>JAGHVF010000003.1 GCA_018064425.1 Candidatus Colinaster equi | reverse complement strand
TCCTATTGCTTTTTTGATTTCACTACTTTATACTCTAATTAAATTCTTTTGAAGAATTTTCTTTTTTCTCCGTTTACTTAATCGTTTTCGACATTTTGAGTGTTTTGCTACGCTCATATCGTTTTCATTTAGCTAGTTCATTATACTGAATTATCACTGTACCATACCGGTACACCAGCATCATTACTCTATTATATATATGTACAAAAGGAGATTAATTATGAAATTTGGTTATTTTGATGATGATAACAGAGAATATGTCATCACCTCACCCAAGACTCCACATCCATGGATCAACTACCTCGGCACTCAAGGTTTCTTTTCTCTGATTTCCAATACAGCCGGAGGATATTCTTTCTATAAGGATGCACGTTTACGTAGAATCACTCGTTATCGTTATAACAACGTTCCTATCGATATGGGCGGTCGTTATTTCTATATCAACGACAACGGAACAATCTGGAATCCGGGTTGGTCACCTGTTAAAACTGAGCTTGATTCTTATGAATGTCGCCATGGTATGGGGTATACAGTTATCACAGGTAAGAAGAATGACTTGAAAGCAGAAGTAACATTCTTTGTTCCTCAGAATTATGACGGCGAAGTTCAGCAGGTTGTTATTACAAACGAAGGAAACGCTAATAAAGATTTCTCACTTTTCTCATTTGCAGAATGGTGTCTGTGGGATGCTCAGGATGATAGCAACAACTTCCAGCGTAATTTCTCAACAGGACGTGTAGAAATATCAGGTTCAACAATTTATCACAAGACAGAATACAGAGATCGTCGTAATCACTACGCATTCTATTCTGTTAATGACACTATTGACGGATATGATACAGACAGAGATTCATTCATCGGTCTTTATAATGGATTTGGTGACCCTCAGGCCGTTGTAGCAAATAAAGCAAACAACTCTTTTGCAGACGGATGGGCTCCTATTGCTTCTCATTATAAGAAAATAAGTCTTAAGCCAGGCGAGTCAAAGACACTCGTATTCGTACTTGGATATGTAGAGATGCCTGTTGACCAGAAATTTGAAGCAGACGGCAAGACAATTAATAAAGTAAAAGCTCTCGAAATGATTAAGAAGTTTGATACTCCCGAGAAATTCGCAGCAGGTATGGCTGAGCTTCGTGCATATTGGGATGAACTGTTGGGCATCCTCAATGTAGCTACACCTGAGAAGAAGGTTGACCGCATGGTTAACATTTGGAATCAGTATCAGTGTATGGTTACATTCAACCTTTCACGTTCAGCTTCATACTTTGAGTCAGGTATCGGTCGTGGAATGGGATTCCGTGATTCCAACCAGGATGTTCTCGGATTTGTTCATCAGATTCCTGACAGAGCAAAAGAACGTATTATTGATATCGCATCTACTCAATTCCCAGATGGTGGATGTTATCATCAGTATCAGCCTCTTACCAAGAAAGGTAATGCCGACATCGGTGGTGATTTCTCAGATGATCCATTGTGGCTTATTCTTTCGGTATCAGCATATATTAAGGAGACTGGTGACTGGTCAATTCTTGATACAATGGTACCTTACGACAATGATGTCAACAATGCAGCAACAATGCTTGAGCATTTAAAGGTATCTTTCTACCACATTGTAAACAATTTGGGACCTCATGGTCTTCCTCTTGCAATGCGTGCTGACTGGAATGACTGTATCAACCTTTCTTGCTATTCGGATACACCCGGCGAAAGCTTCCAGACATACACCAATCCTAAGTTTGCTGCAGAAGGCGGCTACTCAAAGGTTGCTGAATCTGTAATGGTTGCTACACTTTTCACATATGCCGGACCAAACTACGTATCTATTCTTTCTCATCTTGGAAAAGATGATGAAGCTAAAGCAGCTCAGGCTGAAATAGATAAGATGAAGAAAAACATTATGGAATCTGCTTGGGATGGTGACTGGTTCCTCCGTGCATATGATGCAAACGGTGAAAAGATGGGATCTAAAGAATGTGAAGAAGGTCAGATCTTTATTGAGCCACAGGGATTTGCCATTATGTCAGATATCGATGATGATGCAACAGCAAAAACTCTTGCTGCCATTGATGAAAGACTTAACACAGAGCACGGTCTTGTGCTTAATAACCCGGCATTTACAAAGTATTACGTACAATATGGTGAGATCTCAACATATCCGGGCGGATACAAAGAAAATGCAGGTATCTTCACTCATAACAATGCATGGATTATCTGTGCAGCTGCTTATGCAGGCAAGGGCGATCAGGCATTTAAGTACTATTCAGAGATTGCACCTGCTTTTACAGAAGAGACTTCCGACATACACAAGACCGAGCCTTACGTTTACGGACAGATGATTGGTGGTAAGGATGCAGGTTCTGATATCGGTCAGACAGGCAAGAACTTTGGTCAGGGTAAGAACTCATGGCTTACAGGTACAGCTGCATGGAATATGGTTGCTATATCTCAATACATTTTAGGTATTATGGCTGACTTTGATGGTCTTAAGATTGATCCATCAATTCCTGCTTCATGGGATGGCTTTAATGCAACAAGAAGCTTCCGTGGTGCAAAATATGATATCAAGATAAGCAATCCAAATCACGTATGCAAAGGTATTAAGAGCCTTAGTGTTGACGGAAAGGCACTTGATGGCAACCTTATCCCGGCATTCGGTGACGGAAAGACTCACAGCGTTGAAGTAGTGATGGGCTAATACAGATATTAATGGGTTTTTGAATACAGTGCTTTAAGTGTTGGAGCTATTTTGCCCCCGTTACGCACACTTACAGCCAAAAAGAGACAGTCAAAATAAATTGACTGTCTCTTTTACTTTGCTCTGTAATATTCACCTAAAGTCGTTTTATCTAAAAAACAAATTAGATACCAAACATATCGCTATATACTTTAAGAGCTCCCTCTGTCTTATGAGCAAGTACTTTCTTTGCAAGAACTTTACCAAGCTGAACACCTTCCTGGTCAAAGCTGTTAATATTCCATGTAAAGCCCTGGAACATTACCTTGTTCTCGAAATGAGAAAGAAGTGCACCCATTGTCTTTGGAGTAAGCTTATCACCTGTAATAATACTTGACGGACGATTACCTGCAAATCTCTTATTACTGTTATCATCATCTTTACCGCAAGCAAATGCAACTATCTGAGCAACAACATTGGCACACAACTTCTTCTGGCTTGTTGAACCCTGAATATCAACATCGTTACCAATCTGACTATTCTTAAATCCAATGAACTGAAGAGGAATAATATCTGTTCCCTGGTGAAGAAGCTGATAGAATGAATGCTGGCCATTTGTTCCCGGCTCACCATATATAACAGGTCCTGTAACATAATTAACAGGCTCGCCAAATCTATTAACGCTCTTACCGTTAGACTCCATATCAAGCTGCTGAAGATGTGCAGGGAATCTTGATAATGCCTGAGAATAAGGAAGAACTGCCGTACATGGATATCCAAGAACATTTCTCTCATATACACCGATAAGTGCATCCAAAAGAGCCGGATTCTTACGAATATCCTTGTTTGTTGCAAGTTTATCTTCTGCTGCTGCTCCATCAAGGAAATCTGCAAACACTTCAGGTCCGAAAGCAAGTGAAAGAACTGCACCACCGACTGCCGAACATGATGAGAATCTTCCGCCGATATAATCATCCATAAAGAATGCTGCAAGATAATCGCTACTCTGTGCAAGAGGAGATGTCTGACTTGTTACAGCTACCATATGCTTAGAAGCATCAAGTCCTGCCTTCTTAAGAGCATCCTTTACAAATGACTCATTTGTAAGTGTCTCAAGTGTAGTACCTGACTTTGATACAAGCACAAATAATGAATGTGCAACATCTATAGAACCAAGTACTGCAGATGCATCATCAGGATCAACGTTACTGATGAACTTTGCTTCCATCTTGAAATTGCCTGTTGCACGTGCCCAGTTCTCTAAAGCAATATATATAGCACGAGGTCCAAGATCCGAACCACCGATACCAATCTGTACTACAGTTGTGAATTTCTCACCTGCACCGTTTACTATTTCGCCATTATGTACTTTTTTGGCAAACTGTGCTATCTTCTCCTGCTCACCTGTATAGAATTCACGTTTGTTAACACCATCAGCTGTTACAACACTGCCAAGCTGTCCACGTGTCATATGATGCATAACAAGACGCTTCTCACCTGTATTAACAACTTCACCGTTATAAAGAGCCTCGAACTTGTCTACAAGATTAGCTTCATCAGCAAGAGCTGCCAACTTATCAATAAGAGCATCATCTACAGCTTTAGCTGCATAATTGTATGCCATACCCTCTGCCATCGGTACAGTATAATTCTTAACTCTGTCAGCTCCACAAGCTCCGCTCATTGCCTCAGCCAAATTGACCTTCTTTGCATCTTCGAGAGCCTTGAAACTTCCAAGAGTATCAAGATTGTTCCAAGAAACCATTTGTTTATCCTCCATAATGTAAATATTACCGAATACAAGTATAACAATGCATCCGCTAAAAAACAAGGGATTTCAATATTCACAAATTGTTTACATGATGTCGTTGTCACTTCATATTTGTCTGTTATCCTTATTATAAAGGTGAGCGATGGAATCCCGCTCACGTTAGGTGGCCTATGAAAAGACGATTTGGGGGAATTGTCGCAGGACTGCTTGGGGTTACAGTGATTCTCAATATAATTGCCTGGAATTCCGGTACATTCTGCGACTGGTATGTAGAAAATATTTTTCCGATTTGGGGACAAACGTATGGAAGACTTACAACTATGTCCTCACGTTCGGTTGGTGAGATTATGATCGCTCTGGCGGTAGTGCTTATTGCAATAGCAATAGTACTGGGCTTAGTTGCGGTCATTTTTGCATTAGTGGCAAAATATCGCGGACAAAAGAGTCGTTTTACAAATTTTGTAAAGATATACAGTATGAGCATATCTGCAATAGCATCTCTTGTCATTCTGATAATGACTTTGAATTGTTACATTCTGTATCACTGCTCTACTTTCGAAGAGAAATACCTTGAAGATTATCTTATATCAAAGGATACATATTCTGTTGAAGAGCTCGGACAACTCAGAGATTACGTTGTAACTAAAGCCAATGAATACTGCAGACAGGTAGATCGCGACGAAAACGGTCTGATTGTATATGATAAAGATATTGCTGCAGAAGCCATCAAAGCAATGCAATCGCTTGGCGCACAATATCCTCAGCTGTCAGGCTATTACACTACACCAAAGCCCTTTGCAGCCAGCGAATTCTTTTCACAGCAATATATGAAAGGCTACTACTTCCCATTCTCTATGGAAGCAAACTACAACGATGTAATGTATATTGCCAGCAAGCCTGCAACAATGTGTCACGAACTGGCACATACCAAAGGCTTTATATACGAGGATGAAGCCAATATGATAGCATTTCTCGCTTGCGTACATTCCGATGACCCTCTGTTTCGCTACAGCGGTTATCTATCTGTGTTGAACTATATTGATAATGATTACAAAGCAAGCATTGATAATGATGTTAAAATATACTCACAGCATCCCAAAATTAAGACAAGAGTCAAACTTGACAATGTCTTCCTAACAGCCGATGCCTGGGAAAAAGTTGAAAAGAAAGCCGTTGTCAAAACTTCCACGGTAAAGAAAGTAAGTGAGACCTTCGTAGATACCAATCTAAAGGTCAACGGCATCGAGCAAGGCGATGCGAATTACTGCGAAGTTGTTGGTTTACTTATGGATTTCTATGTATGTGGAATCGACGACGAAGTTAACAGAGACATTTATCTTGCAAGCCTTTCTAAAGATTAACTATAAAAAAAACCTCTTATCAAAAATGATAAGAGGTTTTTATTACTTACGCATATTTTTCACACTACTAACCAACAAATCCTTAAACATTCTTGGATGTAAAAGAATAAGTATTGGGAACAATTCCAATCTGCCTGCAAGCATATCAAACATCAAAACCAGTTTCGAACCAATCGACATATATCCAAAATTGCACGTAGGTCCGACTTTTGCAAGACCCGGTCCGATATTATTGATACACGTTGTTACCGATGTAAATGTTGTAACAAGATCTTCGCCCTGTAAGCTTATTAAAAACAACGAAATACCAAACAAAAGAATATATGTAACCATATAAGTATTGATTGAACGAACCATTTCATGATCGGCCGGTTTACCCTCGAACATAATCTTCTTTACACTCTTGGGATATATATATGCGCCAATTTCCTTTTTCATTGTACGAAGCATTACAATAAAACGGCTCACTTTGATTCCACCACCCGTACTTCCGGCACACGCGCCAATAAACATAAGAAATACCAACACAATTTTACAATTAGTATTCCAGGTATCAAAATCCGCTGTAGCAAATCCCGAAGTTGTAATGATAGATGCCACTTGAAAAGCAGCATGTCGCACAGCTTCTCCTGCAGATGAATATATATTTCTTATATTAATGAAAATAATAGCTATAGACGATATGATTACGGCAAAATACCATTTCACCTCTTCTATACTGAATGCTTCCTTAAACTTTCTCATTATAAGGAAATAGAATGCATTAAAATTCACGCCGAACAACATCATAAATATTGTTACAACCCATTGAATATACGGGCTGTATCCGGCCATAGAATCATTTTTTATTCCAAATCCGCCTGTTCCGGCCGTTCCGCAGGAAATGGTTACAGCATCAAAAAGAGAGCAACCTCCCGCGAGCATAAATATTATCATGACAATTGTCATACCTGCATATATTAAATAGAGCATTCTGGCTGTTGATTTTATCTTTGGAGTCAGTTTGCCGACAGATGGCCCCGGCGACTCCGCTTTCATCAGATTGATGGTCGAACCGCCGCTTAAGGATACTATAGACATAAGGAATACAAGTACTCCCATACCTCCAATCCAATGCGTAAAACTACGCCAAAAGAGCGCTGTATGCGACAACGCTTCAACATCCGACAGTATACTTGATCCTGTTGTTGTAAACCCCGATATCGTTTCAAAAAGAGCATCAATATATGAAGGTATTTCGCCTGATATTGCAAAAGGAGCAGCACCGATCAAGGATAATACAATCCAGCTAAGCGATGTTGCCACACACCCTTCCTTCAAATACAGTGTATTATCATCTGTTCTTTTAAGTATTAACAACGAACCTACTATCGCCGTCAGTCCTGCCACCGTCAGATATATAAATCCAACGCTTTCTTTGTATATTAATGCAACAAGACAAGGAAGCAACATAAGTATTGCTTCTATTCTCATAATATGTCCCAATATTTTTCTAATCATCGGACTATTCATAATATGTATTATCTCCGTTTCAATGTCTTACGCAAGAATATCCTGTACATCATTAAACCCGGTATGCGTCGTCACAATCATCACCGTATCACCAACTTCTATTGTATCGGAACCACCCGGAAAAATTATCTCACCGCCACGATTAATAAAAGCAATCAACAAATCATGTTTCAATTTGAGATCGGCAAGCGCTACTCCTGTAATTGCCGATTTATTCTCAATCTTAAACTCTATTGCTTCCGCTTTGGAATCAAACATCTGATACAAAGTCTCAATATTGGAGTCAATCGAATTCTTTCTGGCTCTGACATAACCGACAATTGCATCCGAAGTAATATATTTCGGATATATAACACTTCCAAGATCCATATTTTCTACGATTCCCTTAAAATTGTTACGTGAAATACGAGTAACCACTTTTGCCTTGGATACCTGTTTTGCATGAAGACTAAGCAAAACATTTTCTTCATCCATTCCGGTAAGCGGAATAAACGCCTGTACGCTCTCTATGCCGGCTTCTTTAAGGGTCTCTTCATTTGAACCGTCTTCATTTATTATTGTTGCCTTCGGTAATAATACGCTAAGCTTCTCACAAGTATGGTGATTAAGTTCGATAATACGTACTTCAATACCGGCTTTTATCAACTGATCGGCCAAATAATATGTTCCTTTTCCGCCACCGACTATCAACGCATCTCTAACTTTTCCTGTCTTAAATCCAATATTTTTTAAGAAAGACAATGTCTGCTTTCTGGAAGCAACAAAGCTCAACAAGTCACCTGCACGTATAATAAACTCACCACTTGGGATAAATACTTCACCATTACGCTCTATTGCGCAGATAACCACGCTTTCTGTAACGTTACGTCCAATATCCTTAATACGCACATTCTCAAGGCTATTGCCCTCAGGAATTCGTATCTTAACCATCTCAACCTGGCCATGCGCAAACGAGCTCACCTCTTCGGCAGTCGGCAAATATAATATTCTGGAAATAACTTTGGCAGATTCAAGTTCGGGATTGATTATCATTTCAAGTCCCAACTTTTCCTTCAAATATTTTGCTTCCTTACTATATTCAGGAGTATGTACTCTTGCTATTGTTACACATTTGCCAACACGTTTGGCAACAGTACAGCACAACAAATTCAATTCATCCGAATCGGTAACTGCTATAAACAAATCGGCTTTGTCTATTCCTGCTTCAACCTGACTGCTATATGTTGCTCCGTTTCCGACTACACCCATTGCATCATACATATTTGTAATCATCTGTATTCTGGATGAATCTTTATCAATAATAGTAATATCATGACCTTCTTTGCTAAGCTGTTCTACCAAAGTAGAACCTACTTTTCCGCAACCGACAATAACAATATTCAATCCATGTTCAGATTTCTCTTTTTTAAACATATTTATGCCTTTCAACATGACGTTTTTCTCTATTTACATTCTATTGTTATACCACATTTAATATATCTATTCAATTTATAACATTGGGCTCATATAGCTATCAATAAAAAACTCCGTAGTTTTACGGAGTTTAAAAAAGTTTCAGAATTAAAGACAAAGAAAAAAGGCGTTTGCATTTGCAAACGCCGTAGTTCTTGGGGTAAGAAGGAAATACCCCTTTTGGGGTTAATAGCCAGAAAACTGACTATTAAAGGAAGGTATTTCTTTCTTATTGGGGTATAGCAAAAAACTACAAAATGTATTGGGGGGGTTACAAGTAGTATAATACCCCCGGTAAGCTATTGTCACAATGCCCTAGATTAACAAAAATTACAAGTTTCATTGCGTTGTTTTGTATATATTGCACAAATAATCTCCGTGCCCGTGCTAAAAGCGTATTTTAGGGCTTTTCCATGTAGTTATGAATACTACATAGGCGTGCATTTGTAAAAAATTGCGACAATATTTAGTAATATTGCACAACTATTTTCTTTACATATAATCACGCCTTTATGATATAGTATCTAAGTGTCAATTTGACCAATACGGAGTATCTATTTGTATGAATAATAACATTAACACTTTCTTAGACGACGATGATGAATCAATACGAAAAGCAGAATGGAATCGTAAAATTGCAAGAATGAAGCGCGAGCAAAAACGCGCCAGAACGCGTCAACGTTTAATCCTATGTTTTGCTGCAATAATTTTAATATTAATCGTTTTCGCAATATGTCGCATTATTATACATTTTGCAGATAAAACACCAAACGCAAATGATATATCGCTTCCGACTTCTACAATATCTCCAACTCTCGAAACAGTACCTGATACAGATGTCGAAAGCGAAGATGCCGATAATAATGTAGACACCGAATTCAACAGCAATACCTATTCATATACCCAAGCACCTGATTACAAGCTTCTTGGCAGTGATAATATGACAAGTACCAATGCAATACTTGTTAATACTGATACAGGCGTTATTGAAGGCGGTCGTGACTATGACAGCCGTATTATTCCGGCATCTATGACAAAGGTCCTTACTGTTCTTGTTGCAGCGGAACACATTGATGATGTTAACGCAAAAGTTGAAGTATCGCCCGAAGCAACCGATTATGCATATGTAAATGATTGTAGCAGTGTAGGATTTGCCAAATACGAGACTGTTACGATTGAAGATTTGTTCTATGGAACAATACTTAGCTCCGGTGGTGACGCGGCAACACAATTGGCAATCTGTGCAGCCGGTTCGGTTGATGCCTTCGTCGATATGATGAACGAAAAACTATCTGCATTGGGTATTTCGGATAGTGCACATTTCACTAACTGCGTGGGCGTATATGACACTGAACACTATTGTTCCTGCTATGATATGGCAGTCATTATGAACGCCGCCATCGACAATGAATACTGTCGCAAAATTATGTCAGCTCACAAGTATACTACATCTTCTACCGTTGAACATCCTGATGGAATTACAATATCTAACTGGTTTTTGCGTCGAATAGAAGATAAAGATACATCCGGAACAGTATTATGTGCCAAGACCGGATATGTAGTCCAGTCAGGCAATTGCGGCGTATCATATAGCGAACAATCAAATGGTACACATTATATCTGCGTAACAGCAGACGCTCACAGTGCCTGGAGATGTATTTATGATCACGTTGATATCCTTTCACATACCGCAAGTGAATAAAAATAGCCGCTTCTGATTATATTATTCAAAAGCGGCTTTAAATGTTATATTCAATTAATCAAACAGTGCTTCAAATTCATCACGGCCGATTCGTTCTTTTTCAATCAACAATTCAGCACTTCTATCTAAGATACTTCTGTTATCCAATATCATCTCTTTAGCTTTGTTATAACAATCTTCGACAATCTTCTTAACTTCCTTGTCAATCTCACCCGTAATATATTCACTATGGTTACGTGGATGTGCCAAATCTCTACCGATGAATACTTCTTCCTCATCATCATCGTAATTTATTACACCAATATTTTCGCTCATACCGTATTTAGTAACCATCTTACGAGCTTGCGCTGTAGCACGCTTAATATCATTGGAAGCACCTGTTGTAATATCACCAAATACTATTTCTTCAGCAATTCTTCCACCCAAAAGAACCATGATATCATGCAGCATACGGCTCTTTGTCATAAACATCTCATCCTTCTCAGGCAAAGGCATTGTATAACCTGCTGCCCCCGTTCCGGTAGGAATAATCGATACTGTATAAACAGGTCCGACATCCGGGAGCAAATGGAATAGAATAGCATGTCCCGATTCATGATAAGCTGTTATCTTCTTATCCTTATCCGAAATAACTCTGCTCTTCTTTTCTGCTCCGATTCCTACTTTGATGAATGATTTTTTAACATCTTCCATCGTGATATATCCACGATCGTTACGTGCTGCCGTAATAGCAGATTCATTTAACAGGTTTTCCAAATCAGCTCCTGTAAAGCCTGCTGTAGTTTGTGCCACCTGTTTCAAATCAACATCCTCTGCAAGAGGTTTATTTGCAGCATGTATTTTGAGAATATCTTCTCTTCCTCTTACATCAGGTGCAGATACCGTTATCTTTCTATCAAATCGTCCGGGTCTTAATATAGCAGGATCAAGAATGTCCACCCTATTTGTAGCGGCCATTACAATAATACCTTCATTCACACCAAATCCGTCCATCTCGACAAGCAACTGATTAAGAGTCTGCTCTCTCTCATCATGGCCGCCGCCCATACCTGTTCCACGGCGTCTGGCAACAGCATCAATCTCATCAATAAAAACTATACATGGTGCATTCTTTTTTGCATCCGCAAAAAGATCTCTTACTCGAGATGCACCGACACCGACAAACATTTCAACAAAATCAGAACCTGATATAGAGAAAAACGGAACATTTGCTTCACCGGCAACAGCCTTTGCAAGTAATGTTTTACCGGTTCCGGGATGTCCTTCCAGCAAAATACCCTTTGGTATTCTTGCACCAACTTTTGTATATTTTATTGGATTCTTAAGGAAATCAATGATTTCCTCAAGGTCCTCTTTCTCTTCATTCAATCCGGCTACGTCTTTTAATGTTTTCTTGGTATTAACATCCATCTTGGCTCTGCTCTTACCAAAATTGGCCATTTTTGCATTGGCACCGCCACCACCGGCTCCCAACATAAAAAACAACAACAGCCCAATTGCAACAATGGAGAGAATCGGTAGTACATATGTAGAAATGAAACCATCCTTAGGTACATCTTCAATAATCGGATCGATGTTGTTCTCATCCAGAATTTGTTGAATCTCATTTACATCCGTAACATTAAGATTGCAATGATCTCCATTGGCAAATTCTATATTCAAAACTCCTGTAGGCACTTCTGCATTGGGTTCTATTACTACTTCTTTAATATTACCCTCTTCAAGGTCTTTAAGAAATGCACCTTTTGTATATGTATTGTTCACAGCTTTACTCATCGTGAACCATACCATCATCAATACAATCGCCAATATACCAATAAAAAACAGATTAAAACCTTTGTTATTCTTCGTCATTAATCAAACTCCACTACTCCAATAAAAGGCAAATTACGATACTTTTGATCATAATCAAGTCCATATCCTACAACAAATTCATCCGGGATATTGAATCCTGAATAATCAACCTCAACATCAGCAACTCTTCGTTCAGGCTTATCCAATAACGTAATCATCTTAATGCTGTTAGCACCACGCTTCATCAACATATTCTTAAGACAGAATAACGTATTACCCGAATCAATAATGTCTTCAACAATAATTACATCTTTTCCTTCGATAGATTCATCAAGATCTTTCTTTATCTTAATTTCTCCACTGCTAACTGTGCCGGAGCCATAGCTTGATACACTCATAAAATCGAGTGAAACCGGTACGCTGATTCGCTTAGCCAATTCACAGGTAAAAAACACAGATCCCTTCAGAATACATATAAGATGTACACTTTTTCCTTCGTAATCCTTACTGATTGTCTCACCTAATTCTTTGATTCTTTTGTTAACTTCTTCTTCGGTTAACATAACTCTAACATGCTCTGCCATTTTCATCCACCTCTTATTTTAGTGTTATTTCCACTATTCTTTTTGTATCCCTTGTCACTTTATAGTACTCGCTGATTCTGTGCCCGATGACCCATATAATATGGTCTCCGTCTGCAACAAGTGCCACCTTCGCCCTTTCACCGGCAGGAATCTTTTCATCAATGAAATATTCCTTTATAGATTTCCTCTGCATCTTCTCATTAATACACAGATAATCACCGGGAGTACGATGTCGCACTTCAAGTTGACATTCTATTTTATCATAATCTAACCACTTCGTATATGGATTTTCGCTAATCACTTCGCACATATTTGCATCAAACAACCTGAACGTAATATCCGTATCATCAAATTTGATATTCATCTCCGGTTGAATATCTGACAGCGAAATTGCAATCGCTTCGCAATTCTTTGTTGCATTTACTGCTTCGCAATATCGAAATATCAAACTATCATAGCTTTTTACAACTTCAATATTATATGGAAGTATTGTTCTCTTTTCGCCATTCTTATCTAAAGAATCCAATATTTGCTCAACATGCTTCCTTGTTATGTCTTTACGACCATTATGAAGATTGCGAATTGCTTTGAGTATTATTTCTCCTCGAAGAAAACGTGGATACTTCAAAATCACTTCGATATTGTACGTATTTTCACTGATATATGCATCTCTTAATGCATCTTCAATCTGAAGGTTCAGATACTCTTCCAATTGACAAATATCTGCTGCCATATCTGCTATGTGTTCCCTTGTTCCCTCATGTATTTCCTTTTCCAAATATGGGAGCACCTTCAATCGCATTTTATTACGGGTATATTCTGTAGAAAGATTTGTGGAATCCGTACAATATGTTTGACTCAAATTCAATAAATAGCTCTCTATTTCTTCTCTGCTCACATAAATAAGCGGTCTGACGATATCATTGTTTATCGGCATAATGCCCACCAAACCATGCAACCCGCTACCTCTGCAGATGTTATACATCACAGTCTCTGCCAAATCATCTCTATGATGTCCGAGTGCTATCTTGCCGCATCTACTGCCAAGGACCTCTCTATATGCCGCATATCTGGCATTTCTGCCGGCTTCTTCAACCGTCAAATGCTTTTCTTTTGCCATTTTAATCACATCTATATTATATAGATGAAAAATGACGTTATTACGATTGCACAATTCTCTGACAAACTCTGCATCTAATGGTGCATCTTCTCTAATCATATGATTGACATGTACCACTTCAATATTAATATGATGCATTCTTTGATATTCCAACAAATTAAGAAGCAGGCATACGGAATCCGCTCCTCCCGATACGCCTACTACAACTGTGTCCTTGTCTTCAAACATATGAAGTTGTTCAATTGTCTGTTGAACCTTCGCAATCATATAATTACCAACTCTACTTAGTCTTAAATACTATTTCATCATCATTAACCAATCCCAATTGTTCTTTCGCTACCTCTTCGGCATACTTCTTGGTCTTGGTATACTTCTCGTATTCTTCAATCTCTGTGGCACGCTCTTCCTGTTCTTTAATTTGCTCAGTCAGCAATTGTTCCCTCTTATCATATTCCAGCTTTTTCTGTTTGAGGTTATATTTGCCCACAGATACCACCACAATAATAACAATGAGTACTATTGTGATCATAATTACACTATATCTATTTTGTCTTTTCTTGGAACTTCTTACAAGATATCTGTTTTTCATATATATTTATACAGCTCCCCTGCGTTATCCTTCTTTACAGTCTCTTCTATTGCCAATACTTCAACATTAACATCTTTGTTACCAAACTGTATACTAATGTGATCACCAACTTTAACATTTGTACCTGCCTTGGCAACATTTCCGTTAATTAACACTCTGCCTGCGTCACATGCCTCATTAGCAACAGTTCTTCTTTTTATTAATCTCGATACCTTTAGGTATTTATCCAATCGCATACTCATCCCACCTTCAAAAAAAAGGCAAGTACCGAAGTACCTGCCTTTAATTACGTATATCGCTTCGAATTACTTGTTTACGATATCCTTAAGAGCCTTACCAGCCTTGAACTTAGGAGCCTTAGAAGCTGCAATCTTCATAACAGCGCCTGTCTGAGGATTTCTACCCTCTCTAGCTGCTCTTGTAGAAACTTCAAATGTACCAAAGCCAACTAACTGAACCTTGCCACCCTTCTTAAGCTCTGCTGCTACTGCATCTGTGAAAGCCTTAAGAGCTGCCTCAGCATCCTTCTTAGATAATCCTGCCTGCTCAGCCATAGCTGCTACTAATTCTGTCTTGTTCATGGAAATTCTCCTCCTATTAATCGAGTTAATCTTGCGTTGTTTTTTAACGCCTATACTATATATAGCCTTTTTTGGCGGATTTGTCAACTAAAAATTGTGGTTTTTGCCCAATTTATCGCATTTTTTGGCATTTTTACTATACAAAAATCATCATTATTTACTTAATGACAATATAAATGTCTTCTTTTTGCTTTTAATCCCCAACTTCCGCAAGATTTGAGAAGGACATTGTTTCATCCTGTGATGTACTATCGAGCTCTATTGTATAACTACGTGTAATACATCCATCCTTCCTAAGAGTAATTTCGTGCGTGCCCGGCACCTTCTTAAAACTAAGTGGTGTTATGCCTGTGTACATACCGTCCAAATACACTTCAGTATCCACCGGATCACTGATTGTCACCTTATATTCATCTGACGAAGTCGTTACCGGTGTTGTTGGTACCGGTGAAGTCGGAACAGGAGATACTCCCGGTCCTTCCGCCTCTTCTTCTCCGCCATCCGATTTTTCAAGAGTAATATCTATTGTTGCACTTTCCTGGCCCACCTTAATATACTGCGTCAAAGTCTTATAGCCTTCAGCTTTTACAATCATCTGATGAATACCGTATTCCAACTCTATAGGAAGGCTCTTATCAACCTCTTTACCATCAACATAAACCATTGCCGTATCAGGCGTTGTTACGGCAATAACTTTACCGTATGTAATGAGCTCTTCTGTTTTCATATCGCTAAGATCGATTATCTGTTCATCATTTGCACTTATCGTAACAGATTTTGTTCCTTCCACGCCTTTATTGCTAATCAGTACATCATATGAACCAATCGGAACTGCAAGGAGCATATCGTCTTCAATTGTGCGGATTATTTTACTACCTATCTCTATCCATCCGCCGATGAAATAATCTTCATTCTGCAAACGTAAATATCCATGGCCTTGATCTATAGTAATAGAAAAAATCTCACGGTCTACACCTCTCACGGTTAGAACGTCAACAGAATTTATATCCATCAATTCGGCAAGCTTATCATTCGCAAAAACATACAATGCATCAGACAAAGAATATGTGCCGCCCGTCATATTCATTCTGGATTCACTATCAGATAATTCAAAATCCTTAACATTATCTATAGTCCACGCATCCGCCGATTCAGTTACCGAATTGAGTAATTTTTTAGATTTTAAAAATGTAACATTTACTACCATTCCGGGCTGCAACTGTTCCATCGACATCGATGTACCGTATTTGTCAAATATCTTACTGGCCCCATCATACGACAAAGTATACTTACGCTTTGTAGCATAATTTGCAAATGTTATCGTTTTTTCCTTATCATCAATGGAAACTACTACCGCATTATCATCAGCACTGTCATACGTTCCTGCCTTAGTCACAATGAAACCTGTGTTTCTTTCCAACTCAGCCTTCGGTTCATTGACAGCATTTCCACAACCTGACAGAGCAAATGCGGTTAACATAATATATGAAATTGCTATAATCACATATTTACGCATCAATATATTTTTCCTTCACATAGTCTTGTAAATATTTCTTGTCATTATATTTAGGGTTATCCAATACAATATCCAACAATTCATGTAATATCAGTCCAATACGCGGACCGGGTGCAATCCCCATTTCAATAAGTAAATGACCGTTCATTTTTAATTGTGCAAGTGTTACACATTCATTCGCATTGGTAATTTCATAATATAAACTCCAAACTTTTCCAAGTTTCTCCTGTTTTTCCAATTGCTTATATTCCGACTGGGCTTTCAAATCAGCCTGCTTAACTTTCAAAAGCAGTGGAAACAAATCAACACCCACTTGACTGATTGCGCGTCTTACCGCACTTCTTGTTGTCTCTATATCACGATCATGATTAAGTACTAATTTTTCCACCTTATACAGCGTATCATTATCAAACCTAAGTCGTCTCATAATCGAATGTGCCATGGAAGCACCATTCTTTGCATGCCCATGAAAATGGTCTATTCCGTTCGCATCGGTTGTCTTATAACATGGTTTAGCTATATCGTGCAGCAGCATGGTATAGCGCAATACCTTATCATTATCAACAGCCTGCATTGATTTAATTATGTGCTCACCGACTGTATAGCAATGATGCGGATTATTCTGCTCTGTAACCATACAATGAGAAAATTCAGGTAATACAACATCCATAATCCCCATATCATATGCATCTAAAATATAATCAGGATGATCGGAAACAAGAAGCTTGGTTAATTCAACATTTATTCTCTCTGCGCTGATAGATTCCAAATTCTTATGAAGCTTTTTAGCTGCTTCCTTTGTTTCCGGATCAATTGAAAAACCTAACTGTGCCGAAAATCTGACTGCACGCATTATTCGCAAAGCATCCTCGGAGAATCTATCCATCGGTTCACCGACGCATCTGACAATTCCTGCGTTCAAATCATCCATTCCGCCAAATTCATCGACCAATCCTTCAGTCTCGTTATACGCCATCGCATTAATGGTAAAATCGCGTCTTTTTAAATCTTCAATCAGACTTGTGGTGAATTGAACCTCTTTAGGATGTCTATTATCCTCATACTCACCATCAACACGATAAGTAGTTACTTCGTATCCGATATGACTACGCATAACCGTGACCGTTCCGTGCTGGATACCTGTATCGATTGTCGACTTAAATAACTCCTTAATCTGAAGTGGTTTTGCACTTGTCGTTATATCCCAATCATCCGGACATCTTCCAAGAATTGTATCCCTTACACATCCACCAACAGCATATGCCTCATATCCGGCTTCCTGTAATTTGTCTATTATGTACTTTACATCTTTTGGCAACTTAATTATCATGTTTGAATTCTATCACATATTCTCTTTTCCATAAAGTCAATTGAGGAGCCGTACACTGTGCAAGTTACCCTACACTATACGACTCCTCAACCGATTAATGGGTTTATGAAGAAATTTAATCAGCAAAATTACTTTTAAAGGATAATATTATTCTTTATTCTTATCCTTATTATTAACAATTTCAAATACAACGGCTGCTAAAAGTACGAGACCCTTGATAACCTTCTGCCAGTTAGGATCGATACTCATAATACTCATACCAAGGTTGATAACACCGATAAGAGTAGCACCAACAACCATTCCGAACACACTACCTGATCCACCGTAAGCTGATACACCACCTACGATACAAGCTGAAATAGCATCCATCTCGTAGTTTGTACCAATTGTTGAATTGGCAGTAATCTTTGCAAGTGCTGTCCAACCTGCAATAACTGTTAAGAACTGCATATTGAAATATGCAAGGAACAATATCTTCTTTGTATCAATTCCTGAAAGTCTTGTTGCTTCCATATTGCCACCCATTGCATAGAAATATCTACCAAGAGTAGTCTTTGATGTGATGAAGTCGTAAACAAGAAGAATTACAACAACCCATACAAGAACCATCGGAATACCTTTTGCCTGTGCATACTTAAATGCAAATAACATAATTACCGCACTAAGAATTACACATCTTACAAGTACTGCAACAAACGAATCTGCCGCATAACCCTTCTTTAACTTTGTAGCTCTGCTTCTAAACTGTGTAATGAAAAGAATCAAGCAGCATACAACACCAATGATAATACTTGTAATATTGAAATCGCCGTTACCAATATTAGGAATATGGCTGTTAAACAAATTAACAAATCCCTTTACATCATTAACCGGAACAGATGCAGATGTAGAAACAGATGTTACTATCTGTGTACCGGCACCACGGAATGCAAGGTAACCACCCAATGTTGCAATCCATGGCGGAATGTTAAGGTATGCTATCAACCATCCGAGTAATGAACCAATCAAGCAACCTATAACGAGCATTACCAACATTGCAATCGGAACAGGAACTCCTGCAATTGCCATAAGTGAAGCACCTATTGCATCGACAATACATACAACAGAGCCGACTGACAAATCGATGTTACCTTTTATCAACATACACATGAACATACCTGTTGCCAGGATGAATACATATGCATTCTGTGTAATAAGTGCCTCAAAATTGTTAGCAGATAAAATCGTGCCTTTTGTTGTTATTGAGAAGATAATAACCACAAGGACCAGGACGATCTGCATAGTATGTTCTTTAAAAATCTTACCTACATTATTCATAGCTTTATCCTTCCTTATATGTTATTTCTTTTCCTTCTTTGACAATACATCAAATGTTACGGCTAAAAGTAATACAAGACCTTTAACAATCTTCTGATAGTTAGCATTAATACCCATAATACTCATACCCTGGTTAATAACACCCATCAAAAGAGCACCGATAATAACAAATGGAACTGTTCCGATTCCACCGTATGCGGAAGCACCACCGATGAAACAAGCACCAATTGCATCCATCTCGTATCCAAGTCCGTATGTAGGTTGTGCAGATGCAGCTCTTGCTATTGTAAGAATACCTGCAAGACCTGACAACAATCCCATGAATGAATAAGCAAAGAAGTAAACTTTCTTAACATTGACACCGGAAAGTTTTGCTGCCTTCTTATTACCACCTACAGCGTACAAATATCTACCAATTCTTGTTTTCTCCGTTACATAACCGAACACTAATACTACAAGAAGTACCCACAAAAGTGATGTAGGAATTCCCTGATATGAAGCGAGCTTAAATGTCACATATAATACAACCGCACTGATTATTACTGTCTTAATAACAGTTCCTGCCAAAGGTGCTGTCTCATATCCACGCTTCTTAGAATTAGCACGACTCTTAACTGTCATAAAGATATAAACTACAACACCGATAACTCCGGCTAAAAGACATGTTATATTAAGAGTAGTTCCTTTAAAGAAATCCGGAATGTAGCAAGTTGCGCCACCACCGAATGTATTAAGGAATGCTGTCTCTGTTGAAAGGTTAATTGCCTGTCCTCCGAGCACAACATTTGATAAACCTCTAAATGCGTACATACCTGCCAATGTTGCAATGAATGGAGGTACATTTACAAAAGCAATCCAAAAACCTTGCCACATACCAACCAATGCGCCGATAACAAGCATTGCAATTGCAGCTGTAATAAAGTTAACATTCTTATCAAGTAAAACGCCACCAACACCGCCGGCAAAACATACAACCGAACCAACGGCCAAATCGATGTTACCACCTGTTAAGATACAAAGTAACATACCTACTGCCAAAACAAATACATATGCATTCTGTGATAACAGGTTATTAATATTCTGTGGCAAGAGAATCGCCTTGTGAGTTGTACAATAGAAGAACAATATAACAAGAACGAGAACAATAGCCATCGCATATTTCTTTAATATTGCTGAAAAATTCGTACCGGACATATTATTCACCCCTTCCTGCCTTCATGATGCAAGCCATAATTGATTCCTGGCTGGCTTCTTCCTGCTTAAGCTCACCTACAAACTTACCTTCATTCATAACATAAATTCTGTCACTCATTCCGATTGTTTCAGGCAACTCGGAAGAAATCATGATAACTGATTTTCCTGCTGCTACCAAATCATTGATAATACAATAGATCTCATACTTAGCACCTACATCAATACCTCTCGTAGGCTCATCAAGAATAAGAACATCCGGCTCAGTAAACATCCACTTAGCAAGAAGAACCTTCTGCTGATTACCACCGGACAAATTACCAACGTTCTGTTCTACCGAAGGAGTCTTTGTCTTAAGTTTATCCTTATATTCAACTGCTACCTGGTATTCTTTATCTTTATCAATTACTGAATTGCTACTAACTGCTGCAAGGTTTGCAAGAGTTGTATTTACTCTTATTGGGTTGGTAAGAATCAATCCGTTACCCTTACGATCTTCAGTAACATATGCAATCTTATGATCAATTGCTTCTTTGATGGTCTTAAAGTTAACAGTCTCGCCGTTAAGAACCATCTCTCCGCTGATGTTTGTACCATACGACTTACCAAAGATACTCATTGCAAGCTCTGTACGTCCGGCACCCATCAAACCATAGATACCAACAACTTCACCCTTTCTAACAGTAAGTGATACGTTGTCTACTACCTTTCTTTCCGGATAAAGCGGATGGAATACTGACCAATCCTTAACTTCAAGATTGACATCGCCAATCTTTACATCCGGTCTCTTAGGGAAACGATCTGTAATCTCTCGACCAACCATTCCCTTAATAATTCTATCTTCAGAAATCTCTTCTGTCTTCTTATCAAGCGTTTCAATTGTAGAACCGTCACGGACAACCGTAATCTTGTCTGCAACGTATGAAACCTCGTTCAACTTATGAGATATAATAATCGAAGTCATGCCTTCCTTCTTGAATCTTAGCAACAAATCAAGCAATGCTTTTGAATCAGATTCATTAAGTGAAGAAGTAGGCTCATCAAGGATAAGCAACTTTGCATGTTTTGCTAATGCTTTTGCAATTTCTACAAGCTGCTGCTTACCTGTTCCCAACTCTTTTACCAATACTCTGGATGATTCTGACAAACCAACCATCTTAAGATATTTATCAGCTTCACCATATGTCTCGTTCCAATCGATTGAAGTAGATCTACCTCTCTCGTTGCCGAGGAACATATTCTCACCGATTGACATATAAGGAATTAATGCTAACTCCTGATGAATAATAACGATTCCCTTTTCCTCGGAATCTTTGATTTTATTAAATTTACATACTTCACCGTTATATATGATGTCACCTTCATATGTACCAAACGGATAGATACCACTGAGTACATTCATAAGTGTAGACTTACCAGCTCCGTTTTCACCAACAAGAGCGTGAATCTCGCCTTCTTCAACTTTAAGGTTGACATTGTCGAGAGCCTTTACACCTGGGAAGGTTTTGGTGATATTTTTCATTTCAAGTAATACTTTAGCCAAAATAAGTCCCTCCTAAATCCATCAATTCTTTCTTAGTCCCTACTTAACAAACAGGCGGGTTATTACCCGCCTGCCTATTAAAATTTAATGTTCAATCAACAAACTTACTGAAGATCTGCTTCTGTATAGTAACCAGAATCAATCAAAAGCTCCTTGTAGTTGTTAGCATCTGCGAATACAGGCTCGCAAAGGTATGAAGGAATAACACCTGTACCATTGTCATATGTCTCTGTATCGTTTACATCAACTTCTGAACCAGAAAGAATCTGACCAACCATCTTTACAACCTGTGAAGCAAGTGTACGTGTATCCTTGAAGATAGACATAGACTGCTTACCGGCAAGCATGTTCTTTACGTTAGCCTTATCACAATCCTGACCAGTTACGATAGGATACTCACCTGTGTAGTTAGCTGCAAGAGCGTTCTCTACACCAAGAGCTGTTGAGTCGTTAGAGCAAAGGCAGATATCAAGCTTTGATCCATCAGCATAGTATGTAGAAAGGATATTCTCCATTCTTGACTGTGCATTCTCTGTCTTCCACTCAGCTGTTGCAACATCAGCAAATGCTGTCTGGCCAGACTTAACTACGATCTTACCTTCGTCGATGTACTTCTGAAGAACATCCATAGCACCACTGTAGAAGTAGTTAGCGTTGTTATCACCTGGATCACCTGCAGTTATTTCCATGTTGAATGGACCTGCTGCATTGTCAAGATCAAGTGTATCAGCAATGTACTCGCCCTGCTTTGTACCTACCATGTAGTTATCAAATGTAGCGTAGTAAGAAACTGCATCTGACTTCATGATAAGACGGTCATAAGCGATTACAGGAATATTAGCTTCTTTAGCCATATCCATTACTGTACCAAGTGACTCACCGTCGATTGATGCGATAACGAGACAAGAGCAACCACCGTTGATCATGTTCTCAATCTGAGAAACCTGCTGCTGAACATCGTTTGAAGCGTACTGAAGGTCTACTTCGTAGCCTGCTGCCTCAAGCTCTTTCTGCATGTTCTCACCATCCTGATTCCATCTCTGGAGATCCTTTGTAGGCATTGCAACACCTACTTTTCCGCCTGCTGCCGGAGCTGCTGCAGTATCATCTGCCGGAGCTGCATCGTCAGCCGGAGCTGCTTCTGTTGCTGCTGGAGCTGCTTCTGGAGCTGCTGCTGTTGATCCGCAACCAGCAAGAAGAGAAGCAAACATTGTTGTAGCAAGTAAAACACCGAGTAATTTCTTTGACATTTTCTTGTCCTCCCTATGAAATTCTTAGGTAACTTTACGTCACCCCCGTTACAGTTATCACTTTATCACACAACAAATAGCAACAACTTGTTACTTTCTTCAATTTTTTAATTGTTTATGAACAGATAATGAACAAAATAGGACAAATTTGTGTGTTATATCACAAATTTGTCCTACTGTTGTTAAAATATTGTGCTAGTGTGTATCATTTGACCATCTTTTTTACTTCACATTAAGATATATCTCATTTCTCTGATGATACTTACCGGTTATAATCTCATCCATATTTTCCTTTGTAACAGCCACAGGTTCAAATCCAACATATGGAATATCATATTTTCCGTCATTAATTGTATCCTTGATATTCAAAGGAACTCCATTCGCCATATCAACAGCCATCTGAGCTGCATTCTGTGCCAGCATTTCAACAGGCTTAAATACCGTCATGTACTGTGTACCTTCAACTATTCTTTGGCATGCCTCCAAGTCAGCATCCTGTCCTACCACGCATACGCGCCCGCCAAGTCTTCTTTCATTTAATGCTATTATTGCCTGTGCAGCAAGATTGTCATTTCCGCACATTATCGCATCAGGAATTTTACCGGTGCTTAAATATTCATTGGTATAATTGAATCCGTTTTCTGCCAACCATCCATCGGAATACTTAGCATAATCAATTTTGATATCAGTATTATAGAGTGCTTTCTCAAAACCACTCTGCACCATTGCAACATTGTTATCGGTAGGTGAACCTTTTATCTGAATTACCGTTCCGCTTTTTCCGATGCATTTCACTATATACTGGCCCATAAGTTCGCCGACTTTCTCATTATCAAAAGTAATGTATAGATCTGCGCCGGTATCACGTAACATTCTGTCATATGCTACTACTTTTGTTCCCGCTTTTTTTGCTTTGGTTATTACATCCTTAAGAGCAATATCATCAATGGCTACTACTACTATTACATCAACACCCTTATCGATAAAATAATCAATTTGTTTAATCTGCTCATTAACATCGCCATTGGCATTTTGTACATTGACTTCTGCCCCAAGTTCCTCAGCCTTTGATACAAACAAATCCCTTTCACGCTGCCAACGTTCAATCAAAAATGAATCGATTGACAATCCGATCTGAACCTTCGCACGTTCACCATCCTCAGGTTCTTTATTTGTCTCAGTTACCGTCCCACATCCAATACATCCAATAGTTAATACTACGGACAATATTATTGCTATACCCCTTTTAATATCCACTTCCTATTTTCTCCTTATACTCTGTAGGAGTCATACCTGTTGCTTTCTTGAATATTCTGCTGAAATAATTCGGATCAAAGTAACCGCACGAACTGCCTATTTCCTTAATGCTCTTTTCGGGATCCTTCAATAATTCTTTTGCTTCATCAACTCTTCTTTTGGTAAGATACTCAACAAATCCCTCACCCTTTTCTTCTTTGAATAACTTACTGAAATAATATGAGCTCAAATTAAGCATCTGAGAAATTTCTTCAAGCGATATATCCTTATAGAAATTGTTCTCAATATATTCAACTGCCTTCTTTATCAAATGATGTGTGTGATCTTCTGTTCCTGTTGTCATATTCCCTACTGCAGACTTCATCTTATCAAGAAACCATTGTCGCAGTTGTTCAAGATCCTCACATTCACATACACATTTTAAGTAATCCTTTCTGCTATCAAAAGAATATGTGTGTCCACCACTTTTATACATTTGAGATTCGGCTCTCAATACAAATTCCAGCGATTTAAGTTTTACACTCATTATGTCATCTCTGTGATGCTCAGACATCCAATCGAAAAACTTAGATGACATTACAATACAAGCATCAACATCCGCTTCCTCAAGATGTTCAAATATACTGTTTTCCAAATCTATCGGATAATCTTCTTCATATGAAACAGCTATCGGCAAATCATCCACATGAGCAACACTGCCTGTTGACGAATATAATGCCTTAAGCGCCTCATCATAGGATTCGATACTATTCTTAAGACGTTTTATTCCGCCGATACCTATTCTGTAATTAACATCCGTTGCATCTCTCATCTCTCGGACAATTACTCTGGCTTTTTCAATAATATTACTTCTCTCGGCATATTCCATTTTCAAATCATTCTGCGGAATAAACACAGGAATCTTATTGGAAGTTACATTACCGATTATTGCGTTTGGTATAGCCTCTTTCAATATCTCTCTGACTTTGGCGTAAAATACAGTCTGCGCCTTTACCGAGCTTCCTACGACATTGGTCATATGTGCACCCTGTTGCATCTCTCCGAATACAATTGCCATCATATAACCATATATGGTATCAATACCAAGAAGATTCTTATAGTTCTCTATATCTTCCTCGGAATTCTCCTGTAGCAAAAGCGAATATATAAAGCCATTCTCAATAATAGGAACAACCGTCTCTAATCTCTCTTTTACCTGCAAATCCTGTCTACGCTTTTCACGACGTCTGTCTAGTTCCTCAATTGCCTGGTTAATAACTTTCACGACTTTTGTCTGCACAATGGGTTTATTCAGATATTCCAAAACTCCAAGATTTATCGATTCTTTTGCATAATCAAACTTATCATAAGCTGTAAGAACAATAAATATGGTAGTAGGTAGCATGGTTCTTATTTCATGCATGGCCTCAATACCATTTATTCCCGGCATCTGTATATCCATAAATACAATATCAGGGCGGAAATTCTCCGCAACCTCTATTGCAGCTCTACCCGATTTGGCCGTATCAATTTCAAATTGACCATCAAAATTCTTTTCAATTATATAAGTAAGCGAATTGATAACTATACCCTCATCATCCGCAAGCATTATTCTGTACATAAACCACTCCTACACATGCATTGGCACTTTAATAATAAATTCCGTACCTTTTCCTTCACCCTCGCTTATTATTTCCATTACATCTTTATGACCTGTAAATATCTGCAATCTTTCAATAACATTTCCAAGTCCCACTCCGTTTGAATCTGTTTTCTCTTCATCAGGATTAACAAAATATTCCCCACTCAAAATCATATCGATAGTATCTTGAGACATGCCTATACCATTGTCTTTTATTGACATATATACCATATCATTCTGTTTATAAATCTTCAAATCAATATGGCCTTCCCACTCAATATTTCTGATACCGTAATTTACCGCATTCTCTACAATCGGTTGAAGCACCATGCTTGGCACACGCACATTTTCCACTTCGGAATCTACATGCTTGGAAAAATGTATTTCTCCCGTAAAACGTACATTTAGAATATATATATATCTATCAACCAATGCTACTTCTTCTTCTATAGTTGTATCCGAATCGATCTTCTTAATATTGTATCTAAAGAAATCCGCCATAACCTGAATGAACTCTGTGGTCTTATCTGCGCCTTCCATCATGGCAAGCTGAGCCCCGGCATTTAATGTGTTAAACAAAAAGTGCGGATTAATCTGCGCTTGAAGAGAACGTAACTGCACTTCCTTCATTCGAGATGCCATAACAAGTTCTCTCTCTTTAAGAGCACTTTCTCGTCTCATACTTTTTCGAATCTCTGCAATATATATCTGTATGCTGTCAACCATCTTATTAAAAGCTTTTGACATTACACCGATTTCATCCGACGCATCCAGAATTTCGATCTGAACATCAAAATTACCATCCGCAACTTCATTTGCCGCATGCGACAACTGCTGCAACGGCTTTGCCATACTTCGCGTAATAAGAAACAGTACGACCAAATTAACCAATCCGACAATCAAAAGAATTGTTATTGTAACCAACTCCATATACTTTAATGAAGACAATAATACATTATAGTTCTTTGTATTACTCTTAAATTGCTCATTATTTAATGAATGAATACATGTCTGCAAATCCGCATATATTACCTGCGCTTCTTCATATCCGGATTTGTATTTTTCAACATTTCGACCTCTCTTGGCTTGTACAATCTCGCCAATTTGCTCCAAATACACTTCCGACTGATTATATATATTCTCTTGCATGATTTTTTGGCTGCCAATAGTAATATCTTCATGTATATCATTCATGAGATTACGATAATTCTGTTCAGCCATATAATAATCGTTTAATGCCGATGAACCTTTATTTTCTAAATACTCTCGCACAGAACTTTGTACCTGCGTCAATTCCGCAGACAAATTGTTCAAAGTAACATTACTTGTATATATCTCATCCACGCGGGCTATCATCGCATTAATATTGGTATACATATACGTATTGACCACAAGAATCAGAATTATTGGAAAAAAGAACGATGTCATCATCTTGGTCTGTATAGATGCATTATTCCATTTCTTCTCAATCTTGCGTTTGTTCATTCTGACGCTCATTTAACAGCTCCCTTGCTTCATCACGGCCAATTACCTTAGCATTCACAGACATAAATGCATTGGTATATCCTGTCTCACAGTATTCCTCCAATGCTTTCATACACAATTCACCCATTTTTTCTGTATCAGGGGATACAGTAGAATATATTATCCCTTTATCCACTGCTTCAAGAATTGTATCATCCGAATAATATCCAATGATTTGCACTTCACCGACTCTGTTATAATCAACCAATGCCTGATACACACATTTTGTATATGAATCATTCAGGCAAATAATTATATCCGGAAGTTTCTTATCACCCACAAAGAAGTTACGTATATCTTCTTCGGCACTAAACATATCCCTTGCGGAAAGTCTTGTTATTTTTACCTCCGGAAGTGAATAATCGCCAATATACTCCTCAAGTTTTTCCTCCATTGCAAGAGAAATAAGATTGGTAGAACCTTCTGTCATATCAGCATCCGTTAGCAATTCTATCTTCATATTGCTAAGTTGCTTCGGTGTAGCAATTTTTTTTATTTGCGAAGCATACAGTCTTCCCAATTCATAATTGTTTACTCCGATAAAACACTGTCGAATTGAAGAATCAATATCATTTTGTAAAACAACAACCGCCATTCCTTTTGTAACAGCCTTATCTATAAGTATCATAACTTTTTCGCTTTTTATACCGCTGTAGATAATGCCGTCCACACCTGAGTTCACTGCTACGCGCAACAAATCCTCATCCGAGTAATTTACACCCATCGTCTCTTCAATATCCTCGATGTATATATTAGACTCATCAGCTATTGCTTTAACTTCATTTAATACATTAATCCAAAGATCGCTTTCCTTATCACTAATAATGTACACATAATGCTTGCTGTATTCTTCCGCTTCATTCATGTCAAGCAAGTTTCTCTTACTCATCATTGCCATAAAGAGTATTCCTGTTACTATTGCTGCAAAAACCATGATTGCTGCACCAATCAACATAACGGAAAACGAACTATCTGTGAGCTTTTTTCTTTTTACCGTATTCAATTCTTCTAAAGTATTATTCTTCTTTTCCATATTTATTCTATATTAACACAAATGAGCCACATCTCAAATCTGAAATGTGGCCCATCCGTTTTACAATCTTATATTTTCATTTATGCAAATGGATTCTCTGTCGGGTATGGCATATTAGCAGGCTGATTGTATCCGATATCCTTTATTCCAAGGAACTTGAATACTTCAAAGAGAAGTTTGCCATAATGACCAAATGCAACTGCTCCATGATGAGGATATCTCTTCTCAACAAGAACATGACGATAGAAACGAGCCATCTCAGGAATAGCAAAGATTCCGATACCACCGAATGAACGTGTAGGTACATCAAGAACTTCACCTTCTGCAATATATGAAACAAGCTCTCCGTCTGAATTGCACTGGAGACGATAGAATGTAATATCACTTGCAGCAATATCACCTTCAAGAGTACCTCTTGAGATATCAGGATCTGATCCTTCCGGCTCAAGCACTCTGTGCTGAATCAACTGATACTTTACAGCACGATCTGCACACATCTTGCACTGAGGAGTATTTCCGCAATGGAAGCCCATGAATGTATCATTGAGCTTGTAGTTGTACTTATTCTTAATATCTTCATCGTAAATATACTGAGGAACAGAGTTATTGATATCAAGAAGTGTAACTGTATCACCTGATACACACATTCCGATATACTCACTAAGTGCTCCGTAAATATCTACTTCACAAGATACAGGAATACCACGGCTTACAAGACGGCTGTTAACATAACATGGCTCGAATCCAAACTGTGAAGGGAATGCAGGCCAGCACTTATCAGCAAAAGCAACGTACTTACGTGAGCCCTTGTGATTCTCAGCCCAATCAAGAAGAGTAAGCTCAAACTGAGCCATACGCTCATTAAGATCAGGATAATACTTTCCTTCACCCATCTCCTTAGCCATATCTTCACAAATTGCAGGGATACGAGGATCATTAGCATGCTCTCTGTATGATACAAGCAAATCAAGCTCTGAGTTCTCTTCAATCTCTACGCCCAACTCATATAATCCCTTGATAGGAGCATTACATGCGAAGAAATCCTGTGGACGAGGACCAAATGTAATAATCTTAAGATTCTTAACACCGATAATTGCACGAGCAACCGGTACAAAATCACCAATCATCTTAGCAATATCATCAGCTGTACCTACAGGGTACTCAGGAATATATCCCTTAAGATGACGCATTCCAAGGTTGTATGAGCAGTTAAGCATACCACAATATGCATCACCTCTACCGTTAATCATATCGCCGTCACCTTCTGCAGCTGCAACGAACATACAAGGACCGTCGAAGTTCTTTGCGATAAGAGTCTCAGGTGTCTCAGGTCCAAAGTTACCAAGGAACACTACTAATGCGTTACACTCAGCCTTATTTACATCTTCAACAGCCTTAAGCATATCAAGCTCATTCTCAACAGTTACAGGACACTCATAAAGGTCTCCCTTAAAAGCTGCTTTGATTGCAGCACGACGCTTCTCAGATAACTGAATTGGGAAGCAATCACGGCTTACAGCAATAATTCCAAGTTTTACTACAGGTATATTGTTCATTTCTATTTCCTCCTTAGTTTATATACAATAATTATTTAACACTAACATTAGGACCAATCAAACCAATATGTGCATTTGCATCAAGTCCGCCTTCTGCATGACCGATTAACCATTTATTCTTTGCAGTAATAAGTGCATCCTCATATCCGGCATGCTTTTCATCCAATGCAAGATTTGTATCCTTCGGAAGTACAATGACTACCTTGAATCCGTTATCACCTACGCTACATGGTGCATAGTGAAGTGTTGTAGCATACAATTCTACACCAACACCCTTCGGGCACATGAACGCTTCAATCTTGTTGGTATCATATGTGTAATCGTCTGTAATATCCTGCTGGCATCCAAGTAACAAAATACAATCTGTTGCTGCAATATCAAGCTCAGAAGAACGATGATACTCAACTGCATTAAGCAAATAATTGTGACCATTACAATATCCAATCTGAATCGGAAGTTCACCATAGTATACTGTCTGCAATTTCTCCATCAAAGATGTTGCCTCAAGACATGCAACAGATGGTTCATATTCAACTCCTGTCGGAAGAGGTGTCTCATCCATAGCCTTCAACAGTTCTGTGAAATCAATCTCTGAAATCACACGACCATACTTGCGAAATTCCGCATCGGTAACCTTTTTAATTACCATAACCGCAATCCTCCCTTTTTTACTTTATTATCTGAAAAAGTGGCTTTACTGCAGGATAAATCTGCTTAAACTGCTGATATCTCTCTTCATACTTAGCTGTAAGATCCTTATCAGGTTCTACCGTATCTACCACTTTTACAAGCTTTGCTGCTGCTTCTTCAACAGATGCAAATTCACCGCATGCAACTGCTGCAAGCATAGCGCCACCATATCCCGGACCTTCTTCACTCTCAATTACATCGACCTTTATTCCGAGAATATTGGCTATCATCTTTTTCCACAACGGGCTCTTCGCGCCGCCGCCGCATATCTTTGTTCTCTCGATTTTGATTCCGAGAGATTTTGCTACTTCAAAAGAATCTCTGAGCGCAAATGCAACACCCTCAAGTACTGCCTGTGTCATATCTGCTCTTGTTGTATCCATTGTCATACCAATGAATGTACCCCTTGCCATCGGATCGTTATGAGGAGAACGCTCACCCATAAGATACGGCAGGAAATACACATGATTCTCACCTAATTTATCTATAGCCTTTTGCTCACCGGCAAAATCCTCTGTTCCGATAATTTCTTCCATCCACCACTTGTTACATGAAGCAGCGCTAAGCATACATCCCATAAGATGATAATTACCGTCTGCATGTGCAAATGAATGTAATGCATTATTTGCATCTACACCAAAAGATTTTGAAGAAATGAATATCGTTCCACTCGTTCCAAGTGAAATGTTACACATTCCGTCTCCAACAGTACCTGTTCCTACTGCTGCTGCTGCATTATCTCCGGCACCTGCAACAATCTTAACATCTGTACTCAGACCAAGTTCCTTTGCAATATCAGCCTTCAATGTTCCTACTGCTTCATAGCTCTCATAGATTTTTGCAAGCTGTGACTCCTTAACGTCACATATCTCCATCATCTCTTTTGACCAACATCTGTTCTTAACATCGAAAAGAAGCATGCCCGATGCATCAGATACATCTGTACAATGAACACCTGATAACTTATATGCAAGATAATCCTTAGGAAGCATTATCTTATCAATCTTTGCAAAATTCTCAGGCTCATTATTCTTAATCCAAAGAATCTTTGGAGCTGTAAATCCGGTGAAAGAAATATTGGCAGTATACTCGCTAAGCTTATCTTTACCTATTACTTCGTTAAGATAATCGCACTCCTTTGTTGTACGACCATCATTCCAAAGCAATGCAGGTCTGATAACATTGTCATCCTTATCCAAAATAACAAGCCCGTGCATCTGACCGCCAAAACTAATTCCGGCAACTTTGCTCTTATCACATTCACTAATCAATTCCTTAAGGCCTGCCATAGACTGTTCATACCAATCTTCCGGTTTTTGTTCAGACCAACCCGGATGAGGGAAATATAGAGGGTATTCCTTTGAGACAATTTTATGAATATGTCCCGTCTCATCCATCAGAAGGAGCTTTACAGCCGATGTTCCAAGGTCAATTCCAATGTATAACATTCTTTTTTTCCTCCTAGAAATATATGTAATATTACTCAGCTATCGTGCACGTGCACGAATCGATATGATATAATAGTATTCTATTCCGACGCTATATTCAATCTTTTCTTAGTTTTCAAAAGTAAGTTTGTTAAAAACAAACATTTTCCAACTCATCTTTTTGTTCATTTTGCACGTGCACGAAAGTGCACGATAATTTCACTTTTTCATAGAAATATGGTAAATTATTGGTACAAAACATATTTAGCAGAGGTAGTATGGCAACAATCAAAGAAATCGCGACAAAAGCAGGTGTATCACGCGGCACCGTTGACAGAGTTTTGAATAATCGTGACGGTGTTAACGAAGAGACCGCCAGACGAGTACGTGCAATAATAAAAGAGCTTGATTATAAACCGAATAAAGCCGGTATTGCTCTCGCAGCTCAAAAGAAAAAGTATTTAATCGGTATTATCATTTTCAGCCGAATGAATCCTTTCTTTGACGAAGTAACAAAGGGCTTTGAACAAAAAGCCGAAGAACTTGCTTTTTACGGTTGCGAAATAGTTATTAAGCGTGTCGCATATCATCCGGATGCTCAATTATCTGCTATTAAAGTCTGCTTAAGCGAAGGGATACAAGGACTGATTATCACTCCATACAATGATCCGGCAGTCAGAGCACAATTGATTGACCTTTCTCAATCAGGTATCCCGGTAATTACTGTTAATTCCGATGCAGATAATATCAAAAGACTCACCTATGTCGGTAGTGACTATCTTTCATCCGGTAAAGCCGCCGGTGCATTAATGCAGAAGATGACCTCTGGCACCGTTAATGTCGGTGTAATAATGGGTGATTCCAATATTCTGTGTCATTCTCAGCGTTACACAGGTTTTTTACAGCAATTGGAACACGATGACCGTTTCAACATAATTGAATGTCACGAGAATTATGATGACGATAACAAGTCACACAAAATTGTAACCGACATGTTAACCGCTCATCCACAGATAAATGCTTTATTCTTTACCGCAGCAGGTGTATATGGCGGATGTATTGCCTTAAAAGAAGCGGGGCTGGGTGATAAAATGTGTGTAATCACATATGATGATGTCCCTACTACCATTGATATGCTTAAGGAAGGAATAATTACCGCTACTATATGTCAAGGTCCCCGTTGGCAAGGTCGAAAATCTCTCGAGCTAATGTGGGAATACTTAACCGGCAATATCACACAAATGGATGACTGTTACTATTCTGAATTGAATATAAAGATAAGAGAAACAATATAGTATTATATGAATTATTAGCAACAACATAAAAGGAATCGCAATGTACATCTACTATACATTTGCGATTCCTTTTTGTATTCTCACAAGCGTCTATTTGTTATGTTAACCTCGATTGTATTATCTATAATCAACACACTATCTCGCTTCTCTGAAATATGCCTGTCCAAGAGATTCCGGCGGCTGATTTTCACGTTTATTTCTCATACTGGTTATTACAAGAACAATTAACGTTACCACATATGGCAACATCTTATATAATTCTTTAATCTCCATATGCTCCATTCCTGTCGGAATATACATATACAAAATATACAATCCACCAAACATTATTGAAGCCAATACGCTGACATTAGGTCTCCATATTGTAAAGATTACAAGAGCAATTGCAAGCCATCCTCTATCACCGAAAGCATCATTACTCCATACTCCGCAAGCATAATCCATAACATAATACAAACCACCAAGGCCGGCAATCATACATCCGATACATGTTGCAAAGTATTTGTACGCAATAACATTAATTCCGGCAGCATCAGCTGTTGCAGGGTCTTCACCGACCGCACGTAAATGCAAGCCGACTCTGGTATGTTTAATGATATAAGCAGCAACCAATGCAATTATGATTGCCAAATATGCCAAAAATCCGTATGACAGGAATATCTCGCCAAACCATCCGCATTTTCCCGCAAAAGGAAGTTTCTTGCTAAATACCGCACTTGTTGCAGACAACGCAATCGAAGGAACGTCGGCACCGGATATCTTAATTAAAGAGCCACCGAAGAAGTTACCTACACCAACACCGAATGTTGTCATTGCAAGACCTGTTACATTCTGATTAGCTCGCAATGATACTGTAAGGAAGCAAAAGATAAGTCCCATAAGCAACGAGCCAACAAGCGAACATAATAAAGGTATCATAATGGACAACGCAGGAATATTACTTCCGCTCTGCTCATAGAAAAACGCACCTATTACACCACAAATACCACCTACATACATAACACCCGGAATACCAAGATTGAGATTACCGGATTTCTCTGTAAGTATTTCACCTGTACTACCAAAAAGAAGGGGAATTCCCTGTCCAACCGCACGAGGGATAAATGTCACTAAATCAAACATTATTTTCTTTCCTCCTTTGCATTTTTACTATTAAATACTACTTTATACGAAATGAAGAATTCACATCCGATAATGAAGAAGAGGATTATTCCCGTAATAATATCAGAGAATGATTTATTCAATTCAAAAACAGTAGCTATTTCACCTGCACCTCTGTCCAGGAAAATAATAAGAAAACTGGTAAATATCATCGTAATTGGATTAAATTTTGCAAGCCAGGCTACCATAATAGCCGTAAATCCCTGGCCGCCGGCAATTGTTGTCGTAATTGTATGATTGATACCACCAACCAACAGCAAACCTGCCACACCGCAAAGGGCTCCTGACAAAACCATTGTTCTAATAATTACCTTCTCAACTTTTATACCGACATAACGTGCAGTTCTCTCACTTTCACCAACTACACATACTTCATATCCATGTTTGCCGTAATACAGATAGATATATAGAATAACCGTAATAACAATTGCAACCAATACACTTAAAAAGTACTTATTGCCAATTTCAGGAAGCCATCCTACACAACTGTTCTGATTAATAATACCAATCTTACCCGATCCTTTAGGATTCTCCCAAACGACGGTATAGAATGCAACAAGCTGAGTCGCAATATAATTCATCATAAGTGTAGACAATGTCTCATTTGTATTCCAAATCGCCTTAAAAAGCGCCGGAATAAGTCCCCATATGGCACCGGCAAGTATACTTGAAGTAATCATAATAATAATTACCAATACATTGGGGAGCTTACCATCTAACAATATCATCGTTGCTGCAGAGGCCAATCCCCCGATAAGTACCTGTCCTTCACCACCGCAATTCCAAAATTTCATTCTGAAAGCAGGAGTAAGTGCTAATGATATTATTAACAAAACCGAAAGATTCTGAAATGTAACCCATGTCTTACGATTGGAGCCAAACGCACCGGACACAATTGTTGCATAAACAGACAAAGGATTATCTCCTGTCAATGCTGTCGTTATCAATGCACATACAATCAGTGCTGCAACCAATGCTATTCCTCTAATGGTCCAAGCTTTTTTTCTGCTCATATCGTCACGTCGAACAACGTGGAAAAGAGGTTCTTTATTATTAGTCTTCATTTTTATCCTCCCCTCCAAGCTTAGTCATCATCATACCGACGGTATTCTTATCAGCTGTCTTGCCATCAATAATTCCGCTGACCTGTCCATCGCACAAAACAAGAATTCTATCTGATATCTGAAGTAATACATCAAGGTCTTCACCTACAAAAATAACGGCAACACCTTTAATTTTCTGCATATTAATCAAATCATATATTGTATATGACGAATTAATATCCAATCCTCGAACCGCATATGCTGTCATCAACACGCTCGGTGAATTTGCAATCTCTCTTCCGACCAAAACCTTCTGTACATTACCACCGGACAACTTTCTAACCGGAGTATCGATGCCGGGAGTTTTAACATCAAGAGTATCCACAATTTTCTCAGCCAAATCATGCGGCTTCTTTCTGTCTGTAAATGGTGTGTTGTTATCTCTAAATGAACGTAGCATCATATTCTCTGCCAAATCCATATTACCAACAAGGCCCATTCCTAATCTGTCTTCCGGAACAAAGCTTAACGCTACACCCATCTGCGTAATCTTCTGCGGATCCATTCCGATAAGCTCTTCCTGTGTTCCATCGTCATTAATATATCTGATTGAACCGCTTTGTACAGGTTGCAATCCGGCTATTGCTTCAAGCAATTCCTTCTGTCCGCAACCTGAGATTCCGGCAATACCCAGTATCTGTCCGCTTTCCACATCAAAACTGATATCTTTAAGCTTTGTGACACCTTCTTCATCAACAACAGTAACACCTTCAACCACCAATCTCTTCTTTGGAGCCTCCAATGGTTGCGGTCTTTCAATATTAAGCACAACTTGACGACCAACCATCATATTTGTCATCTCTTGAGCATTCGTATTGGCAGTGATCATATCACCAATATATTCACCCTGTCTAAGGATAGCTACTCTGTCAGATATCTCTTTTACTTCATTCAATTTATGCGTAATGATAATAATCGCCTTTCCATCGGAACGCATATTACGCATAACAGCGAATAATTTCTCTGTCTCCTGTGGTGTAAGCACAGCAGTTGGCTCATCTAAAATGAGAATATCTGCACCTCTGTAAAGGACTTTAACAATCTCTACAGTCTGCTTTTCAGATACACTCATATTGAATATTTTCTTATTCGGATCAACGTCAAATCCATACTTGTCACATATTTCCCTAATCTTTGCGCAAGCACTCTTTATGTCAAGCTTACCTTCTTCACCAAGAATAATATTCTCGGCTGCTGTAAGAACATCTATCAATTTGAAATGCTGATGCACCATACCAATTCCGTTATTAAATGCATCTTTAGGAGATCTAATTGATACTTCCTTTCCATTTACAAAAATTTGACCCTCATCCGGATAGTAGATACCTGCCAACATATTCATAAGAGTAGTCTTACCACTTCCGTTTTCTCCAAGAAGCGCAAGTATCTCTCCCTTATACAAATCCATAGTCACATGTGTATTGGCATGCACATGTCCAAATGATTTGGACAAATCTCTAACCGATATGGCTGTTTCTTTCTTTGTTTCGCTCATATATACCTCAACCTATTACAACAAAAATTGCTAGGGATTAATGTTTCCCTAGCAATTTTAGCATTATTATTCAACTCATACAAGTACAGTATCTTGATATGGTTGCATCTTCAATCACAATTAGTACTGCTCATCAAGAAGAGTAATTCCATCGATTCTTACATCAAAGTAAGGAGCTGAACGGAATTCTTCACCTGACTCATTGAAATAACCATCAACAACTACATCATGATCAGGTGTGTAATCAGCATCTGTATCAACATCAGCCTCATAAGAATCGAGCTGCTTTCCTTCAACTGTAAATGTTGTTATATCAAATGGATGTACCTTACCGGCTTCAATATCAGCCTTTGCAGCTTCAACAGCATCAGCTGTTCCTTCTGCTACAGTATCACCAAACTCTGTAAGACATACAGAACCTGTTGCAATTGTACCAACCCAATCAGTAGCGATTGCTGTACCTGACTGCATACATCCGATTGCATATTCGAAATATGGAGCCCAGTTAATTCTTGATGAAACAATAAATGTATTTGGAGCTACACTTGCTGTACTACCATTGTATGATACATTTGGAACACCTGCTGTCTCACAAGCTGTAGGAGCACCCATTGAATCCGCATGCTGGCTGATAAGTACACAACCATTCTTAATAAGTGTGTTTGCGCCTTCCTTCTCAGCTGTCTCATCATACCATGAACCTGTAAATGTTACTTCCATAGTAGCTGAAGGACATACAGAACGAGCGCCAAGGAAGAATGATGTATAACCTGAAATAACCTCGGCATATGTATATGCACCAATATATCCAATCTTTGCCTGATCAGCTGTAATCTCACCGGCATCAATCATCTCATTAAGCTTCATACCTGCAGCAATACCTGCAAGATATCTTCCTTCGTAAATTGAAGCAAATGCATTGTGGAAGTTCTCAAGACCTTCTGTATGAGCCTTTGTACCTGTTGCATGAGCAAACTGTACTTCAGGATATTCCTTAGCTGCTTCAATCATATAATCCTCGTGACCGAATGAATCTGCAAATACGAAATTGCATCCTTCATCTGCAAGTTCCATAGCAGCATCCGCACATTCCTGACCTTCAGGAATATTTGTCTTGATTACATACTCAATACCCATTGAGTCACACGCTTCCTTAGCTGCGTTAATGAAGTTAAGGTCATATGTTGAATTCTCATCATGTAAGCAGATAAAACCTGCCTTTACAGTTGTACCCTCAGAAGCCTGAGCATCTGCATTAGAATCTGATGCTGTATTTGCAGCAGCATTTCCACATGCACAAAGAGATACAACCATTACAACTGAAATAAGTAAAGCTGTTAATTTTTTCATTTCCAATCTCCTCAGAAAAAAACGTTTATAGACTACGTATCTCAAAATAGCAGAAAAATAGGCAAATTTCAACCTCATTTTTGAATTTGCCCATTTTTTCATATCATATTAATCTTGCTCTCTAAAATATACCTGACCTGTAGATGCATCCATCGACTCAACTATTGCAAGCGATTCCAACTGATAACCCAGATTACGAATTATCTGTCCACCCGGCTGAAATCCTTTCTCTATAGCAATTCCGATACCTTCTACCGTAGCGCCGGCTTGCTTAACAATTTGTATCAGACCTTGCAATGCGCAACCATTAGCTAAAAAATCATCTATAATAAGTACATGATCGTCCTCTGTTAAGAACTTCTTTGATACAATTACGTGATTAATATTCTTGTGTGTAAATGATTCAACCTCGGCAGTATACATCTCGCCATCAAGATTTATGCTCTTACTCTTTTTGGCAAAAACAACAGGAACCCCGAATCTTAGTGCAATGACGCTTGCAATTCCGATACCTGAAGCCTCAATAGTCAAAATCTTATTAATGTTCTTTCCCGCAAATCGCTTTTGATATTCTTTGGCCATTTCATCAAATAACTGAACATCCATCTGATGATTTAAAAAACTGTCTACTTTAAGAATATTACCTTCTTTTACTACACCGTCTTTTACAATTCTTTCTTCCAAACAATTCATTTTTCTATCCTACCTACTGATTGTACATTATGTTAACCACTTGCTTTACTTTACCAAATCAACCGTTTGTCTTGCAATTGCCAATTCCTCATTAGTTGGAACGACCATAGTAACAATCTTATCATCTTTTGCTGACAAAATTACTTCTTCACCACGCAACTTATTCTTCTCGGAATCAATACTTGTTCCAAGGAAGGACAGATATTTGACAATCATCTCTCTCATCTGACAGTTATTCTCTCCAACACCTGCAGTAAAAGCAATTACATCAACGCCGCCCATAGCAACAACATATGAACCCACATATTTTGCTACCTTATAAGCATATGCCTCCAATGTGTCAATTGCTTTCTGATTGCCTTCGTCAGCTGCCGCACCCAAATCACGGAAATCCGAAGATATTCCACCTGACAAACCATATATTCCCGATTTCTTGTTACAGATATTAATTACTTCTTCAGCTGTAAGATTTTCTTTTGCTGCAATAAAGCTGACAATGGCCGGATCGATATCTCCTGATCTTGTTCCCATAATCAAACCTTCAAGTGGTGTAAGACCCATAGATGTATCAACAGATTCACCATTCTTTACAGCAGAAATTGATGCTCCGTTTCCGAGATGACATACAATAATTTTCAGATCCTTTCTGTCCTTGCCAAGAATCTGTGCAGCTCGTTCAGATACATAATCATGGCTTGTACCATGGAATCCGTATCTTCTTACCTTATATTTGTCATAGTATTCATATGGAAGTCCATACAAATACGCTTTCTTCGGCATTGTCTGATGAAAAGCAGTATCAAATACCGCTACCATCGGTACACCCGGCATCACTTGCTTACATGCATTTATTCCGATAATATTCGCCGGATTGTGCAACGGTGCAAGATCGTTACATTCTTTAATTGCTTCCAATACTTTATCATCAATAACTACAGATGAAGCAAATTTTTCACCACCATGAACAACTCTGTGTCCAACAGCATCTATTTCATCTAACGAATCAATTACACCAACTTCCTTATCTGTCAATTTATCAATAACAATCTTGACAGCGTCCTTATGATCCTTCATAGGTAATTCGGTCTTAATCTTATCTTTACCGGCCGGCTGATGTGTAATACAACTACCGTCTATTCCAATTCTTTCACACAAACCTTTTGCAAGAACTGTCTCTTTATCAGATTCTATCAACTGATATTTAAGTGATGAACTACCACAGTTTATTACCAAAACATTCATTTTTCTTCTCTCTCCTATCAATTAATTAGTATGCTCTGCCCCAATATACCATCTTCTTTGCAGGTTTTCCGCAACATACACAAGTATCTGACAGTTTTTCCTGTTCGAAAGGCATACATCTGCTGGTTGCAGCCATCTCTTCCTTAATCTTATCCTCACATGCCTGATCTTCACACCACATTGCTTTTACAAATCCCGGTGTTGTATCAAGTATCTTACGCATCTCATCCATATTCTTAGCAACATATGTATGCGCTTCTCTATGTGCTCTTGCTTTATCTAACATGTCTGTCTGAATTGTATCAAGAAGCTTTGTTACTGTCTCTTCTATTGCATCAAGAGCACACTCAATCTTCTCACCATTATCACGACGTGCAAGTACGCATTTTCCGGCCTCGATATCCTTTGGACCTATCTCAACTCTTACAGGAATACCTCTCATTTCCTGCTCAGAGAATTTCCATCCCGGACTCTTATCTGTATCATCTACCTTTACTCTGCATCCTTTTGCAAGCAATCTGCTCTTAAGTTCATATGCTTTATCAAGCACACCTTCCTTTTTCTGCTGGATAGGTACTATCATAACCTGAACCGGAGCAACCTTAGGAGGCAATACCAATCCGGAATTATCTCCGTGTACCATTATCATTGCACCGATAAGTCTTGTTGTTGTTCCCCAAGATGTCTGATGCACATACTTAAGCGTATTATCCTTATCTGTAAACTGAATTCCAAATGCTTTTGCAAAACCATCACCAAAATTGTGACTGGTTCCTGATTGAAGAGCCTTACCGTCATGCATAAGTGCCTCAATTGTATATGTAGCCTCAGCCCCGGCAAATTTTTCTTTATCTGTTTTACGTCCTTTAACAACAGGAATTGCAAGAACTTCCTCACAAAATTCTGCATACAAATTCAACATCTGTATTGTACGTGCTTCAGCATCCTCTGCCGTTGCATGAGCTGTATGTCCTTCCTGCCACAAGAATTCACGACTACGAAGGAAAGGTCTTGTCTCCTTTTCCCAACGTACTACCGAACACCACTGATTATATACCTTAGGAAGATCTCTATATGACTGAATATCGTTCTTATAGAAATCACAGAACAATGTCTCAGATGTGGGACGTACACACATTCTTTCCTGTAAAGGATTAAGCCCGCCATGTGTAACCCAAGCTACTTCCGGCGCAAATCCTTCGACATGATCCTTTTCTTTATTTAAGAGACTCTCCGGAATAAACATTGGAAGATATACATTTTCAACTCCCGTTTCCTTAAATCTCTCATCCATCTGCTTCTGAATTAATTCCCAAATAGCATATCCGGCCGGCTTGAACACCATACAACCCTTTACACTCGTATAATCCATAAGCTCTGCTTTTTTTACTACATCCGTATACCATTGAGCAAAATCATCTTCCATAGATGTAATTGCCTCTACTAATTTCTTATCTGCCATTTTTTATCTCCTTACTATTCTTCAGCAATATATAATACACCAAGCGTTCCGGGACCACAATGCGATGTAACTACTCCGCCTGCTTCTGTCTGTAAAATCTCTTCAAAATAATGAAGCGATTCCAGATATTCCCTCACTTGATTAACAATCTCCTCGTCAGTTGGTGAATACGTAATAAACACCCTTGCGGGTCGTGCGCAAATAAGTTGCGGCTCCAACTCCTTTACATATTCCATTACAACTTGTTTTATTCGACCGCGATACTTCTTACCGGCTTCCATCTTGCCATTCTCTACCGCTATCTTTGGATGCAATTTCAACATGGAACCTGCCATTGCCGCAACGCTACCACATCTGCCTCCTCTGTGCAAATACGTAAGTGTATCTACTACAAAACTGGCTCTAACCAACGGAATAAGACGATTCATTTCATTGGTAATATCACTCATCGTCGCACCTTGTCTTGCCATTATTGCTGCTTCGATAACCAATAAACCTATTCCGGTTGACAAATTGGCTGAATCAATAACAGATACTTTGTCTTCCGAGTCAATGTCCTGTGCTGCCAATTTCATAACATTGTATGTTGTTGACATTGAAGACGAAATTGCAAAAGCTACAATTTCCATACCTTCATTTACATATTTCTCAAACACTTTAGCAGTCTCGTCAATGGAAATTGCCGACGTCTTCGGAGTCGTATCATTGTCATCTGACCACTTGATTATCTGCGTTGGAGTAATATCCACTCCATCACAATATTCCTTTTCACCCAAAAGAATATGCAAAGGAATAATATCAATATTATATTTTTCTACAAGTTCAGCAGACAAATCACATGTACTGTCAGCAAGTATCTTGACCATATTTTCCTCCAAACAACAATAACCAAATTTATTCTATCACTAATAGAATACAATTCAATCAATATTTTCGGATATTATCACACTTTTCTTTGTATCAGGATGTATAAATTCCATTCTGTATGCACACAATGCGATATTTTTCATTCCGAGTTGCCTACTATATTCAATAGATTCGTCTGTTCCGTATTTTTTATCTCCCAGAATAGGATATCCTCTATTTGACAATTGCAACCTAATCTGATGATGTCGTCCCGTAATAAGATGAATCCGTATTACACTCTTGTTAGATAATACTTCCTTTATTGTATATTCAAGTGCTGCTTCTTTTGCTCCTGCCTGCGTAGCATCACATACTTTTGAAATATTACTCTTGGTATCCTGAATTACATAATCCTTCAAAAAATGCGGAAATTCTGATTGCACTTCATCAATTAATGCATTTTTTGACAGTTCGCTTATATCACCATAAACAGTAGCTTCATAATATTTTGATATTTTATCAGTCACAATCAGTTTCGACAATTTGGCTGCCATCTCTTTTGTTTTTGCCATTAGAACAATCCCCGACACCGGCTGATCCAAGCGATTAATTATTGCCAGATATGGGCTTTTCATACTTTTGGCAAGGTAATTCATAACCTCACTATACAAATCCTTTTCGCCAAGTTTTCTTGTCTGCGTTGCCAAACCTGCATCCTTGTGTACTGCTATTATTTGATTGTCTTCATATAAAATAGAATATTTTGACATTATATTAATCGCTCCAGAATCTCCAAAACCATATTGAATGTTCTTTCAACCGAAGGAATATTTAAGCTCTCTTTGACAGTATGAATGTTATTTATCTGCGGACCAAATGATACGCAATCCAATTCATCTATCTTTTCAGCAAAATATCCGCATTCGACTCCGGCGTGAACTGCCTCAATCCGAGCCTCTTTTCCATACTGTTTTCTATATACTTCACACATCAAATCACGCAACGGTGAATTGAGTTTATATTTCCATCCCGGATATTCACCTTGAAACTCTACTTCTCCTCCCGACATTTTCATCATATCGGCAAGTTTATTCATTAATTGTTTCTTCTCAGTATATACAGAGCTTCTTACACAAAATGTCAATTCAACAGATAAAGGCGTCTTAACCGGAATTCTATCAAGATTGGGAAGCATTTGTGTAACCGTACTTAGTATTCCCATATTAAGCGAAGTCTGCACAAGTCCTTTTACATCTGCACTCATACGCTGTATGCCGTTTGGAAGGCAAGTAAGCATATAGATAACCGCATCTGTTGATTTGCCTGTCATAACATTTGGTTGAAGTACACCCAAAACTCTATGGAGGACACTGATTTCATTATCTGTAACAGCATATTCGTCTCTAAAAATCTCACACATTTCAGAAAGAGATTGAGAGAACGGCTCATACAAATTCTCGTCAGTTAACATAACAACCGCTGAGGCCTGATTGGCTATCGCATTATCCTTCGCCCCACCTTCTACCTCGACAATACGTATGTCATATTTGTATCTCAGTTCTCTTAATATACGACCAAGCAAGACAATTGCATTGGCTCTGTTTTTATCTATTTCCAAACCGGAATGTCCACCGACAAGTCCGCATATTTTAATTTGACAAAGCAATCCCGATGCGTATTCAAATTCTATAGGTTGTTTACAGACAGCAACAACTCCGCCTGCACAACTTACCGTAAATTCTCCTTCTACTTCCGAATCAATATTAAGCATCATCTTTCCTTTTAGATTAGATGCATCATATTTCTCCGCTCCCAACATACCTACTTCTTCGTCTACTGTAAAAACCGCCTCTATACCCGGATGAGTAATCGAATCGGATTCAAGTATAGCCAGTGCCATTGCCACAGCTATTCCGTCATCTCCTCCAAGAGTTGTTCCTCTTGCTTTAAGTTCATCACCATCCACATACAAATCCAATCCTTCAGTATCCATATCTTTATTACAATCTTGTGATTTCTCACAAACCATATCCATATGGCCCTGAATGATTATTACATTATCTGTATCGGCTGTAGCATCTTTATATATTGTTACATTCCCGACTGTATCTTTTAAATATCTAAGTTCATGTTTCTTTGCAAACTCAACAAGATAATTACTGATGGCATCAGTATTATGTGAGCCGTGCGGGATCGTTGATATCTCGCTAAAATAATGAAAAACTCTGTTTTTTATCAGTTCTTCCAATGTGTACATATTCCACTCCATTGTTATGTTAACTTCTTGTTGTATTACGTATTAATGATACCACAAATTGTAGCGGTTCATTCCAATTTGTAAGTTTTCAGATAATAAAGAAAAAAGACTGTTAATTTGTTCTCCAATATGATAAACTTATCTTATAAAAGAGGGGATATTATTCAAAAGAATTGAGATCAATATCAATTCAGTCAGGAGGTTATTATGAGATGCAGAAGAAGTCCTATCGAAGCAGAAGTTGTTGAATACAAAGTTGGTGCCGGATTAGAAGACGGAACCGAGCTCTTTAGTGATGTTGTTACCAAAGGATGGATTGTAACTGATAGACTAGTCAAGATAACAAAGGATAACGGTGCAGTCGTATGTCCATATATTACTCATAAAAGAGGCCGTACTTTCATTGAAGATGGTGACTACATTATCATTGATGACGACGGCACGAAGCATGTATGTGGTGCAGATAAAATCTTCAACCGTTATACCAAAGTATAATTTGCATAGTATAGTCATATAAAAAGTGCACATTAAGTGTTAGTTTCTTTCCAACATTTAATGTGCACTTATTTTTATACCTTAAATCTGTAACCCACACCCCATATTGTTTCAATGTATTGCGGGTTTGTTGTATCTATTTCTATCTTTTCTCTTATTTTCTTGATATGCACTGTTACTGTTGCAATATCACCTATAGAATCCATATCCCATATTTCTCTGAATAACTCATCTTTACTGTATACATGATTTGGATTTTCTGCCAAGAATGTAAGTAAATCAAATTCCTTTGTTGTAAATGTTTTCTCTTCACCATCGATATATACACGTCTTGCTGTTTTATCAATCTTTATTCCGCGAATTTCGATTATCTCGTTCTTTTTCTCATGAGTAGCAACAAGTCTCTCATATCGTGCCAGATGTGCCTTTACGCGCGCTACCAATTCACTTGGACTAAAGGGTTTTGTCATATAATCATCGGCGCCAAGGCCCAAACCTCTAATTTTATCAATATCATCCTTTTTTGCCGAAACCATTAATATCGGAATCTGTTTCTCTTCACGAATCTTTTTACATACATCAAAGCCGTCCATACCCGGAAGCATCAAATCGAGCACTATAATATCAAAATCCTCTTTCAATGCTCTAACCAATCCGCTATCTCCGGAATTCTCTATAGCAACCTCGAAATCACTTAACTCAAGATAATCCTTCTCAAGCTCTGCAATAGCCTGTTCATCCTCAATAATAAGTACTTTGCTCATCTTGTACCTCCCTTATTCTTCATACTTTCTGATTACAAAATGCATACATGTGCCTTCGCCCTCTTTACTGGTTGCCCATATATATCCGCCATGATCTTCTATTATTTTCTTTACAATAGATAACCCGATGCCGCTTCCTCCTTGCGCGGAATTACGCGATGCATCCGTTCTGTAAAAACGCTCAAAAACATTTCCCAAATCTTTGGCTGCTATACCGCGTCCATTGTCTTCAATTTCTATTCGTACTGAATCGACAGCATCCATAAGTCGAATTGTAATCTCTCCTTGCTGTTTATCCATATACTTAACACTGTTGCCAATTATATTGCTTATTACTTTTCTTAACTGAACCGGATCGGCTATAATTCTGGTGTTAGGCTGTAGTAAATTCTCGTAAATAAGCTTTATACTCTTGTTTTCAAGATCCATTCCTTCTTCTTCAACACAGTCAGCAAAGAAATCACCAATATTAATCCTATGAAATGTATACGGTATTCTGTTGGTGTCTATTCCGGAATAATATGTAAGTTCATTAAGCAATCTATCAAGTTCCATTGATTTTGAATATATTGTCTTAACGTACTTATTCTTCTTCTCCTCCGTATCGGCAACACCATCTATTATTCCTTCGGCATATCCCTTAATTGCAGTAATCGGCGTTTTGAGATCATGTGTAATATTACTTATTAGTTCTCTGTTTTTTGCCTCATTATGCAACTTGTCCTCACTTGATTCTTTAAGCCGAAGTCTCATATCCTCATAAGCAAGATAGAGCTCTTCAATTTCTCCGTCGGTTTCCGATGTATCCAGTGAATAATCAAAATCTCCGTCAGATATACTTTTCATTGCTTTGCATAAATTGCGAATATGATAAAATACACCGTTATTTATCCACCCGGTTAACATAATTGTCATCATGATCATTACAAAAATCAATATCCACAATGTATTCATTACGGTAGATTTTGCAATTTGCTCTTCATTTGTACAAAATAGTACAATACCACCGCCCAATACAAGAACTATCGGGAGTGACATCATTACCACAAAAGTAACAGCCAAACGTTTTTTCAGATTCATACTTTTTCCTTTTTTGAAATAAAATGAATACGACTCTTAACTATAAATATATCACCACTTTTCTTTGCATAAAAGAAACAGTCTATATAAAAT
>JAGHVF010000034.1 GCA_018064425.1 Candidatus Colinaster equi | reverse complement strand
ATTTTTTACTCGATGTCAAGCATTTATTACAAAATAAAAAGACCCTAGCATCATTTCTGATGCTAAGATCTTGATAGGTCATCTTAACTTAATGACATTGGGCATATGCCTCTTTTCTTTTTTGTAAAAAACTATACTGCGTCTTTTTTCTTGGGCTCTTTATAGAATGCTAATAAGAGCAAACCGAAAAGATTGACACCAACCTGGAATAAATACATATTCTTATATCCTGTATTAACGGTTGACTGATATGTGCTCTCTATGGTTGGAGCCATATCCTTTATCGAATCACAGTAGTTAGTTTTGGCTTCCTCAAAAGCGGAAGGGATTGCATCCTTAACAGCCTGTAATTCATCGGAAAGTGTGAGTAATTCATTGTATGAATCAGTCATATCGCCCATAGCACTCATATCAGGCATATCGCCCATAGCACTCATATCAGTCATATCGCCCATAGCACTCATATCGGGCATGTCAGTCATATCGCCCATGGCACTCATATCAGACATATCACCCATAGCACTCATATCAGGCATATCACCCATAGCACTCATATCAGGCATATCGCCCATAGCACTCATATCAGGCATATCACCCATGGCACTCATATCAGGCATATCACCCATGGCAGTCTTCATACTGTCTAATCCTGTATTTATGCCGTTGATACCCATATCGAGACCGTCTGTGACAGTGGCAATAATCTGTGGAGACATGGCGGTAAACATTGTATCAACCATTTCAACGGTTATGTCTGTTATGGTCGTCACATCACTGTTTTGGAGCTTTTCTAAAAGCTCGGGTGGCATTTCAAATGATGAATCATTGTTATCCGACATATTCATATCCATAGTGGTCATTTCACTTAATTTTGGAATTGTAACATCACCCATCATTGAGGCAAACATGGGATTTTCACTCATTTTACCAATAGATGAATCAATCTCTTCGGCATATGGTAACGGTGGCATTGTTGCCTGCTTTGGAAGTATATCCATCAATTCCTGCGAGAGACCCGAAGTAGCATGAACGATAAATCCGACCATAATAGCAGGTGCAATAGCAGTGCCGATTGATCTGATAAGCGAAAGCGTTGCCAGAGCAGAATTACTTTCTTCATCACTTGTATTTTGCAACATCATATAGTTAAGAGGTGTGCCCATAGTAAGACCAAGGCCGAAACCGATTACGATAAGAGAAATGATTACGTTTACAATATTGATGTATTTAACCGCAACAAGTGATAAGTACAGACATCCTACAATTGTCACCGCAAAACCGGCAGCCATAACAGGTTTTGCTCCATGTTTATCTATGAGCTTGCCGGACATCATTGAAGCCGCACCTGAGCAGAATCCTAAGATAATAACAAAATATCCGCCGCTTCCGGATGGAATTGCAAGGCAATTTTCGGAAAACTGTGGAATAAAGATCATTCCCATCATTGAGCAACCTACAACAAGTCCAAGAATGAGAGTAATCAATATCTGTCTGTTACTCAAATATTCTATGTGGAAAATAGGGTCTGCTGCGCGTTTTTCCACCAATCCGAATACAGGAATGAGAATAGCTGACAAAAGAATAAATGGCCATACATCTTTTGTGCAAAACGAATTGATAAAATCAAAGAAATCAAGATTTTTCAATCCATATAAAAGCGATAAGATAATAATGGTCATAAGTAATGTTCCCAATTTATCCATGGCTTTACATTCTTCGAATTTATTGTTCGGAAGCTTGATAATGCCAAATATAACAATGAATATGCAGATGGGGACATTGATTAAGAAAATCCATTGCCAATTCTGAGTTCCGGCAATACTTAAAACAAGACTTCCTACTGATGCCCCCAGGACATTGGCGATACCGTATACCGCACCGACCAAACCGAGAGCCATACCTCTTTTTTCTTCCGGAAAACTTGTGCTGAATTCTGCTGTTGCGACAGGCATAATACCACCTGCTCCGGCAGCCTGAACAACACGGCCAAGCATAAGAACTGCGAAACTGGATACTCCGGCGCTGAATGCGCAGATGAGAGATCCGGTACCAAAGAGAGCGATGCTGATAAGATAGACAATTTTACGTCCTCTCATATCTGCGAGTTTACCTGAAATAGGGATAATGGCAGCATATGTGAGAGTGTAGATTGTTATCATCCAGATACCCAGGGATGCATCAACCCCAAGATTACTCTGAATAATAGGTCTTGCGGGAGTAACGATTCCCGTATCAATTGCTCCGATAAACAGTCCGAGAAGATAAAGTACCGACATCCATATCAGACTTGATTTTGGAGCATTTGACGAATTTGAATTTTTCATATTTTCTCTATAACTCCTTCGATGATTTGTTGCAATTCATCGAGTTCTTCGTTACTTAAATCGGAGAAAGAATGTTCAAGACTCATACGATGAGCTTCTTCAAGTTTTGGAATAAGATCCAAGGCCGGTTGTTTCAGCTGAAGCACTTTCTTACGCTTACAGTTTATGTCATATTCGGCAGCCAGCAGACCTTTTTGTTCCATATTCTGTATTTGCCTTGAAATCAGAGCTTTGTCAACATCCAGCTTTTTTGCTAAATCATTTTGACTTACGGTTCCCGAACGTCCTATGAGGCATATAATGTGATATTCAAGAAGTGTAATATCAAATGTCTCTAACATTTTTGTCTGATGTTGTTTTAATTGTTTGTGGAGTTCGCCAAGTCGCAAGGCAATTAACTCATATTGTTGTGTTCTTTTCATATTTTTCTCCGTCAAATAAAAGAACCGTTGATGAATCAACTATCGTATAGTAACAAAGAATAGTTGATATGTCAACGTTCTTTAACTCAATAAACAAAAAGGAAGACGCAGCATACACCACGTCTTCCGAAAATACTATATTTGAGCTATTTTCTCGATAGCACCGTTATCAATAATAAGTTCGTAATGCTCGTCAAAGAATGATTCGCTTTCGGAAGTCAAACGTTCTGTCTTGCCATATTCCGAAATAATGTTACAGGTTTTGTTGAAGGATTCTTTGGTTCCGTTCTTAAGAAACAGGGCTAAGAAGTACTTACCTGTCTTTGTGTTCTTATACAGACGACTGCTACCGTCAAACAAGCCGTTAACCGCATGAGCCATCGGAATCATATCATACATTGATTTGAATGAGAAAAACTTGGAAACGTTCGCTGTATTGTCAGCGGTCGGAACTTCATTTGTCTCAATCGATGAATCAACCTCAGCAACAAGCTCCGCAGTCTCTTCCCTGATTTTCTTGAATAAATCAAGAATCTCTGTGGCATCCTCAACTTCTTCACCGCTATCGTCGACAACCGAAGGAGCAAATTTGGAAAAACGAGTATCAAGCTCTTCCGGATCCTCAACCTTGGTGATAATCAAAACAATGCAATCAACATTGAGCGGAATGGCTTCAATCATAAGCGGAATATCTTCTGCTTCAAAACCAAATTTCAGCGATGCCTGCTGAATCATGTCTTTAAACAGCTGTTTGGCTTTGTCACTTCCGTATGCCAATTCGCTTAACTTCAGTTCGCGCTCTGCCAAATCAGCTTTGGTAAGGGTGCAACGTATCTGATGGTCATTAACTTTTTCAATTTTCATAATTCATTGCCTCCTTTGTCTGATTTACAAGTATTTTAGTAAGAATAGCCCTTTTAGTCAATACTGATACAATATACATCGGCAAAATTAATTTTTTTTTAATAAAAAGGTATTGCATTTTAATTTTGGCAAATTTATAATACACGCAGAGAGTGAATCGGACAATCAGTGCCGAGAGGAGGGTTGTTCCGTTTCTGATTCAAATCAGTTTTCATTTATATGCCGTTGAATCGGTGTATATCATGGGTGTTTTCACCCGGCATTTCATTTAACTAATTATTTAATTATTGTCTTACAGATATAGACTATCAATATGTTAGTTGTGAAATCACTATTTTCCAATATTTTTTAAAGCAAATTTATTTCGTTATAATTCAAAATTTACATTTTCAATTAATTTGCACGTCCGATTTGTCTCTGTGTTTTTGAATATTGTTATGAATTTTTTGTGCTTGAGGGTTATGTATCACAATATTAGTTCCTTTTGGCACCGATGAGTATTTCCGTATATGACAGGTGAGAAGCATAAAGAAAATTGTAATGACGATATAGACAAAAACTGATATAATAGGGCAGTCGAGGAGGTATGGGAATGAAAAAAAAGATAGTTCCTGCAATAATCGCGATTGCCCTGATTTTTATTATTTTGGTTATCGCGGGTGGAATAAGCATAATAGAGAGATTTAGTTACAGTAAAGAAAGAATGAATCCGAGTGAGTATTTTGGAATAACCGATGACAGTAGTGTTGCGGTGGTACTACAGGATGAACTTATAGATATAAAGGCTAAGCTTATTGATGGCACATACTATATGAGTATTGATGATATATACAGCATTATTGATCAAAGATTCTATGTAGATAACAATGAGCAGTTACTTATATATACGACTGCGGATGATATTGTGAAGAACCCGATCGGTACTCAGACATACATTCGCTATGGCGAAGAAAAGAGCGCGGACTATGCTATTTCGAAAATTGATGGCGATAAGTTATACATTGCGCTTGATTATGTGAAAATGTTTGTCAATTTTTCATATCAGACATATGCAGAGCCTAATCGTATGCAATTGCGCACCCAGTGGGGAACGCGCCAGAGCGTAATGGTTAAGAAGGATTCTGCTGTGCGATACAGAGGTGGCGTAAAGAGTGAGATCCTTAAAGATGTAGCAAAGGGTGAACAACTTACGGTACTGGAAGAATTGGATGATTGGACAAAGGTTAAGACGGAAGATTGTTATATAGGATATATCGAGAAAAAGGCGATATCGTCGGCATTAACCGAGGAAGAGATTGCAACAACCGACGCTGATATTGCAGAATATACGACAGTTCATAAAGATTACAAAATCAATATGGGATGGCATGCGATATATTCGGTGTCCGGTAATGATACATTTGACGAAGTTGTAAACGGAACCGGTACAATGAGCATTATTTCGCCAACATGGTTTAGTATTGCAGATAATAACGGCTCAATCAGAAGCTTTGCATCTGAGAGTTATGTAAACAAGGCTCATGGAAGAAATATGGAAGTATGGGCAATGGTGGACAATTTCAATGCTGCTGATGTCAGTACTCTCGAAATAATGTCATATACTTCCAAAAGAGAGCAGCTTGTAAGTAATCTAATGTCATACGTTGCTCAGTATAATCTTGATGGATTAAACCTTGATTTTGAGCAGTTACCATCGGAAGCGGTACCGCATTATGTGGAATTTATCAGAGAATTGTCAGTGGCATGCAGAAAAGCCGGCATTGTGTTATCGGTGAACAATTATCCTCCGCAAGGCGGAAGTAATTATAATCTGAAAGAACAGGGTGTTGTCTGCGATTATGTCATAATGATGGGCTATGATGAGCATTGGGCAGGTTGCGATGAAGCCGGATCGGTAGCTTCAATCGGATATGTTGAGCAGGGAATATCGATGATATTGGATCAGGGTGTGCCTGCCGATAAGCTAATTAATGCGATTCCGTTCTATACACGCTTATGGAAAACAAACGGAAGCGAAGTGTCTTCAGAGGCACTTGGAATGAATACGGCGAGCGAATTTATTGCAAACAATTCGATTACAACAACATGGGATGATGCAACTTGTCAGAATTACGGTGAGATGCAAAAAGACGGAACGCTTTATCAGATATGGCTTGAAGATAAGGAATCTATAGAAACAAAGTTAACAATTATGAACAAATACGGTTTGGCCGGCGTAGCGCAGTGGCAGCTGGGTATGGAAGATAAAGATATTTGGTCGGTTATTGACAGCTTTGTAAAAAATGGTAATTAAGCAATAGGAGTTGTATATGAAGTGGACAAGAATACGAATTAAAACAATAACAGACGCTGAGGATATTATTATCAGTGATTTGTATGATTGCGGTTTGGAGGGTGCACAGATTGAGGATAAGATTCCGCTGACTCCATTGGAGAAAGAGCAGATGTTTGTGGATATTGCACCACAGACCGAAGAAGATGACGGTATTGCCTATTTGAGCTTTTTTGTTGAACAGAAGGAAGCCGTGGATATAGATGCCATTGTGGCAATGGTTCATGAAGAGTTAAATTCGTTAAAGGAATTTATGGATATAGGTGACGGAACGGTTACAATCTCCGAAACAGAAGATCTTGATTGGATAAACAATTGGAAAAAATTTTTCCATCATTTTTATGTAGATGATTTGTTGGTTATTCCTTCGTGGGAGGAAGTACGTCCGGAGGATAAAGATAAGAAGATATTGCATATTGATCCGGGCACGGCTTTCGGAACAGGTATGCATGATACAACGCAGTTATGTATTAAGAAAATGAAGCAATATATAACATCTGATACAGAATTGTTGGACGTTGGAACCGGAAGCGGAATCCTGGCAATTCTTGCTATTATGTATGGTGCAAAGCATTGTATGGGTACTGATTTGGATCCTTGTGCTGTACCGGCTGTAGCTGAGAATATGGAGACAAACGGGATACCTAAAGATGCTTTTCAGATGTTGATTGGTAACATTATCGACGATAAAGCTGTTCAGGATGCGGTCGGATACGAGAAGTATGATATTGTTGTGGCCAACATTTTAGCTCCGATACTGGTTGAATTAACACCGGTTATTGTTAATCAGCTCAAAAAGGGAGGAGTGTACATTACATCCGGAATAATAAATGGCAAAGAGGATACTGTTATTGAGGCATGCAAGAAGGCAGGCCTTGAGGTGATTGATGTGAATTATCAGGGTGAATGGGTAGGAGTTACAGCAAGAAAGAACCTGTAATCATTGAAATGAGGATTATATGTATCAGTTTTTTGTAGAGCCTTCGCAAATCAATGTATCAACCAAAAGAGTAGTGATTGAAGGCAGTGATGTGAATCATATAAAGAATGTTCTTCGTATGCATAGCGGTGAAGAAATTGCCGTTAGCAACGGAACAGACGGTAAGGAATATCGTTGCCAAATTCGAAATCTTGGTGATACTATAGAGTGCGAATTGTTGTTTATCAAAGAGGATGCAGTTGAATTGCCTGCTAAAATCTATCTTTTTCAGGGATTGCCTAAGGGCGACAAGATGGAGACAATAATACAGAAGGCAGTAGAATTGGGAGTATATTGCGTAGTACCTGTTTCGATGAAACGCTGCGTAATGAAACTTGATGAGAAAAAAGCAAAAAATAAGATTACAAGATATAATGCGATAGCAGAGGCAGCAGCAAAGCAAAGTAAGCGTGCTGTGATTCCGCAGGTAGAGAATGTATGTAATGTGAAAGAGGCAATAAATATTGCCAGGGGGCTTGATGTTGTATTTGTACCATATGAAATGGCTGAAGATATGACAAAGACCAGAGAGATTATGGAGACAATTAAACCGGGACAATCAATCGGCTTTTTTGTTGGACCGGAGGGCGGTATTGCACCGGAGGAAATACAACTGTTTGAAGCTGAACAATTTGAAGAAATAACGTTAGGTAAGAGAATCCTAAGAACTGAGACAGCGGGAATGACAGTTCTTAGCTGGCTGGTATATTTATTAGAAGGAAAAGAATGATGCAAGAAGTATATTTGGACAATTCTGCAACGACCAAGTGCAGTGAGGAAGCTGCGAAGCTTATGTACAAAGTACTGTGTGATGATTATGGTAATCCCAGCAGTATGCATAATAAGGGCGTTGAAGCTGAGAGATATATTACAGAAGCTAAAAAGATAATTGCAGCGAGTTTGAAGTGTGATGAAAGAGAGATACTGTTCACCTCGGGAGGAACAGAATCCGATAATATGGCTTTAATCGGTGTAGCTAATGCTAATAAAAGAAGCGGTATGCATATTATTACTACTTGTGTAGAGCATCCTGCTATTTTGGAAACGTGCGATTATTTGGAAAAGCAGGGCTTTGAAATAACGTATTTGTCTGTTGATGAATATGGAAAAATAAAGCTTGATGAATTGGAAGCATCTATAAGGAAAGATACTATTTTGGTATCCATTATGCATACCAATAATGAAATAGGTGCATTGGAGCCGATTGCGGAAGCGGGGGCAATAATAAAGAGAGTTAACCCCAATACACTTTTTCATGTTGATGCGGTTCAGGGTTTTGGTAAGTTCAGGATATTGCCCAAAAAGATGAACATTGATCTTTTAAGTGTCAGCAGTCATAAGATTCATGGCCCCAAAGGCGTTGGATTTTTGTATATTGGCAATAAGGTGAAGATTCATCCTATTATATGGGGTGGCGGTCAGCAGAAAGGAATGCGATCGGGAACGGAAAATGTTCCGGGAATTGCAGGAATGGCCGAAGCTGTAAGATTGTGTTATGCGACACTTGACGAAGATGTGACTAAGCTATACAATCTCAAACAGTATTTTATTGATGAAGTGGTGGCACTCGATGGTATCACAGTGAATGGTATTACGCAGGATATTCACGGTTGTGCTCCGCATATAATTAGTGTATCGGTTGAAGGAATAAGAGCAGAAGTGTTGTTGCATGCACTTGAACAAAAGGGCGTATATGTATCTTCGGGAAGTGCTTGTGCTTCGAATAAACCGGCAATATCGGGAACTCTTAAAGCAATCGGGGTGAAAAATAATCTGCTTGATTCTACAATAAGGGTTAGTATGAGCGTATATACTACCAAGGAAGAAATAGATTATACATTGCAATGCTTAAAGGAAATTATTCCGGCATTGCGTAAATATACAAGACATTAATTGCAGTAAGGAGATAGTATGTTTTCGTCATTTTTGATTAAATACGGTGAAATCGGTGTAAAAGGAAAAAACCGATATATATTTGAAAATGCATTGATGCATCAAATCAGATATGCACTCAAAAGGTGTGAAGGTGAATTTCTGGTACATAAGGCAGAAGGGCGTGTATATGTAGATGCTCTGTCTGACTTCGACTATGATGAGACGGTTGAGAATTTGAAGACAGTTTTCGGTATTACAGGAATATGTCCGATGAAATTTGCCGAGGACGAAGGTTTTGAGAAACTTTCAAAAACAGTTGTAGACTATGTAGCTGAAGTATATCCCAATCGTGAGGGAAAGACGTTTAAGGTACATGCAAGAAGATCGCGTAAGTCATATCCGCTTGATTCGATGCAGATTAATGCGCAGTTGGGCGGCGTGATTCTGGATGCATATCCTGAATTATCGGTCGATGTGCATAATCCGGATATTACCGTATATGTGGAAATAAGAGAAAAGATATATCTTTATTCGCAGATTATCCCGGGTCCGGGAGGAATGCCTGTTGGCACGAACGGAAAAGCAATGCTGTTGTTGTCCGGCGGAATTGATTCTCCTGTTGCGGGATATCTTGTTTCAAAACGTGGAGTAAAGATTGACGCAGTCTATTTCCATGCTCCGCCGTATACATCCGAGAGAGCAAAGCAGAAGGTAGTTGATCTGGCAAGAAAGGTATCAAAGTATTGTGGACCGATTTACCTGCATGTTATCAATTTTACGGATATACAGCTGGCAATATATGAGAAATGTCCGCATGATGAACTGACAATAATCATGCGCAGATATATGATGAAAATCGCAGAGCATATTGCGAAAGAGACAGATTGTCTTGGTTTAATTACCGGTGAGAGTATAGGACAGGTAGCGAGTCAGACAATGGCTTCGCTTGCTTGTACCAATGAAGTATGTACACTTCCTGTTTACAGACCATGTATTGGTATGGACAAGCAGGAGATTATATCTGTTTCGGAGAAAATTGATACATATGAGACATCAATTCTTCCTTTTGAAGATTGCTGTACAATTTTTGTGGCAAAGCATCCGGTTACAAAACCGAGTTTGGATATAATAAAGAAGCATGAGCACAATCTGGATGATTGCATAGATAAGCTTATGGACGAAGCGCTTTCTACAAAAGAGACAATAATAGTAAGCGTTGAATAAGGAAAATAAATAAGAGCAGGACATCGTCCTGCTCTTAATAATCTCTTATCAGATAAACAATTAGATCATGTATGGCTTAAGAACTTCCAAAACAGAATCAGCATTGTCTTCAGCGTGGATGTTAAGATCAATTGGCTTAGAAAGATCCAAGCTGAAAATACCCATAATAGATTTTGCATCGATAACGTATCTTCCCGATACAAGGTCAAAATCGTAATCAAACTTAGTGATGTCATTAACGAATGACTTAACCTTATCGATTGAGTTAAGTGAAATCTGTACTGTCTTCATATTATTACATACCTCCTTAAGTTTTCATACCTTCGATTTAATAGTATAGTTATATGTGATAAAAGTCAATAAATAAAAGTGACGAAAAAAAGGAAAAAACCTATGAAAACTGTAGCATTCCATAACCTTGGTTGCAAAGTAAATTCCTATGAAATGGAAGTTATGCAACAAAAATTTGAAAATAATGGTTACAAAATTGTGCCATTTGATACATTAGCCGACATATATGTCATAAATACATGCACTGTGACGAATATTGCAGACAGGAAATCCAGACAGATGCTACATCGTGCAAAGAAGAGTAATCCCAATGCCGTTGTTGTGGCGACGGGCTGTTATGCGCAGACGGATACAGAAGGTGCACAGTCAGATGAAGCAATTGATGTTATTGTTGGAAATAATAATAAGGCAAAAATAGTCGAAATTGTTGAAGAGCACATTTTAAGTCATGGCGAAACAAAGAAAACAACTGTTGTAAGTGACTTGTCGATAGCACCGCAGTATGAAGAATGTTCGCTCGACGGTTCAAAGCAGAGAACCCGTGTTGATGTGAAGATTCAGGATGGATGTAACCAGTTTTGTTCTTATTGTGCCATTCCGATTGCAAGAGGCAGGATTCGTTCAAGAAAAAGGGATGACATTATAAAAGAAATAACTAAGTTAGCATATGCCGGCTACAAGGAAATAGTATTAACCGGGATTCATTTAAGCTCATATGGGCTGGAGAATCATGTTAAAGAGTCGGGCAAAGTGCCGTCATATAATGCTATGGCGGATAAAGGAGAGTATACAAATGTTGATTTGCTCGATGTAATCGATGAGGTCTCAAAGATTTCGGGAATAGAAAGAATTCGTTTGGGGTCGCTTGAGCCGCGTGTTATTACAAGGGATTTTTTAAGCAGAATTTCAAAGAACACCAAAGTATGTCCGCATTTTCATATAAGTATGCAGAGTGGATGCGATGATACGCTTAAACGTATGAACAGACATTATACTACGGCGGAATTTTATGAAAAAGTTGAATTAATAAGAGAGTATTATGAGCATCCGGCAATAACAACGGATATTATTACCGGCTTCCCGGGAGAATCAAAAGAAGAATTTGCACAAACTTATGAATTTGTGAAAAAAGTAAACTTCTATGAGACTCATGTGTTTAGATACTCTGTAAGAAAGGGTACTGTTGCGGCATCATTGCCTAAGCAAAATACCGAGAAAGTGAAAGCTGCCAGAAGTGAAGCTCTGATAGAAATCAATAAAGAACAGAGTAGAAAATATCGAGAATATTATCTGGGAAAAACGCTGGAAATGCTCGTTGAAGAAGAGATTGAATTGAATGGTGAGAAGTATATGTGCGGATACACGCAAAACTATGTACGCGTGGCAATAAAGGCGAAACCGGATTATGTAAACCAGATTGTAAAAGGCGTTGCTGTAAAGATGTTGAATGATGAAGTGTTGTTACTTGAAATAAGTTGAATCTTTATGCAAATTAAGTTAATATAAAGTCGGTGTTTTTTATTCTTTTGTAATAGAAAAACAGATTTGTTGAAATGGAGAAAAAAATGCAGGATTTAGGAAATACACAATTTTTTAAGGTGGAGACAGATAAGGAAATCAGCGTAAAGGATGCGCTTAAGACTGTCTATGATGCTATGATGGAGAAGGGATACAATCCGGTTAATCAGATTGTTGGTTATATTATGTCCGGTGACCCTACATATATTACCAGCCATAATGGTGCCAGAAGTGTCATTATGAAAGTCGAGAGAGATGAACTCGTAGAAGAACTGTTCAAAGATTATATTGTGAACAATGAATGGGGACAGATAGAGTAATGAGAATAATGGGACTTGATTTTGGCTCAAAGACATGTGGTGTTGCTATTAGCGATCCATTGCTTATTACGGCACAAGGTCATGAGATTATCAGAAGAGAAAGTGCTAACAAGCTTAGAAAGACACTGGCCAGAATAGAAGAACTTATTACCTGTTATGAAATAGGTGAGATTGTATTAGGCTGCCCTAAGCATATGAATGGCGATGAGGGTGAGCGCGTTGAGCTTACGAATGAATTTAAGGAAAAGCTGGAAAGAAGAACCGGGCTTAATGTAGTAATGTGGGATGAGCGACTTACGACTGTTGCGGCAGACAAGCTTATGATGGAAGCCGGGGTTAGAAGAGAACATCGAAAAGACTATGTGGATCAGATTGCGGCAACATTTATCCTGCAGGGATATTTGGATTATCGCAAGATGAAGGAGGATGTATGAAACTTGAAAAAGTAACGTTTTGTCCGGATGGAGAAGAACCGGTAGAATTTTTTGTTTTGGAACAGACCAGAATTTCAGGCGTGAATTATATATTAGTGACAGATTTTGAGGAAGGAGACGGTGAAGCGCTTATCCTCAAGGATATGTCCAAGGAAGAAGACACAGAAAGTGTATATGCAATAGTAGATGATGATACGGAACTTAATGCTGTTGCAGGTGTCTTTGAAGACTTGTTGGAAGATGTAAAGTTTGTAAATGACGAGGAGTAAAGTTTGAATAAAGATAAAGAAAAAACGGGCAGTGCTGTACGGATTATTCCGTTGGGCGGTTTGGAACAAATCGGAATGAATATAACTGCGGTAGAATATGAAGACAGCATAATCGTTATTGATTGCGGTTTAAGCTTTCCGGATGATGATATGCTCGGAATAGATCTTGTTATTCCGGATGTGTCATACCTGGTAGAGAATATAGATAAAGTAAAAGGTTTTGTGATTACACATGGTCACGAGGACCACATCGGCGCATTGCCATACATTCTAAAACAGATAAATGTGCCGATTTATGCGACAAGACTGACGATGGGATTGATTGAGAATAAGCTTGAAGAGCATGAGCTTATGGAATCAGTCAGAAGAAAAGTGGTTAGATTCGGCCAATCGATTAATTTGGGTCAGTTTAGAATTGAATTTATTAAGACAAATCATAGTATAGTTGATGCAGCCGCATTAGCTATTTATTCGCCTGCAGGTACAATAGTACATACAGGTGATTTTAAGGTGGATTATACTCCTGTATACGGAGACGCAATAGATTTGCAGAGATTTGCGGAGATAGGACATAAGGGTGTTCTTGCTATGATGTGTGACAGCACCAATGCAGAGCGTCCGGGATTTACACCGTCTGAAAAATCGGTAGGTTCCACTTTCGATAATATTTTTGCGGAGCATACGGATAAGAGAATAATAATTGCAACTTTTGCTTCAAATGTTGACAGAGTGCAGCAGATTATTAATTCTGCATACAGACATGGTCGAAAGGTTGTAGTCGAAGGCCGAAGTATGGTTAACATAATAGAAGCCGCTCAGAAACTTAATTGCATCAATATTCCTGAGAATACTCTTATACCGATAGAGAATATGAAGGATTACCCGTCACAGAAGATGACAATAATTACTACGGGAAGTCAGGGTGAAAGTATGGCGGCACTTAGTAGAATGGCTTCCGACATGCATAAAAAGATATCGATAACCCCGCATGATATTATCATTTTTTCTTCTCATCCGATTCCGGGTAATGAGAAACCGGTTACAAAAATAATAAATGCTTTGTTGGGTAAGGGCGCTGAAGTAATTTTCCAGGATGCCCATGTATCCGGACATGCCTGTCAGGAAGAGATAAAGTTGTTGTATACGATTGTAAGACCTCAGTATGCAATTCCGGTGCATGGAGAATACAAGCACCTTAAAGCTCAGGCACATTTGGTTGAGGAATTGGGTATTCCAAAGGATAATATATTCATATTGTCTTCGGGAGACGTGTTGGAGCTTTCGAAGGATGCGGCAGCAGTCAAAGGCAAAGTACATGTAGGGGATGTCTTGGTAGATGGCTTGGGTGTCGGAGATATTGGCAATGCTGTTCTTAGAGATCGACAGCAATTATCCGAGAATGGCATTATGGTTGTGGTTGTAGCGTTGGATGAAGCAACGGGAACTCTTGTTTCAGGACCGGAAATTGTTACCCGCGGTTTTATATATGTTAAAGAGTCTGATGAGCTGATGGAAGAGATGACGCAGCTTATGAGTGATGTTGTTCTTGATTTGGTAGATCGTTCGGTTACGGATTGCGGCAAAATAAAATCAACAATGCGTGATTCTTTGAGTGAGTATATATGGAAGAAGATGAATCGTAGACCGATGATTCAGCCTGTTATTCTAAAGGTATAATAAGTGCAATTTTGCGACAGATATCAAATATATGTAAGCGGTCGTGATAAGTCGCTTGGAAATGAGGAGTAAAATGAATACTAAAGAAATCGTGATGTCGATTTTTTCGGTTGCGATTAAAGTAGTGGTCGGAATAATTGTAATAATGTTCATTTATAAATATGCTATTACTGCATATGATTACGGTTACAAAATCTTTGGCGAAAAACCGATGACATCGGGGGATGGTCGCGAGGTTAGTGTAACAATAAGCCCGGAAATGAGCGTTAAAGAAATTGGACAAATATTGGAAAACAAGGCATTAATTAGTGATGCCAAGCTGTTTGTAATTCAGGAGAAGTTGTCCGAATATAAGGATGGAATTAAGCCGGGAATATATGAACTCAATACTTCTATGACGGTTGATGAAATGATTGCTATTATGGCAGCAGACGGTAATGTACTTGAAGCGGATGAAGAGGTGAATGTAACCGAATCAGAGACATTTGGTGAAGAAATGACGTTTGAGACAGACTGGACCGAAGAAGAATGACATTATGATTATGAACGGAGAGCGACCATGATTGTGGATGAAAGAATGACCACATTCATTAATTCTTTGGATTCGGGTAATCCGGAATATTTGAATGAATTGGAACGTGAAGCACTTGATAACCTTGTTCCGATTGTGCGAAAAGATATGCAGGCATATCTAAAATTTATGATGTATCAGTGTAAGCCGACAAAGATCCTTGAAGTGGGAACTGCTGTTGGCTTTTCGGCATTACTGATGAGTGAATATGCGCCGGAAGCTCATATTACAACAATTGAGAACTATGAGAAGCGCATTCCGATTGCCAGACAAAACTTTGAAAAGAATGGGAAGGCGGATCGAATAACCTTACTTGAAGGTGATGCTATGGAGATTTTGCCGACACTTGAAGGTACATTTGATTTCATATTTATGGATGCCGCAAAGGGGCAGTATATTAATTTCCTTCCTCAGATTCTCAGACTTATGCCGGTGGGAGGAATACTTGTATCGGATAATGTATTGCAGGACGGAGAGATAATCGAGTCTAAGTACGCGGTTGTTAGGCGAGATAGAACAATTCATACAAGAATGCGAGATTATCTGTATGAATTAAAACATAATGATGAGTTGACAACTGTTATTTTACCGGTTGGCGACGGTATTACGGTGAGTGTGAAAAATGAGAAAGATTGAATTGTTGATACCTGCGAGTAATCTCGAGGTCTTAAAAACGGCTGTCATGTTTGGAGCAGATGCTGTTTATATCGGTGGTGAAGCTTTTGGCCTTCGTGCAAAAGCGAAGAACTTCAGTAAAGAAGATATGGCAGCAGGAATTGCATTTGCACATGAACATAATGTTAAAGTATATGTTACGGCTAACATTCTTGCACACAATTATGATTTGGAGGGTGCACGCGAATATTTTGCCGAATTGAGGGATATTAAGCCTGATGCACTTATTATTTCGGATCCGGGAATGTATACGCTGGCAAAGGAAGAATGTCCGGATATTGAAAGACACATATCTACGCAGGCAAATAATACCAATTATTTAACATATAAGTTTTGGTATGAACAGGGCGCTAAACGTGTAGTATCTGCCAGAGAGCTTTCTCTCAATGAAATAAAGCAGATACGTGCCAATATTCCCGATGATATGGAGATAGAGAGTTTTATACATGGAGCAATGTGTATCTCCTATTCGGGCAGATGTTTGCTTAGTAATTATTTTACCGGTCGTGATGCGAATCAGGGTGCCTGTACTCATCCGTGTAGATGGAAATATGCGGTAGTTGAAGAGCAACGTCCGGGTGAATATTTGCCGGTGTACGAGAATGAGCGCGGAACATACATCTTTAACAGTAAGGATTTGTGTATGATAGAACATATTCCGGATTTGATTGATGCCGGAATAGACTCTTTTAAAATTGAAGGTCGAATGAAAACGGCTTTGTATGTTGCAACTGTTGCACGTACTTACAGAAAGGCGATTGATGACTATTTGGAATCACCTGATAAGTATGAGCAGAACATGGAATGGTATAAGAGTGAGATAAGTAAATGTACATATAGACAGTTCACAACAGGATTCTACTATGGAAAACCGACGAATGAGACACAGATATATGATTCAAATACATACATAAATGAGTATATATATCTTGGAACGGTGTATGAGGTTGATTCGGAAGGAAAGATAAGAATTTCCCAACGAAATAAATTCTGCAAGGGTGATGTGATAGAAATTATGAAACCTGACGGAAGTAATGTGCAGGCTACGGTTGAGCACATATATGATGCCGATTCGGGAACAGAGGTTGAATCAGCACCTCATCCGAAACAGAATCTTTGGTTGAAGCTTGATAAACAAGCGGATATCTACGATATTTTACGAGTTGCCAAGACAGAAGAATAAATCTTTTTCGATTGGATAAATTGAAAATGAAAGAGGAGAATTATGAGCGAGAACATGAATGTTGAAGAATTGTTTGGTTCGAATGTTTTTTCAATGAGAACGATGCGTGAGCGGCTTCCCAAAGAAGCATACGATGAAATCGAGGCCGTAATTGAACATGGCGGAGAGTTAACTTTGGCAACAGCCGATATTGTTGCAAAGGCCATGAAAGAATGGGCTATTGAAAAAGGTGCAACGCATTATACGCATTGGTTTCAACCGCTCACAGGAATTACTGCCGAGAAACATGATTCCTTTGTAAGTCATCCAAATCCGGAAGGTAAAATGATTATGGAATTTAAGGGCAAGGAGCTCATTAAAGGTGAGCCGGATGCTTCTTCGTTTCCATCCGGAGGACTGAGAGCTACTTTTGAGGCAAGAGGCTATACAGCTTGGGATATAACATCTCCTGCTTTTGTAAAAGAGACTGCCACAGGTCCTACTCTTTGTATTCCTACGGCATTTTGTTCGTATACGGGAGAGGCACTGGATAAGAAGACACCTCTTTTACGTTCATTGGAGGCATTAAGCAATCAAGCACTTCGTATAGTAAGATTGTTTGGAAATACAGAGGCAACGCGCGTAAATGCATCGGTTGGTGCCGAGCAGGAGTATTTTTTGGTGGATCAGACTAAGGCTTTACAGAGAGAGGATTTGATTTTCTCGGGAAGAACACTTTTCGGAGCACCTGCGCCAAAAGGTCAGGAAATGGATGATCACTATTTTGGTGTAATCAGAGAGCGTGTCGGTGCATTTATGAAGGATGTAAATATTGAGCTGTGGAAACTTGGTGTTACATCGAAGACACAGCATAACGAGGCAGCTCCTGCACAGCATGAATTGGCACCTATATATGAATCGGCCAATATTGCAGTGGATCATAATCAGTTGATTATGGAGACATTAAAAAGAGTAGCCGGTAAGCATGGACTTAGATGTCTGCTTCATGAGAAACCGTTTTCCGGAGTAAATGGTTCGGGCAAGCATAATAACTGGTCTATTACAACCGATAACGGTGTAAATCTTTTGGAACCCGGCGAATCACCAAATGAAAATATTCAGTTTTTATTGGTGCTTGCCTGCATAATGAAAGCGGTAGATACACATGCTGATTTGCTTAGACAGAGTGCATCAAATGTTGGTAATGATTTGAGACTCGGCGGATATGAAGCGCCTCCGGCAATTATTTCGATGTTTTTGGGAGAACAGCTTGAAGATGTTGTTAAACAGTTGGTGGAGACCGGAAAAGCAAGTAATCTTATAGAAGGCGGAACTTTGCAGACCGGAGTGTCTACTCTTCCGGATTTCGAGATTGATGCAACAGACAGAAACAGAACATCACCTTTTGCATTTACTGGTAATAAGTTTGAATTTAGAAATGTCGGTAGTGAGGACTCTATCGGAAGCCCTAATACAATTCTCAATGCAATTGTAGCGGAAGCATTTTGTGAGGCGGCTGACCGTTTGGAAGCTGCAGATGACTTTAATCTTGCAGTGCATAATCTTATTAAAGAGTATATGACAAAGCATCAGCGTATTATTTTCAATGGTGACGGATATTCTGAGGAGTGGGTAAAAGAAGCTGCAAGAAGAGGATTGCCGAATATTCCGTCAATGGTAGAAGCAGTTGGTGCATTGACTACGGAGAAGTCAATAAATCTTTTTGAGAAGTTTGGAATATTTACAAAGAATGAGTTAGAGTCACGTGCCGAGATATTGTATGAGACATATGCAAAAACAATTAACATTGAAGCACTGACAATGGTGGATATGGCTAATAAGCAGTTGGTTCCCGCCGTAATTAAATATGCCGGTGATTTGGCAAATACAGTTAATGCAATAAATGCTGCGGGAGCTGACGCAACTACTTCTTCTGATTTACTTAAGCGCGTAACAGGATTGCTTAAGCAGATGCAGGATGCAAGAGTGAGCTTGTCAATTATTGAAAAGGACGGTTCTAAGATGCCGAGAGGTAAAGAGCAAGCTTACTATTACAGAGAAAAGGTAGTGCCGGCAATGGAAGCATTAAGACATCCGGCAGATGAACTTGAGCGAATTGTAGATAAGGAATATTGGCCGTTCCCGACGTATGCCGATTTGCTGTTTGAAGTATAGGAATATTTTTTGTTGCGTAAGGAGAGGATAAAGATGAACGATTATGATTACGAATATTCACAATCTTATGTGGATGATGTAAGCTTTGCAAATGATGTATATGAAGATAAATCGATTGCTTTGAATAAGGCTATATATCAATCATTTGGATTTATGTTTGCTGCATTACTTATTACGGCGTTTGCGGCATTCACAACAAGACCGGAAAATGCAATTAGGATATTGGCCGGTGGTAAGTACATTGTTTTATTGCTTGCAGAACTTGCAGTGGTATTTATCTCTAACATTGCAATAAAGAAAAATAATGTAGTGTTGGCCGGAATAATGTATACGATATATTCATACCTGACCGGTTATATTTGCTCAGTACTTTTTGTTCTGTACAGTGCAACAAGTATTGGTTATACATTTATTGCATGTGCAGCTACCTTTGGTGTTATGGCTGTAATCGGATTAACTACAAAAAGAGAACTTAATACGCTGGGCTCATATTGCATAATGGGATTAGTCGGAATAATCATTGCAAGTGCGGTTAACATAATATTCATCCATTCGTGGGGATTTGACTTTATTGTAACAATAGTTGCAATATTGGTTTTTGTTGGTTTAACTGCATATGATGTTAGAAAGACAAAAGAATATGTCATGTACGCAAATGAGAATGAGCTTGTTGGTGTTTCGATGTTTTGCGGTTTTCAGCTGTATCTTGACTTTATAAATTTGTTCTTACGCTTGCTCAGAATTTTGGGAGGAAGTAAAGGTTCAAGAAAGTGATTATTATTGGGAATGATGTAAGAGTGGAAAAGAAAATGACAGGAGATAAATAAATGTACAAAGAACACAAATTGACAGATGTAAAGCGAACAAAGCTTACTTCCAGTTTTTTGAATACTTTTGAAAAAAGAATCCTGGCAAATCCGCCCGGTGTTTGTCCGATTTCTACACACATAGCATATCTTCGTACTGCAAGAAGTCAGACATGCGGTAAATGTATTCCGTGTGCAAAAGGTCTTGAGCAGTTGGAAAATATGATGCAAAAGATATTGGATGGTAACGGAACATTGGATGATTATGTTGAAATGTTCTGGTTGGCCAAAACAATACGTGATACCGCAGATTGTGCAATCGGTTATGAGACGGCATACATGGTATTGTTGTGTATCAATAACAACAAGGAAGAATACATGAGCCATATCAATAATCATAAATGTCAGGCTGATGTATCCGTAAAGGTTCCCTGTATGTATAATTGTCCGGCTAATGTTAATATTCCGGGATATATAGCTCTCATTGGCGATGAAAGATATGATGATGCAATTAATCTTATAAGAGAAGATAATCCATTCCCGACTGCATGTGCATTCGTGTGCGAAAGACCATGTGAATTGCAATGTAGAAGAACTCTTATCGATGCTCAGATTAATGTCAGAGGTCTTAAGAGATTTGCAGTGGATCAAATTGCGGCCGATAAGGTTAAAACACCGCCTCGTAATGAAGCAACAGGTAAGAAGATAGCTGTTGTAGGAGGTGGCCCATCGGGATTGACTTGTGCGTATTATTTGTCAAGGATGGGACATAGTGTTGTTGTATATGAAGGAAAAGAGAAATTGGGAGGAATGTTGCGATACGGAATTCCCAATTATAGATTGCCCAAAGACAGACTTGATGAGGATATAAAGGCTATACTTGATGTTGGTGGCATAGAAGTAAAATGTAACATACAAGTAGGACGAGACATTTCTTTGGAAGCTCTTCGAGAAGAATATGATGCAGTATATCTGTCAATCGGTGCACAGAAAGGTCGTGTTATTCCGATTGAGAATTATGATAATCCCGAGGTTTGCTCGGCTGTTGAGATGTTAGACAGAATAGGACATGGGGATCTTCCTGATTTTACCGGTAAGGATGTAGTTGTTATCGGTGGAGGAAATGTTGCTATGGATTGCGCAAGAAGTGCAATTCGTTGTCATGCAAAGAGTGTGACATTGGCGGTACGAGAACATCAGGAAGATATGACGGCTTTACCGTCCGAGATACAAGGGGCCCTTGAAGAAGGTGTGGAGCTTATGACAATGTATGCCCCTGTTAAAATCAAAGTTGATGAAAATGGTCACGTTATTTCGCTTGTTACACAGCCGCAGATAACGAGTAATTATGATGCCAATACCGGTATGCCTATGGTAAGAGATGCAGATAAGGAACAGTATGAGATTCCGTGTAATGTGGTATTTATGGCTATAGGTCAGCAGATAGATTCTGAACCTTTTAAGGATTACAGTGTTGAGAAACGCGGAAATTTTGCTACGGATGATAAAACTGCTGTGAATAATCAACCGGGATTGTTTGCGGGCGGTGATTGCGTAAGCGGTCCGGCAACGGCTATTAAAGCAATCGGAGCAGGAAAAATTGCTGCAATTAACATAGATGAGTATCTTGGATATCATCATGATTATGCTACGACTATTGATATTCCGACTCCTCGTAGCAATATGCGTCACCATATGGGTCGAGTTAATATGACTGAAAGATTTGCAAGAGACCGTAAAAATGATTTTGAACCGGTTGAAAATTGTATGTCGCATGAGGAAGCAATGCAGGAATGCAGCAAGTGCCTAAGATGCGATGAATATGGAAGCGGATGTATGCAAGGAGGGCTTATATAATGGAAAAAATGTGTAATATTACAATAAATAACATTGAGCTCTCAGTGCCTGAAGGAACTACTATTCTTGAAGCGGCAAAAATGGCAGAAATCTATGTACCTACTTTGTGCTTTTTGAAGGGTGTTAATGAAATCGGATCATGCAGAATGTGTGTTGTGGAAATAGAAGGGCGCGACAATTTAGTTCCTTCGTGCAATACCAATGTTGAAGACGGTATGGTTATTCATACAGATACGGATAAGGTATTAAGATCAAGAGAATTCATGTTGAAGTTGATACTGGCCAATCATGATGTAAGATGCTTGAGTTGTGCAAAAAGCGGAGATTGTGAATTACAGAATCTTGCAAATGAGTTTGATATTAATTTGGAGAATCCGTATAAGAAGACAATTCCTCCGTTGGAAGTAAAGAAAGATAATCCATTTTTGACATATTATCCTGAGCTTTGTATCGGATGTCAGAGATGTGTAAGTACATGTAATAAGGTTGTTTGTAACGGAACACTGAAGAATGGTAAAGTCGGTGCAAGAACAATAATCGAAGCACCGTTTGGAGCTGATTGGAAAGAGTCTGATTGCGAAATGTGCGGCAACTGTGCCAAGGCTTGTCCTACGGGCGCATTGGTGGCAAAAAATCAGAGTAAGTATCAGACAGGTAAAGTACAGAAAGTGCTGACAACATGTCCGCATTGTGCTACAGGATGTCAGATGTATCTGGTAGTAAAAGATAAGAAGATTGTCGATGTTTTACCGGCTGACGGACCATCCAATAAGGGACTTCTGTGTGTTAAAGGTAGATTTGGTTCATTCAATTTCGTACATTCACCGGAAAGACTTACGACTCCACTTATCAAGGATAAGGCAACCGGCGAATTCAAAGAAGCTTCATGGGATGAAGCACTTGATTTGATTGCTGCCAAATTCAATGAAATAAAGAAAAAGTATGGTTCGAATGCTTTGGCGGGATTCGCATGTTCACGTTCGCCTAATGAAGATTGCTATATGTTCCAAAAGATGGTTAGATGTGCATTCGGTACCAATAATGTAGATAATTGTGCCAGAGTATGTCATTCTGCGACTGTTGCAGGTTTGGCAAAGACACTTGGCTCAGGGGCAATGACTAATACAATTGAAGATATTACGCATGAATCGGATGTTATTATGTTAGTCGGTTCCAATCCGGAAGAAGCTCATCCTGTTATTGGTATGCAAATCAGACAAGCAGTTAATAACGGAGCAAAGCTTATTGTAGTAGATCCGAGAGATATCAGCCTTGCAAAGGTTGCGGATATTCATCTCAAGCTTAAGCCCGGTACAAATGTTGCATTTGCCAATGGCATGATGCATATCATTATTGAGGAAGGCTTGGCGGATGAGGAATTCGTTAAGAACAGGACAGAAGGCTTTGAGGAAATAAGAGAGCTTGTAAAGGATTATACCCCTGAAAAGGTGGCTAAGATTTGTCATATTGATCCTGATATGTTGCGTGAAGCGGCAAGAACATATGCTAAAGCTGAAACAGCGCCAATTATTTATTGCCTCGGTGTTACGGAGCATTCAACAGGTACAGAGGGCGTTATGAGTATGTCAAATATGGCATTGCTTGTCGGTAAGCTTGGTAAGAGAGGATGCGGAGTTAATCCGTTACGTGGTCAGAACAACGTGCAAGGTGCTTGCGATATGGGCGCATTGCCGGGTGACCTTCCGGGTTATCAAAAGGTATCAAATGCTGATGTTATTGACAAATTTGAGAAGGCATGGGGCGTCAAACTCAGCCGTGAGATGGGTGTACATGCAACTGACGTTTTCCCATCTGCCATTGATGGTAAGATAAAGGGCTTGTTTATCTTTGGTGAGGATCCGATTGTAACGGATGCCAATCAGGGACATATTAAGAAAGCATTAGAGTCACTTGATTTCCTTGTAGTCGATGATTTGTTTATGACAGAGACCTGTAAGTATGCTGATGTTGTGTTGCCGGGAACAAGTTATGCGGAAAAGGAAGGTACTTTTACAAATACCGAGCGAAGAGTTCAAAGAGTCAGAAAGGCAGTAACGATAGAAGGCGATATGCGTCTTGATACTGACATATTTATTGATTTGATGAATAGAATGGGATATGAGCAACCGCAGATGACATCTGCCGAGATAATGGATGAGATATCAAGTCTTGTGCCAAGTTTCGGAGGAATAAGTCACAGCAGACTTGATGCGGGAGAGTCTTTGCAATGGCCTTGTCCTGATAAGAATCACCCGGGTACTCCGATTTTGCATGTCGGAAAGTTCTCGAGAGGATTGGCTATGTTCTATCCGGCTGTATATAAAGAAAGTGCAGAGCTACCGGATGAAGATTATCCGTATATCCTAATGACAGGTCGAATTTTATATCATTACAATACTCGTGCAATGACCGGTAAAACACCCGGACTTATGGAAAAAGAAGGCAAGTCATTTATAGAGATTAATGTTAAAGATGCTGAGAGAATCGGAATATCCGATGGGGATATGGTTGAAGTTACATCAAGACGTGGAAGTGTGCAGACGCAGGCAAGAGTATCTGACAAGGTTTCTGCAGGCGAGACATGGATGCCATTCCATTTCCCGGATGCATATGCAAACAAACTTACAAATGCGGCACTTGATGATTTTGCAAGAATACCCGAATATAAGGTTTGTGCTGTCAGCATAAAAGCTATACAATAGAATTATGTTGACTAAAGGCGCTCAGTATTGAGCGCCTTTTCTATATACGTTGGGAATAAAAAAGACCTTGAAACAATTGTCTCAAGGTCTTAGCAGCGCTACTTGGATTCGAACCAAGAAAATGACGGAGTCAGAGTCCGTTGCCTTACCATTTGGCGATAGCGCTATATGTGTTGTTTAACAGCCACTTGCATATATTACATCAAAAGTAAGTTAAATGCAAGCAAATTTTATAATTTTTTTAGATATAGTATTGGGAGATAAGTAGTATGGTGTGATATTGCACAATAATTTGTACGTATTATATGCTTTCATACAATATATTGTATGAAAAAATTGCTTTGCGGTTAAGTCATTGCATATATATACCGATATATAAAATATATGAATTGGTGGGCAGGTTTTATATCAAACAAGGAGGTAGGATATATGACAGTGCAAATGATTCAATCGGGGCGTGACGGTAATCAGAGAAACAGTCAGATGGCGGTAAGACCGATTACTGTACGAAGAAACAGGGAGAACGGGCAAAAGGAGAGCGTATCATATCAGCAGTTTTTTGAGAAAGCCATGACGGCATATCAGAATTGACTATTAGGTGCTGACATAATAAGAAAGGGAGCGGATGAAGATTTATCTTTGTCCGCTTCTTTTTGCTAATGCGCCATTTTATTGTGAATGTGTGTAAAGGACTGTACTTTACATTTGTGCTATAATGGATGACAAATATTGATTCAGATAAAGGGGAAGAAATGTACGAATATGATTTTAGAGTGTCGTTTTGTCAATCTGATATGCAACATAGAATGACAATACCGGCAATAGTGGATGCTTTTCAAGATTGTTCATGCTTTCATTCGGATGATAGCGGCGTCGGTTTTGACTACTTAGAGCCGCGCAGCCTGGTATGGGTTATAAGTTATTGGGAAATAGAGTTTTTGAAGGTACCCATGTATGGAAGCAGGGTGACTGTGGGAACATTCCCATATGGTTTTAAGTCCATAATGGGATATCGTAACTATTATTTGAAGGATGATAAAGGGGAATATATTGTAAAGGCCAATTCTGTATGGGTACTGATGGATTGGGATAAGCAATGTATTGTCAAGCCGTCAGATGAATTGATTAATGCTTATGATTTGGAAGACAGACTTGATATGGATTATTCCAACAAAAGAAAAGTGGAAATACCGAAATTTGACACAAACGGATATTTTTATATAGATGGAACGGAAGCGGTAATCTGCGAAGAAGGCAGATTAACGATTCAAAGACATCATCTTGATTCAAACGGACATGTAAATAATTGTCAGTATATTAAGATTGCAGCAGATTATGCTGATGCTGATGAGCGATATAAGAAAATGTATGTTGAATATAGAGCACAGGCACATTTTGGTGATGAAATTAATATAAAGGCTTTTGACAGTGAAAAAGGACGTTTGATAGTTCTGGAAGATACAGAAGGTAATCCGTATTCGGTTATATTGTTTGCAGTATAAGTTAAGAGGCACAGTATGGGTGAATATAACAGACAAAAAAACAAAGGTGAAGAAACAGGACAGGCAATAAAAAGAACAACTTTCTATTATATTAAGCGCCTTGTGTTTGGAGGATTCCTTATTACCGCGTTGGTAATTCTTTTGCAGGTAGCGCTGGTGCTGGTGTCTTTGTTATTGCTTGATAACTACTCGAAAGTTGTAATGGAAGGTTCGGTGGTTATTGGATTTGTTGTCTTATTATTCATTTTGACAAGCAATAATATTACGCCGGAGACAAAGCTTACATGGTCATTAATAATTGCATTATTTCCTATTGGCGGAATGCTACTGTATTTATTTGTCAAATTCAATGTGGGTACAATGTATTCCAGACAGTCGCTTAGACAGGTAGAACAAGAGACAACTAGCTATATTACACCGTCTGATGAATTGCAAAATGCACTTATCGAAGATAATCATGATATCGGAAAGATGGCAAGATATCTACGTAAATATGGTAATACAGGAATTTTTGTCGGCAACCGCGAGACATATTTTGAGTTGGGTGATAAAGTTTTTCCTCAGCTTTGCGAGGATTTGAGGAATGCCACAGAATTCATTTTTCTTGAATTTTTTATGATTGAGGAAGGTAAATTCTGGGATACGGTACTTGATATTCTGTGCCAAAAGGTAAAAGACGGTGTAGAAGTCAGGGTAATGTATGATGACTTGGGATGTGCTGCGCTTTTGCCGCGTAATTATCCGTTGAAATTGAAGAAATTGGGGATAAACGTTAAGACGGCAGGTCATATTACACCTTTTCTTTCAACGAGATACAATAACAGAGATCATCGTAAAGTTGTTGTTATTGATGGGAAAGTAGCGTATACAGGCGGATTCAATTTGTGTGATGAGTATATCAATGCATATGAGAAATTCGGCCATTGGAAAGACAACGCGCTTAGAGTTGAAGGTGAAGCGGTAAAGCAGTTTACATTGATGTTTTTACAGATGTGGAGTGCTACGAGCGAATGGAGAGTAAGACGCGGTAAGCATAAGTGGAATACTGTTGTAAACGAGTGTGAGAAATATATTGCTAACAGAGAAAATGCATATTACAATGACGAGGGCGTAGTTTTGCCGTATTCTGACGGCCCGCATAGACAGGAAGCGGTTGCAAAGTATGTATATAAAGATATAATAAGCAATGCGAAGGATTATGTATGGATTACGTCGCCGTATTTCATTCCGGATCATGCAGTCGAGACTCTTATTATGCATACAGCCAAAAGCGGCATAGATGTACGAATTGTAATTCCGCATATTCCGGATAAAAAGATACCGTATATGATAGCAAGAAGTTACTATCCTACGATGCTATCTGCTGGTGTGAAGATATATGAGTATACTCCGGGATTTATTCATGCCAAGACATTTATATGTGATGACATATATGGAACCGTCGGAACAGTAAATTTGGATTATCGTAGCCTATATCTGCATTATGAGTGCGGAGTGTTTATGTATAATACCAAATGTATTGCAGATATTAAGCAGGATATATCTTCTGTGTTTGAACAAAGCAGATGCGTAGATATGGAATATTATATGTCGATTCCTCTTATGAAGAGATTGATTGGAAGAATTCTCAGAGTGTTTGGACCGCTTATGTAGGGTGAAAGGATTATTCGATGGAACTTGGAAAAAAGCAAAAATTGGAAGTAATTAAACGGGTAGAGTTCGGTGTATACCTTGCCGATAGTGGAAACACATCGCAGAAGGTGCTGTTGCCGGCAAAGCAAGTACCACCTATGACAAGAGAAGGTGATACTGTTGAGGTGTTTGTTTATAGGGACAGTAGTGACAGACTTATCGCAACGGTAAACGAACCCTTGATTGTTTTGGGCGAAGTGGCGAAGCTTACATGTATAGAGGTTGGTAAAATCGGTGCGTTTTTGAATTGGGGTCTGGAAAAAGATTTACTTTTACCGTTTAAGGAGCAGACCGCAAAGGTTAAAGTAGGCGATGAAGTTTTAGTAGCCCTATACATAGATAAGAGTGACAGATTGTGTGCAACGATGAAATTGTACAAATATCTGAAGGCCGGCGGAAAGTATCAAAAGGACGATTGGGTTGAAGGTACGGTATACGAGATTAGTGACAATTTTGGTGCATTCGTGGCAATCGATGATAAATACCAGGGACTTATTCCCAAGAAAGAAGTTATGCCTCAGATTGTTCCGGGTCAAACGGTAAGAGCACGTGTAACGGGTGTGCGCGAAGATGGAAAAGTCGATTTGAGCGTGCGTGAGAAATCATATATTCAAATGAGTATTGATGCTGATAAAGTTATGAAGAAATTGGAGTCTTTAGGCGGTAAACTGCCATTCAACGATAAGGCATCTCCGGAATTGATACGAAGTGAAACCGGTATGTCAAAGAACGAATTCAAAAAAGCCGTCGGAAATTTGTTGAAGGCCGGTAAGATTGAAATAAAACCTGATTCAATAGAGTTGAAGAAAGAGAGTTAATGAAAAGCGTATGGGCAATTGCTCATACGCCTCTTTATACTTTAATATCAAAATTGGCACCGATGTCAGGATTGACGCTCAGTTCCATTGCACTTGAATCGATAATATTCAATAGACCCTCCGCGCCGGTCTCTTGCACATCCATTGCGTTGGATAATAATGAAACCTGCACATCCGATAGTGTTTTTTGTCTGGCTAATGCCATGGAAATCATCGGAATATCCATAGAGACCTCCTTTCGAGCAACTTACATTCTCAACTACATCTTATCACAAACACCTTTAATTATCCATACATTTGTCATATACTATTCCTATGAGTCAGGGTAAAAGTAAAAGGCATAATTTCATATTTCAGGCCGGAGTGCTGGCTGCTGCCGGAATAATTGTCAGGATAATAGGCATATTGTATCGAAGTCCTCTCGTAATGATAATCGGAGATGAGGGCAACGGATATTACAGTACAGCATATAATTTCTATACTATTATTCTATTGGTTTCCTCATATAGCATTCCATCTGCGATATCCAAAGTAATAGCCGCAAGATTGGGAGTAAACGAATATCGTAATGCGTTCAGATTGTTTATCGGTGCATTGTGTTATGTTGCGGTTGTGGGAGGCGTCGGCGCTTTTGTTTGTTTTGCCTTTGCATCAACGTTCGTCGGACAGAATTCGGCACAGGTGCTGCGCATTTTTGCTCCGACTATATTTGTATCCGGCTTTTTGGGAACATTAAGAGGATATTTCCAGGCATATCGTACGATGGTGTTCACATCGTTTTCACAGATAATAGAGCAGATAGCGAATGCGATTGTCAGTATATTAATGGCTTACGTACTTACAAGGCCGTATGTTCAGGGTGATGAATCTGCATTTGCGATTGCAGGAGCAAAGGGTAGTGCAATCGGAACGGGTGCCGGTGTTTTAGTGGCATTTGTTTTTATGTTGCTTGCATATCTCGCCAACAGAAAAACCATTAAAAGATGGGTAGATGATGACAAGACAAAACATATCTTAAATCCGTGGGAAATAGTGAAGATAATTTTCGGAATGGTTACACCTGTTGTCTTAAGCACATGTATATATAATCTGAGTACAGTTACCAACTTAAAACTTTATCAGGAAATAAACATGAGCGTACATGGAATTACGGAAGCGGTTGCATCTACAAGGTACGGACTGTTTTCCGGAAAAGCTATGCAGATAATCAACATTCCGATTGCAATAGCATCTGCAATGTCATCTGCGATTATTCCGACAATAGCGCATACACATGAGCGTGGAGAGCATAAAGAGGGTCGTCGCAAAATTGCATATGCAATTAAGGTTACGATGCTTATTGCAATGCCGGCTGCGATGGGACTGTTTGCTTTGTCCGAGCCGGTTACAATGTTGTTGTATCCGCAGAGGTCATCGGCCGTTATTGTTTCAAAATTGATTAAGGCATTAAGTATTACGGTTGTTTTCTATTGCCTATCTACGTTAAGCAATGCAATTTTGCAGGGAACGGGACATGTTAATATTCCGGTAGTTAATGCGGCAATATCACTTGTTATTCAATCGCTATTGGTAGTTCCGTTGCTGTTGCATACCAAACTTGATTTGTATGCGTTAGTCATTGCAACGATTTGTTATTCGGGTATGATGTGTCTGCTAAATGGTATAGCAATGAAGAAGACATTGCATTACAAACAGGAAATGATTAGAAGTTATTTTCTGCCGTTGTGTGCGGCTGTGGCTATGGGATTGTTCGGAGTCGGATGCAATGCTGTAATAACATCTATAATGAGAGCTAGAATTGGTGATCCGAATGCATTGATTGGCGGTATACCCAATGTAGTGCGCCTGTGTATTACAATGATATTATGTGTGATATTATATGCATTTCTTGTATTGCACTTTGGAGTTGCAACAGAAAAAGAATTGCTTATGATGCCAAAGGGACATTTGATTGTAAGGGTATGTAAGAAAATGGGATTGATTCACGAGGAAGATATCGTAGTCAGATCAAGAAAGAGACGTAAAAAGAAGTAGATTTTTTATACATAAAGTTGTAAAATAAAACGATATGACGGGGAGAGTGTTCGAAAAGGAGAACATTGTATGCGTAAGAAAGCGATAGCTGTATGTATATTGGCTACAACATTGCTGCTCGTCGGTTGCGATACTTCTGTTATAGCACCGACGTCCGATACGAAGCAGGACAGCAAACCGATTGTGCAGGAGACAACTTCGGTAGAAGAAGAGACAGAGGCTGCAACGGACATTGATGAAGAGGTTATAGAGGATACTTCGGATGAAGAAGTGTTCCGCTCACAATTTTCCGGTGAACAGATTACATACAACAAGTTGGATCACAGACCGTTGGCTGTGATGATGAATAATATACAGGCAGGTTGTCCGCAATCAGGTATTGAGCAGGCTTCAATTGTATATGAGGCCCCTGTTGAAGGACGAATAACTAGATTGATGGGTATTTTCGAGGATTATGAAAATATTCCAAAGATTGGATCAATACGAAGCAGTCGAGACTATTTTGTATATTTGGCGTTGGAATATGATGCAATATATGCACATTTTGGACAGGCTACAATATACGTTGGTGATATGCTCAATTCGGAAGCGGTAGATAATATCTCGGGAGCAGTATCGGGAATAGACAGACCTGCTACCAATGCTTTTTTCAGAACCAGCGACAGAAAAGCACCGCATAATGTATATTTATCCAATGAGGGTGTATTGAAAGATATTGAGAAATTCGGATATCGTACAACATTAAGAACCGGATTTATTCACAAATTTACATATCCTGAATTGGGAGAACGCGTATCATATGACGATGCGCCTAAGGCAAGCGTATTGTATCCGGGCGGCAAGGAGACAGGAAAGGCCAATGGATACAGTAAAGTCCAGAGTAGATTCGAATATAATGAAGCAGATAAGAAATACTACAGATTCCAGTACGGTGACAAGCACATTGATGCAGAGACGGGTAATCAACTTGCATATGATAATGTCGTGTTCCAGTATTGTGACGGTATTGTAAGAGATTCTAATGATTATCTTGCATTTGGTCTTATCGGCGAAGATGTAGATAAAGCTATTGTATTTACCGATGGTAAGATGATAGAAGGTACTTGGAACAGAACTCAGATATATGAGCCTACAAAGTATCACGATAAGGACGGTAATGAAATCGAACTTAATACAGGCAAGACCTGGATATGCATTATCTGGAAGGATTATGCGGATGATGTTGTAATTGAGTAGAGGTATTATTGATGAAAAGTATTGGCAGAAGCTTTTTGATGGCTTTTTCGGGATATTCGATAAGTCCAAAGACCAAGTTAGAACGTAGTAAGGAAAATTGCTCTTTTGTATTGATATTTATTCCTTTAATTGGAGCTATTATTGGTACGATAATTAACAGATGGGCAGTTGCATACCCGTATTTGTGTAATTATCTTGTGTTGCCTGCTGTTGTTGGGGCGGTAATCCCAAGCATTTTGTCGGGCGGAGCACATTTGGACGGCTTTTTTAGAACAACAGATGCATTGAGCTCACATAAATCAAGAGAAGAAAAAATTCATATTCTCAAGGAAGATGCTCATGGCGGATATTCTGCAATAATTGTGTGTATATGCTATTTTATGGTTGCTATCGGTGTGTGGAGTGAGTTGCAACCGGATGAGATTTTCGTTATAGCATTCGGATATATTATTTCAAGATCATTAGCAGGTATTGCATTGTTATCAGGCAAGCCGGCTGCAGAAGGAAAGGGTATGTTGTATGTACCCGACAAGAAATCTCAAAAGATAGTGCAGGTTCTGATTTTGGTAGCATACATTGGAATAAGCGCATTCCTTATGATAGAGATTAATGTTTCGGTCGGAGTAGCATGTCTTGTCGGAGCAGCTTTATCATATATATATTATTTGATTATGACATATAAGAATTTTGGCGGTGTAATGGAAGAGACAGCCAATTTCTTTATAAATGTTTGCGAAGTGGTTATTCCGATTGCCGCACTTATCGCTACAAAATCATGGTTATAAGATTTTTGCATATTATGCCTCAAAGCATTGCTTTGGGGCATTTTTTATTGCATAAACGTAAAATGTTGTGTCAGCAATAATAATGCAATATGAGTGCATAATATGCTGTATATATTGACACGGCAGAAAAAAACGAGTATCTTACAAATTGTGTATATAAATCTAAATTAATAGTTTGGAGGTTTCTATTATGAAAAAGTTAGTAAGCTTATTACTTGCTGTTGCCATGGTAGCTACATTACTTGTAGGTTGTGGTAACGCACAGACAACAACTACTGATGCAAACGCAAGCGCAGACGGTCAGGCAGTATTTAAGATTGGTGGTATCGGCCCTGTAACAGGTGCAGCTGCTGTATATGGTAATGCTGTAAAGAACGGTGCACAGATTGCGGTTGATGAGATTAACGCTGCAGGCGGTATCAATGGTGTTCAGGTTGAGTATGATTTCCAGGATGATGAGTGTGATGCAGAGAAGTCTGTAAATGCATACAATACACTTAAGGACTGGGGTATGCAGATGCTTGTTGGTTCTACAACAAGTGGATGTTGTGTAGCTGTAGCTGCTAAGTCTGCTGAAGACAATATGTTCCAGGTTACACCTTCAGGTTCATCAGTTGATTGTATTAACGGTAATGATAATGTATATCAGGTTTGCTTTACAGACCCTAACCAGGGTGCTGCTTCAGCTGATTACATTGCTGATAACGCTATTGCAAGCAAAGTTGCTGTTATTTATGATAGCTCTGATGTTTACTCTTCAGGTATTTATGAGAAGTTTAGTGCTGAAGCAACACAGAAGGGCCTTGAAATTGTAGCTGCAGAGGCTTTCACAGCTGATAACAAGACAGATTTCACAACACAGCTTCAGAAGGCTAAGGATGGTGGCGCTGAGCTCGTATTCCTTCCTATCTACTACACAGAGGCAACTCTTATTCTTAAGCAGGCTGATACAATTGGATTTGATACAAAGTTCTTCGGTTGTGATGGTCTTGACGGTATCCTTGCTGTTGAGAACTTTGATGTAGCACTTGCTGAGGATGTAATGCTTCTTACACCATTTGCTGCAGACGCAACAGATGATATGACAAAGAATTTCGTAGCTAAGTATACAGAGTCATACGGTGAGACACCTAACCAGTTTGCCGCAGATGCATACGATGCTGTATATGCAATCAAGGCTGCTGCTGAGAAGGCAGGTATTAGCGCAGATATGAGCATCTCTGATATGTGTGAGGCTCTCAAGGGTGCTATTACAGAGATTTCTCTTGACGGACTTACAGGTGTTGGTATGACATGGAATGCTGAAGGTGAGGTTAACAAGGATCCTAAGGCTGTTGTAATTAAGAACGGTGCATATGTTGCAATGTAATTGCAGCAAGAGAGCGCATAATTTTTAGTGAAATTAAAGGGTTGCCATTGGCAACCCTTTTTTTTATAATAGAAAGAGTGTCAAACTGTCATATACAGTGGCATATTGTACATATTTACGTAAATTTTTTATGGAATCGAGGGATAATATGAGTTTTTGGAATTATCTGATTAATGGCCTTAGCCTTGGAAGCGTGTATGCTATTATCGCTTTGGGCTATACAATGGTGTATGGAATAGCTAAGATGCTTAACTTTGCACATGGCGATGTTATTATGGTCGGCGGATTTGTTATCTATACCATAATGAACGGTGCGGGACTGAATCCGTTACTTGCCGTACTTATTTCAATAGTAGCATGTACCGTGCTTGGAGTTGTAATTGAAAAGGTGGCATACAAGCCACTTAGAAAAGCAACACCTCTTGCTGTATTGATTACAGCTATCGGTGTCAGCTATCTTTTGCAGAATGTAGCATTGCTTATATTTGGAAGTGATGCCAAGTTGTTTACATCAGTTGTAAATATGACACCTATTTCGTTGGCCGACGGTCAGATAGTTATAACGGGTGAAACACAAATAACAATTATTGCTTGTATTATAATTATGATTGCATTGTCGTTGTTTATTAAAAAGACAAAAGCCGGTCAGGCTATGCTTGCGGTATCGGAGGATAAAGATGCGGCCGAGCTCATGGGTATCAATGTCAATGGAACTATTTCGTTAACATTCGCAATTGGTTCGGGACTTGCAGCAGTTGCAGGTGCGTTACTGTGTTCGGCATATCCGACTTTGACTCCTTATACAGGATCTATGCCCGGTATAAAGGCATTCGTTGCAGCTGTATTTGGAGGAATCGGTTCAATTCCGGGAGCATTTATCGGTGGAATACTGCTTGGAATAATAGAGAATCTTAGTAAAGCATATATTTCTTCGCAGATGGCAGACGCTATTGTGTTCTCTGTTCTGATAATTGTACTTTTGGTTAAGCCTACAGGATTGCTTGGCAAGAAGTATAGTGAGAAAGTTTAAGTGGGAGGATGGTCAGAATGAATAAACAATTAAAAGACAATCTAATCACATACGGTATAATAATTGCTTTTTATGCAATAATGCAGACATTGTCGGCAACAGGATCGTTGTCGAGTCTGTTTAAAGGTTTGTTGGTTCCGGTATGTGTATATACAATAATGGCTGTTTCACTCAACCTTACGGTAGGTATCTTGGGTGAATTGAGTTTGGGACATGCGGGATTTATGTGTATCGGTGCGTTTGTTTCGGCTTTCTTTTCAATGTGTTTGAAGAATTCCGGTATGAATAGTATTGTGAGATTCATTATTGCAATCTTGCTTGGTGCACTTGTTTCGGCTGTCTTTGGTGTACTGATTGGTATACCTGTACTTCGACTTCGCGGAGATTATCTTGCAATAGTAACATTGGCATTTGGCGAAATTATTAAGAATATTGTCAATGTACTTTATATTGGTAAAGATGAGAACGGTATGCATCTTTCGTTTACAGATACGGCATCGCTTAACATGAGCGCGGACGGAGAAGTAATTGTAAAAGGACCGCAGGGTATTACAGGTATTCCGAATGATTCGACATTCACAATAGGAATTATTGTATTATTACTTACTATTGCTATTGTGATTAATTTTGTAAACAGTAGATCGGGACGTGCTGTTATGGCAATAAGAGATAACAGAATTGCCGCAGAATCTGTCGGAATCAATATTTCCAAATATAAACTTATGGCATTTGCAATATCTGCATCTATGGCGGGTGCCGCAGGAGCGCTTTATTCACATAATCTCAATAATTTGATGGCACAGCCTAAGAATTTTGGATATAACATGTCAATCATGATACTTGTATATGTTGTTCTTGGCGGAATCGGAAGAATCAGAGGTTCTATTATTGCAGCTGCAATTCTTACGGTTTTACCGGAGTTACTTAGAGGCTTCAGTGATTACAGAATGCTCATCTATTCAATAGTATTGATTGTGATGATGTTATTCAATTGTGCCCCGGCTGCACTTGAACTTAGAGAAAAGTATTCACTTAAGAGATTGTTTGGAAAGAAATTAAAGAAGGAGGAGGCATAGTTATGGCAATGTTGGATGTAACAGGACTTGGCATTTCCTTCGGTGGACTTCGAGCAGTTGATGATTTTAGTCTGAAAATTGAAAAAGGTGAGCTGTACGGATTGATTGGCCCTAACGGAGCAGGTAAGACAACTGTCTTCAATCTGCTTACAGGTGTGTATAAACCGTCTGACGGAGTAATTATTCTTGACGGAAAAAATATTACCGGACAGAAAACAACTCAGATTAACAAAGAGGGAATAGCCAGAACGTTCCAGAATATTAGATTGTTCAAAGAGTTGACAGTACTTGATAATGTAAAGGTTGGTTTACATAACGATTATCCGTATTCGACTATTGCAGGAATTCTTCGTTTGCCGAGTTATCGCAAGCAGGAAGCGATTATGAAAGAAAAGGCAATGGAGTTATTGAAGGTTTTCGATTTGGATAAGGAATGCGATTATTTAGCCAGCAATCTTCCGTACGGAAAACAGCGTAAGCTGGAGATTGCCAGAGCGTTGGCGACAAATCCAAAATTGTTGCTTTTGGATGAGCCGGCTGCAGGTATGAACCCAAATGAAACAAAGGAATTAATGGAAACAATCAGACTGATAAGAGATAAGTTTGATATGACTATATTATTGATTGAACATGATATGAAACTGGTATCCGGAATATGTGAGGAACTTACGGTACTTAACTTCGGTCAGGTGCTTGCACAGGGTAAGACATCAGATGTTCTCAACAATCCGGATGTTATTAAGGCATATCTGGGTGATGACTAACAGAAAATACCGGATGGCTTGAGTAAGGAAAGGAATAATATTATGGCTATGTTGGAAGTAAAGGACCTTGAGGTTCATTATGGTGTTATAAAAGCAATAAAGGGAGTTTCCTTTGAAGTAAATGAGGGTGAGGTTGTATCGCTCATCGGAGCAAACGGAGCCGGAAAGACAACAATATTGCATGCTGTCAGCGGACTTTTGCCTAAATCAAAAGGAAGCATTACTTTTGAGGGCACGGACATTACAAAGGTACCTGCACATAAGATTGTATCGCTTGGTATGGCTCATGTGCCTGAAGGAAGAAGAGTGTTTGCACAGTTATCGGTACTTGAAAATCTTAAGCTTGGCGCATATACAAGAAATGACAAGAAAGAGATGGAGAGTACTCTTAAGATGATATATGAAAGTTTTCCTCGTCTGGAAGAAAGAAAGAATCAGACAGCGGGAACACTGTCCGGTGGTGAGCAGCAGATGCTTGCAATGGGACGTGCGTTGATGAGCCATCCAAAGCTTATTCTTATGGATGAGCCTTCAATGGGACTTTCACCTATTTTTGTAGAAGAGATATTTAACATTATTAAGAAGATATCCTCACAAGGAACTACAGTATTATTGGTTGAGCAAAATGCAAAGAAGGCATTGTCAATAGCTGATAGAGCATATGTACTTGAGACCGGTAATATTACATTGTCCGGAGATGCAAATGTTCTTATGAATGACGAATCTGTAAAGAAGGCTTATTTGGGAGAATAGATTGGAGGAAGTATTATGGTAATTACAATATCGAGAACATATGGTAGCGGTGGTAGAGTATTGGGCAATATGATTTCTAAGAAAATGGGTATCAAATTCTATGATCGTGATTTAGTCAGAATGCTATCTGACGAGACAGGAATTAATGAAGCACTTTTCGGAGAATCCGATGAACGCCTTAAGAGAAATTATCTTGGAGAAGATAAGGATTGGATGAAGAATCCGACTCCATTATCGCCTTCGGATAAAAAGTATTCTTCAGAGAGCAATCTTTTCAAACTTGAAGCGCAGATGATCAGAAAATTGGCAGATACGGAAGATTGCGTCATTATGGGTAGATGTGCGGATGCTATTCTTGGTGTAAGAGATGATGTTGTTCGTTTGTATTGCTATGCGTCACATGATAATTGTGTAAAGAGAGCGATGGAAGTATGCGGCTTGGGCGAGAAAGAAATAGTAAAGCGCATTGCCACAATAGATAAGTATCGAGAGAATTACTATAAGCACTTTACAGGTAAAAGTCTGTATGATTCCAGAAATTATGATTTGTGCATTGATACGGGAAACAGACCGATTGAGGAGCTTGTTGAGATTGTAGAAATGTACGTTAATATGAGAAAGAAGAATTGCGTTTCAAAATAGTGCTTTTACAACTGTTTGAATGAAACGTCGGAGGTAGATATGTTAGCACAACAGTATGTGGATATGTTGTCCAAGAAATCTGTTATCAGAGGATTATCTGAATATGCAGTTGCAAGAGGAAAAGAAATAGGATACGAGAACGTATTTGATTATACTCTCGGTAATCCGTCTGTTCCTGTTCCGGACAGTTTTAATGAAAGTATTATCAAATTGATTGGACAAAAGAGTTCGATGGATTTGCACGGCTACAGTCAGAGTTTGGGTATTGCCGAAGTCAGACAGGCGGTTGCGGATTCTCTTAATCGCAGATTTGGTATGAAGTATGAGATGGATCATATCTTTATGGCAAGCGGTGCGGCCGGAGCTCTTGCACATGCTTTTAGACTTGTGACAGTACCGGGTGATGAAATAATCACATTTGCACCATTTTTTCCGGAATACAATCCGTATGTAAATCTGTCGGGAGCAGTACTTAAGGTTGTACCGCCACAGACGAAAGATTTTCAGATAAATTTTGAAGAGTTTGAGAAGATGATTGGGCCAAAGACGATGGCGGTACTTGTTAATACGCCTAATAATCCGTCAGGTATTGTATATACAACCGAGACGATTAAAAAGCTGGCACAGATGCTTACCGACAAATCAAAAGAGTTCGGACATACCATATATCTTATCAGTGACGAACCTTACAGAGAAATTGTATATGCAGGTGTTGATGCACCTTATGTTGCTAAATATTATGATGCGACAATAACATGCTATTCATTCTCTAAGTCTTTATCTGTTCCGGGTGAAAGAATAGGATATGTAGCTATTAATCCTGCTTGTCCGGATGCAAAACAGATGATAGTAATGTGCGGACAGATATCCAGAGGAATAGGACATAATTGTCCTTCATCGATAATTCAGTTGGCTGTTGCAGAGAATTTGGATATCACCTCTGATTTGTCTGTATATGAGAAAAATATGAATATTCTGTACGATGAATTGAAGGCACTCGGATTTACCGTGGTTAAGCCGGGCGGAACATTTTATATATTCCCAAAGGCACTTGAAGATGATGCGGTTGCTTTTTGTGAAAAAGGAAAAAAGTACGATTTTATAGGTGTGCCTGCTGATTCATTTGGATGCCCGGGATATTTCAGACTTGCATATTGTATTGAGACTGAAAAGGTGGAGCGTTCACTCGAAGCATTGAGAAAATTTGTTAAAGAAACGTACTAATGTAGTGATATTAACTGAAAACTGTCCAAAAACAGAGAAAAAATTGGAAGTAGTAATGTTGACGTTAGTGTAATCCTGGAGTAAACTGACAATAATGTTGGATATACATTATTGTTTGCTTACACATGCAAATGTGTATGAAGGGAGAGAAAGATGGCAAATGAAAAGGTAACAGCAACTCTTAAGAAGGATGTTGCACCTGTTAAGCCGGCTACAGTTAAGATTGGGGCACTTAAGACAGATCTTAAGGAAGAAGAGAAGAAGGAGACCAAGCCGGTTGTTAAGAAAGCAGTAGCAAAGAAGGCACCTGCTAAAAAGGAGACTGCTAAGAAAGAAACACCTGTTAAGAAGGAAGCAGTTAAGAAGGCTGCAACAAAGAAGCCTGCAGCTAAGAAAACAGTTGCAAAGAAGGCTACAGAAACAGTTAAGCCTGTATCTACAAAGAAAACTGCAACAAAGTGTGCAATTACACTTGAACTTGGTGATAAGAAGTACACAGCAGAAGATCTTGAGAAGATTGCAAATGATGTATGGGTATATGATTATGATAAGAAGGCTTCCGAGCTCAAATCGGTTGAGATGTATGTAAAGCCGTCCGAAAACAAAGTATACTACGTATTTAATAGCGAAATCACAGGTGATTTCAACATTTAGTAATTAAATAAGTTGAGTGGAAACAGCGATGTACAAAGCATGTTGATATGCTAAGGTGCATCGCTGCTTTTATTTGCTACAAGTTAAGTAAAAAGGAAGAAGCAAATACCAAATTGAATTGTAAGTAAGAATATGTTTAATTTCTTTATATTTTCTTTAGAATTGAAGTGTTGACATGCATATTTTATAGTGTTATCTTATGTATCAGATGATATTAGCACTCGCCTAAATTGAGTGCTAACACAGAGCGAGAGGAGTAATCGGATGGAACTTAGCGAACGTAAGATGAAAATCCTACAAGCCGTTGTTCGAAATTATCTTGAGACCGGCGAACCGGTTGGCAGTAGAACAATTTCCAAATATACTGATTTGAATCTCAGTTCTGCTACGATACGTAATGAGATGGCTGACCTTGAAGAGATGGGATATATTGTGCAGCCACATACATCAGCCGGTCGAATACCTTCTGATTCGGGATACAGATTATATGTTGATACGATGATGGAGGAAAAGACAAAAGAGGTTGAGGAGCTGAAAGAAGATCTTCTTAAGAAAGAAGAACGTCTTGATCAGTTACTTAAGCAGACCGCTAAGTTGCTGGCGACAAATACAAATTATGCAACGATGATATCGGCTCCGAGTATTCACAAAAACAAGTTAAAGCTTATACAATTATCAAGAGTCAATACAACACAGCTTTTAACGGTAATTGTGGTTGAAGGTAATGTAATTAAGAATTCGATTATTAATATTACCGATGAGATTACGGAAGAAACAGTATTAAAGCTTAATATTTTGTTGAATACACATCTAAACGGTATGTCGATTGATGAGATTAATCTGGGACTTATATCTTCGCTTAAGCAACAGGCCGGTATTCATTCCGATATTGTCGGTGAAGTTATTGATGCCGTGGCGGAAGCAATACACGAAGAGGAAGACTTGGAGATATATACTTCCGGTGCAAACAACATATTTAAGTATCCTGAGTTGGCAGACGGAAAAATGGCCAGTGAAATTGTCGGAACCTTCGAAGAGAAGCAGGAGCTAAATGAACTGGTTGTAAGAACGTTGGAGCAGGAAAACAATACCGGTATTCAGGTATATATAGGTGATGAGTCACCGGTTAAGGCAATGAAGGATTGTAGTATTGTTACAGCGACATATGATTTGGGTGAGGGTATGAAGGGAACAATCGGTATCATCGGACCCAAGCGAATGGACTATGATAAAGTTGTTGATAATCTTAAAGGTGTCATGCACCAGTTAGATTCAATATATAAGAAGTAGGAAGGAGCGACGTGTTTTAGCATGGAAGAAAAGAATCTCGAAGAAACAACAGTAGAGACAGAAGAAGCTGTCAATGAGGCGGATGCAAAAGAAGCGGAAGCGGCAACTGAAGATATGCAGAATGCTAATGAGACATCAACTGAAGATAGTAAGGAAGAAACAAAAGAGAAAAAAGGTAAGAAGGCTAAGGCTGATAAAAAGTATGAGGCTCTTGAGACCAAGAATGAAGAACTTGAGGATAGAGTAAAGCGTCAGATGGCTGAGTTTGAGAACTTTCGTAAGAGAACAGAGAAGGAAAAATCAACAATGTTCGAGATGGGAGCAAAGAGTGTTATTGAAAAATTGCTTCCGGTTGTTGACAATTTTGAGAGAGGACTTGCAAGTGTTTCGCAGGAGAGCAAATCCGATCCGGTTTATGAAGGTATGAACCTGATATATAAACAGCTTATGGATGAACTTGATAAGCTTGGGGTAAAACCGATTGAAGCGTTGGGACAGGAATTCAATCCTGATTTGCACAATGCGGTAATGCAGGTTGAGTCCGAAGAGTTTGATGAAGGTATTGTAGCTCAGGAATTGCAGAAGGGTTATACATACAGAGATAGCGTTGTAAGACACAGCATGGTTGCTGTTGCACAGTAGATATAGAGGAGTTATCTGCTGAATAAAGTAAACACATATTTTAAGGAGGAAATAGATATGGGCAAGATTATAGGTATTGATTTGGGTACAACTAATAGCTGCGTAGCTGTTATGGAAGGTGGAAAGCCAACAGTTATCGCTAATACAGAGGGTGCAAGAACTACACCTTCGGTAGTTGCATTTACTAAGAACGGAGAGCGTCTTGTAGGTGAGCCTGCAAAGCGTCAGGCAGTTACAAATGCTGATAAGACAATTGCATCAATTAAGAGAGATATGGGTACAGATAATGGTCGTACAATCGATGATAAGAAGTACTCACCACAGCAGATTTCAGCGATGATTCTTCAGAAGCTCAAGGCTGATGCAGAGAGCTACCTTGGAGAAAAGGTAACAGAAGCTGTTATTACTGTTCCGGCATATTTCAACGATGCACAGAGACAGGCAACAAAGGATGCCGGTAAGATTGCAGGACTTGATGTTAAGAGAATTATTAATGAGCCTACTGCTGCTGCATTGGCATATGGTCTTGATAATGAAAAAGAGCAGAAGATTATGGTATACGACCTTGGTGGTGGTACATTTGATGTATCAATCATTGAGATTGGTGATGGCGTAATTGAAGTATTATCTACAAACGGTGATACACACCTTGGTGGTGATGATTTTGACCAGAAGGTTATTGACTGGATGCTGGCTGAGTTTAAGGCTGCAGAAGGTGTTGATCTTTCAGGTGATAAGATGGCACTTCAGAGACTTAAGGAAGCAGCTGAGAAGGCAAAGAAAGAGCTTTCAAGTGCAACAACAACAAATATTAATCTTCCTTTCATTACTGCTACAGCAGAAGGTCCTAAGCACTTTGATATGAATCTTACACGTGCTAAGTTTGATGAACTTACAAGTGATCTTGTTGAGAGAACAGCAATTCCTGTTCAGAACGCTATGAAGGATGCAGGACTTACAAACGCAGATTTGGGTCAGGTACTTCTCGTTGGTGGTTCTACAAGAATTCCTGCAGTACAGGATAAGGTTAAGCAGCTTACAGGCAAGGAGCCTTCTAAGAACCTTAACCCTGATGAATGTGTAGCACTTGGTGCATCTATCCAGGGCGGAAAGCTTGCAGGTGATGCCGGCGCCGGTGAGATTCTTCTTCTTGATGTTACTCCGCTTTCACTTTCTATCGAGACAATGGGTGGTGTAGCTACAAGACTTATTGAGAGAAATACGACTATTCCTACAAAGAAGAGCCAGATTTTCTCTACAGCAGCTGATAATCAGACAGCAGTTGATATTAATGTTGTACAGGGTGAGAGACAGTTTGCTAAGGATAATAAATCACTCGGTCAGTTCAGACTTGATGGTATTCCTCCGGCAATGAGAGGTGTACCTCAGATTGAAGTTACATTCGATATAGATGCAAACGGTATTGTTAATGTATCTGCTAAGGATCTTGGAACAGGTAAGGAGCAGCATATTACAATTACAGCAGGTTCATCAATGTCAGATGATGAGATTGATAAGGCTGTAAAAGAGGCTCAGGAGTATGAAGCCCAGGATAAGGCTCGTAAGGAAGCAATTGATGCCCGTAATGAGGCTGATTCGTTTGTATTCCAGACAGAGAAGGCTCTTAATGAAGCAGGTGATAAGGTAGATGCTTCAGAGAAGGCTGCAGTTGAAGCAGATCTTCAGGCACTTAAGGATATTCTTGAAAAGACAAAGGATGCTGAGATGACAGCTGATCAGGTATCTGAGATGAAAGCAGCTCAGGAGAAACTTATGAGCGGTGCACAGAACTTGTTTGCTAAAATGTACGAGCAGGCTCAGGCAGCAGCAGGTCAGGCCGGTCCTGATATGAGCGGAATGGGTGAGCAGGCACAGCAGGCTCAGACAGAGAACGCTGCTGACGATGATATCATCGATGGTGATTTCAGAGAAGTATAATCAGTATATGAAGAGAGTAGGGGCGTAAGCGCCTACTCTCATAGATATACCCGGCAGCAACCGGGCTATTTCTATCTTTACGGAAACATTCCAGATTGAGGAGTATTATGGCAGAGCAAAAGAGAGATTATTATGAAGTGCTGGGCGTTGAGAAAAACGCAGATGATGCAGCACTCAAAAAAGCATATAGAGCTTTGGCCAAGAAATATCACCCGGATATGAACCCGGGGGATGCTGAAGCGGAGAAGAAGTTCAAAGAAGCATCGGAGGCGTATGCTGTTCTTAGCGATCCTGAGAAGAGACGTCAGTATGATCAGTTTGGTCATGCAGCTTTTGATGGAAGTGGCGGCGCGTCGGGATTTGGAGGATTTGATTTCGGCGGTGCTGATTTTACGGATATATTCGGAGATATATTCGGAGATTTGTTTGGTGGAGGACGTAGAAGTTCCGGTACGGCAAATAATGGACCGATGAAAGGAAGTAATGTTCGTACAAGTGTAAGAATCACCTTTGAAGAAGCTGTATTTGGTTGCGAGAAGGAGATAGAGCTTACTGTTAAGGAAGAGTGTAAGACATGCCACGGTTCGGGCGCAAAAGCGGGAACAACTCCTGTTACATGTACCAAGTGTGGCGGTAAAGGACAGGTTGTATTTACACAGCAGTCATTCTTTGGTACTGTACGAAATGTTCAGACATGTCCGGAGTGTCAAGGCAAAGGAAAGATAATCAAGGAGAAGTGTACGGATTGTCGCGGAACGGGATATATTCCGATGAAAAAGCGTTTTGCGGTGGACATTCCTGCAGGTATTGATAATGGTCAATGTAAGAGAATGGCAGGACAGGGTGAACCCGGTGTTAACGGAGGTCCAAGAGGCGATGTTCTTGTAGAAGTGATTGTCGGACGCCATCCTATTTTCCAGAGACAGGAGACAAATATTTTCTCTACTGTTCCGGTATCATTTCCTGTTGCAGCCCTCGGCGGTGAGATAATGATTGATACTGTTGACGGTAAAGTCATATATGAGGTAAAACCCGGCACTCAGACAGATACACGTGTACGTTTGAAGGGTAAAGGTGTTCCTTCGCTCAGAAATAAGGACATTCGTGGCGATCACTATGTGACGCTTGTTGTACAAGTACCGGATAAGCTTAGCCATGAAGCTAAGGAACTGTTACAGAAATATGATGAAGCTAATGATGATTCTCTGAATGCGGCTAAACGTTATCAGGAGACTAAAGATAATGCATCAAGTGATTCAAAAGACAGTAAGAAAAAGAAGAAGCGTTTCTGATAAAGTGATAGTTGGTCAAACAAATCGATTATATGAGAGGGAGAACGGATGAAAAAGTTTGTTGCGGAGTTTAAGGAATTTGCTTTAAAGGGAAATGTTATGGACCTAGCGGTCGGTGTAATTATCGGAGCTGCTTTTCAAAATATTGTAACTGCGCTTACATCTGATTTTATTACACCGCTTTTTGCAGCTCTTACAGGTAAGACTGATGAAAACGGTGGGATAGTGATAGGCGGAACATTTACATTTCGCGGAGCAACTTTTAATTACGGCGATTTCATTTCTTCGATTGTGAATTTTGTTATAATGGCATTCATTTTGTTCTTGTTGATTAAAGGAACAAATAGGCTTATGTCGGTCGGTAAGAAGAAAGAAAACACGACACCCACAACAAAGATGTGTCCGTTCTGTCGAAGCGAGGTACATATCGAGGCAACAAAGTGTCCGCATTGTACGTCAACAATTGAATAGATATTACCTTATTGAAGCAATCGAAAGGTTGCTTCAATTTTTTTTTGAAAAAAATGAAACCTTTTGTATTTCTTTGCGTCTATATAAGTGAAAGGGACAAAAACACCTGTAGTGTTCGGGTGAAAATAGAAAATGCGTTAGGAAAAACGGAGGTATTAATTATGAAAAAGAGAAGTGTAACTATTTTACTTGCAACAGTGATTACAGCATCTATGATTGCAGGATGCGGAGCAAAGAATGTAGAGACAACAACACCGGTAAGAAATGAGGAAGCCATTGCAGCAGACGAATATGATAATTCACCTGCAGAGGTATATGATAGTGCAGCGACTGCTCAGGTTGGCGAAGATGTTGCAAGTAATTATGACGTTGCAGTTGAAAGCGATAGCTCATACGCAGTAAAGGATGCGGTCGGAGGAGTATATGAAGAGCCGATGGCAGAGTGTTATAGCATTGATGATTGCTACGTACCGTATGTTAATGGTGAGACATATACAAAACAGGAAGAAAATGATTTTACAGCAGTAGCGACCAATCCATTGTCAACCTTTGCAGCAGATGTTGATACGGCATCATATTCGAATTTTAGAAGAATGGTTACTGACGGATATGATATATATGATATCCCGGAAGGTTCAATAAGAGCTGAAGAGATGATTAATTATTTTGACTATGATTATGTTTCTCCGGAAGGAGATGACACCTTTGCGGTAAAAGGAGAGATTACAGATTGTCCGTGGAATAAGGATAGTAAGCTTCTTACAATGGGAATCAAAGCAAAGGAAGTAGAGGATACCGCGGATGTTAAATCCAATATTGTATTTCTTATTGATGTATCAGGATCTATGTCGGATTATGATAAGTTGCCGTTATTGCAAATGGGCTTTGAGATGTTGATAGATGAATTGGATGAGAACGACAGAGTGTCCATCGTGACATATGCATCCGACTCGGATGTTGTAATAGCAGGTGTGCCCGGTAATAAGAAGGCAAAGCTTAAGAAAGCAATGAACAGTCTTGAAGCGAGTGGTTCTACTAATGGTGGTTCAGGTATAAAGAAGGCATATAAGTTGGCGGAGAAGAATTTCATTAAGGGTGGAAATAACAGAATAATTATGGCTACAGACGGTGATTTGAATGTGGGACTTACATCGGTTGAAGAGCTTGAAGAACTTGTGAGCAACAAGAAGGATAAAGGTGTATTTTTATCGGTATTGGGATTTGGAACAGGCAATTATAATGAGTCCAATCTTGAAACACTTGCAGACAAAGGCAACGGAAACTATTCATACATTGATAGTATGAAAGAGGCAAAGAAGGTGCTGTCAGATGAATTCGGATCTACTCTTTTTACTGTTGCGAAGGATGTAAAATTCCAGATCGAATTCAATCCTGCATATGTTTCCGAATATCGTCAGATTGGATATGAGAACAGACAAATGGCAGCAAGTGATTTTGATGATGACACTAAGGATGGCGGTGAAATGGGCTCGGGCCATGCAATTACAGTAATGTATGAGATAAAATTGAACGATGGAAAAGATGATGAGAAAAAACTTAGATATCAGGATAATACATTGAGTAATCTTGCAACTTCATCCGGTGAGTGGATGATGGTGAGCGTAAGATATAAAGAACCTGAAGCTGATGAGTCTAAACTTGAGACATATCCTATAAGTGAAGAATGCTACACTAAAAAGCCATCTTGTGATACACTATTTGCAACATATGTAGCAGAAACAAGTATGCTTCTTAACAATAGCAATTACATGGATAATATTGATTTGTATGATATTATCGATAATCTCGAAGACCTTGATATTGAAGATGATGAGTATAAGTCTGAATTTGTTGATTTGTTGAGAAGCCTTCAGTGAGGGTAACTGATGGAAGATAACCAAATTGTGGATTTGTATTGGGCACGTAATGAATTGGCAATTGCAGCATCCAAGGAAAAGTATGATAACTATTGCAGAAAAATTGCAATGAATGTTCTGAATAGCGAAGAGGATGTGAGCGAATGTGCAAATGATATGTATTTGAGTGCATGGAATTCTATGCCTACAAGCAGACCTGAAAAGCTTGGTGCTTTTCTTGCAACGATTATTCGTAATCTGGCACTTGATGTTTACAGAAAGAATCATAGCGCCAAAAGAGGACAGGGAACCGTAGAGGTGGCACTTGATGAATTGACGGAAGTGGCAGGCATGGGTACGACAGAGGATGAAGTGGCTGCAGGATTGCTGGCACATACAATTGACACATTTTTGAGTGAATTAAAAAGTGAGCAACGTATTATATTTATAAAAAGA
>JAGHVF010000011.1 GCA_018064425.1 Candidatus Colinaster equi | reverse complement strand
TTCTTTAAATTCATGCACGCAAAGGTTAGCGCGACTTTCATTTTCATTCGTGCCTTTCCATACATCTGTGTATATCTGAATCCGTGGTTTTCTTTCGCTGTCCCAAAGATTCTTTCTATCGTTTCTTTTCTGTGTGAATACAATTCCCGCATTCTAATCGTATACCTTATGTCTTCACACATTTACATATATGGTTCCCAGATATGTCGTGTTATCAGTTTTACATGATTATTATTTATCAAGCAGAAATGAATAATTGTGTTTCACACAAATCCTACAAAAGAAAAATCCCTACAACCTTTACGGTCATAAGAGCATGGAACTATTTTGTTGACAAAATGGAGAAACAGATATGGGACGAGTATTTTCACGGGATAAAAACTTTTTCAGTGATGAATAAAAAAGCAAAAGAAGCCTTTAACTTACAGACCATAACTCTACTTAGCGTAGGTACATAAAATAGAGTTAGCATTATATGATTTTGCCGGAGGTGATTTAGATGAATCAATATATTACAGGAGCTGTAATTAAGGAACTGCGTGAAAAGAATAATTTAACGCAGGCAGAACTTTCGGAGAAACTTAATGTATCTGATAAGACCGTGTCAAAATGGGAAACGGCAAAGGGATATCCGGATATTTCTTTGCTGGAGCCGATAGCTAAAGTTTTCGGGGTATCGGTGACGGAGCTTCTCTCCGGCAATGCCATTAGTAATATGAATATATCGGCGAATATGATGCGTTCAAAGTTTTATGTATGCCCGGTGTGCGGAAATATAATTCATTGTATGGGAGAGACGGTAATTAACTGCCATGGAATACAGTTGCTGCCGGAATCGGCCGAATTATCGGACGAAAATCATAAAATTGTAATTGAGAGAATAGAAGATGAATATTTTGTTCAGATAGAACATGATATGAGCAAGGAACACTATATTTCTTTTATTGCGGCAGTTTCATCGGACAGACTTCAGCTTGTAAAACTTTATCCGGAGGGAAATGCGGAAACAAGGTTCAAGCTTCGCGGGGTGAAGAGAATATATATTTTCTGCAATCGAGACGGTTTGTTTTATCTGGATATTAAAAAAATCAAATAAATCTGTTATCATATAATTGAACCGGGGCCTTGTGCCAGGGCTCTGAGGTGTGGCACGGAAAGGAAATTGTATATGAGGAAAAAAATCATCAGCATGATAATGGCGGCAATACTTCTTGCTTCTGCGTTTCCTACGGTTTGCTTGGCTGATACGAAAACGTCTGATGACGGAACGGAGCAGGGCTGGATTGCAGAACATCCACAGCATCGTACAGAGGTTGATACGTGGATAAAAACGGCATCCAAGAACATCGTGTTAAATGGGATTGCCGATGGCAAGATGAAAAATGGCCTGCTCGATATCGTGAATAAATCTTTGGAAGAGCTTGGAATGGAGCAGGGTACCTACGGCAACGCGATGTATAAATATATTATTTCTCATGACACAAAAGGAGAACTGTTGTCAGCGGCGCTGGAAGGAGATTCTCAGACGATGACAGAGAAAAGTGCTTCTCTGATGGCAGAGTTTCTTCTTAAAAAGGCGGCAAATTTCGAAGGAGCAGGGAATATTGTCGATCTGGTCGCTGATGGCTCAAAGGGAGAAAACCTAGCGGAGCAGGCAATTAATCTTTCCAAAGCCATTCAGAAGAAGGTATTTCCGGCAATAGATGTGGTGGATAAATTTGCCTCCGTTTGCGGTGCCTGCCGAGATATTTATGCAATTGATTCAATGGAGGATGTCTATAACAAATATAAAGAAAACTCCGATAAAAACGGCAACATTTCCGACAGTGACTGGGAAGTTTTCTATGGCGGCAATCGTGGAGCTTGGGCCATGTATGAGTCTGACGGAGTAGACGAGGAGATGATCCGTGCTAAATTTAAAGAACGTGTAGCCTCTGAAAACAAAATTGCCGACAAACAAAAAGAATTGGATAAACTTGTGGAAATATGGGATAACGAGAATTTCTTAAATCCCAATATGTACAATTATCCGAAAAACTGGACCGTAGAGGACAGATTGAGGTCTTTATACGAAATCCGCGAATTGATGAAAGAAATGTTTACGAAGAACGGAAAACTCCAAAAGGGTAACTTCACAATGTCGACGGATGAAGAAGTGTTGACAATGCTGATGTCGGAATGGTTATCAGCAGGAGTTAAAGACAGAGCTCATTTTTATGATTTTGTGGAAGAGAACGGTATTGTGCCCAAAGGTACGTTTAAAAATTTAAAGAGTAAATCATCTGACAAAGACAACAAAAATAATAAAGAGAAAACGGATGAAACAAAGTCGGATGAAGACAAGGAAGGAAAGTATTACTGGTATCTGATTGATACGGTTATTACTTCCGAACCTTCGGGTACAAGTTCAGGCAATGAAAACTATTCGGACATTTATACAGGATCGGCCGGTTCGCATTATCATCACGCAGAATTTAGTTATGATAAGGACCACGAGGAAGGCGATTTTAATATGACTTGGTCGGCACCACCTGCTTATGCTGAAGCTGATGAGCAGATTTCAGTCACAATTTCGGCTCAGGCATCGGGAGAGTCCGGACTGTTATTTACAGATTATATTCAGGTGAACTGTACCGAATATAAAGGTGATGACACATGGTGGAATTACCAGAGTGCATGGTGTGACGAAAATGATGATTACAGAATTACCGTAAGTACAAACCCGGAAGGAGCAAATTGCGAAAAATCCGGTGAGATGACAGTAACGGGTTCGATCGGAGGCGAAGCGGACGAGGATGAGAAGAGGGCAATTATCTTTTCGTCAGAGGGCTCGACGACATACTATATTTACAGTTGCAGATTATATAATGCGGATTTAGAGAAGCAGGCATTGGCTCTTATGGATAAGGTTAATTGATAGGAGGGACGGCATGTTTTGTAATAATTGTGGAAAAGAATTAAAAACCGGCGCAAAGTTCTGTGAAGAATGCGGTGCCACTATCGCAACAAATGCAGTTCAGAGCCGGAAGCCAAAGAGCCGCAAGATTGTGATTTTGATTCTAATAGTGTCAGTTGTTGTAATTGCGCTGGCTATTCTGATTGCTATGAAGATTGCGGGTAAGGGTGACACGGATTCGAGTGAAAAGGAATCGAATACTTCGACGGAGACCTTGACTGAACTTCCGGAGCTTGCACCCGATTCGGAAGAGGAGTACGAAGCATTTCTCGACAAGCTTGAATATCTTACCCTGGGAGACGAGACCGGAGATGAAATTGTAGCAGTAGAGGATGATTTGGTGGAAGAAGACTACTCGCAGGATGTGACGGATAACAGTGAAAATGGTGCGTCAATAGCAAGTGCGCTTTCTACAACAGACTACGCAAACGCGATGGATTTCGAATGGTTACATGATGTGACGAAATCAGATGGTACCGGAGCGGGAATAATTCTGGACACATCACACGCTGATCCAATTCCGACAGACGATAACAGTTATCTGAACGGCGGGTGGAAGGCTTACATGTTTGGTACCGATTCGGACTATGGCGAGAGATATATGAATGCAGAAATAGATGCTTCGGAGGGGAAAATCAATATCACCCTAAATTGGAAGTATTTTTGTCTTGAAGGGACCACTTATGAAGAGGACGGAAGCAGTGTGTTCAGTGGGCAGAGAAATCCTGCAGACGGAGTGATAACGGCTCATGGCAGCGATGGAAATTTGGAATTGTCGGAGTTCTATATTTCAAAAGATAAGGAACATGAATATGTGATTGGTGCATTTCAGTATCCGTCGGGCGAACTCTACATTCTTGGTCTGATGCGGTAGAAATGGAGATAAATATTTGAGCGAGATAAAGAAATGCGAGGATGGGACGTATAGGTGGATATATGAATTCAGCATGCTGAAAAATCCCATCATATTGCTGACGGTTTTAAAGATATTTGCTCTTGTCTTAATTGGAATGTGGATGTTTTTCGGGCTATTTCTGGTTAAAGACGAGGGATTTTTCGGTGCATTTGTATACGAGGCAAAAGCATTGATTCTTCCGGCTGCTATTTTGTTTGCTTTATCGATTGTGTCTTATTTGATTCTTGCCGGAATCTACGGCTGGAAATATATCGTTCTTTTTGAAATGAATGAGGAAGCAATCAGACACATTCATATGAATAAGCAATTTAAGAAGGCTGAGGCCATGGGATGGCTTACGGCTTTGATTGGTGCAGCGTCCGGTCATCCGGGAATTTCGGGAACAGGCCTTTTGGCAGCAACCAAACAGGAAACAGTAACCGAATTTTCTAAAGTTAAGAAAATGAAAGTTCTTCGGGGATTACATACAATTAAATTAGACGGTCTTTTAAATCATAACCAGATATACGCGAATGGTGAAGATTATGATTTCGTAGTGGAATATATAAAAGAAAGAATTCCGGAGTGAACCACACCCGGCCTCTTAATGAGACCAAGTTTAATAATATAAGCACAGTCTGACGGTACATATCGTTATGATATGTACCGTTTTTGGTGTTATCTTTTGTCGAGCGGAGAATACTCTCTGTCTACACATAATGTTTTATAAGCAGGTCTGATAATTTTTCCGTTATTTGCAAGTTCTTCCATACGATGAGCAGACCAGCCGGATATTCGGGCCATTGCAAAAATAGGTGTATATAATTCCAATGGTAAATCCAACATATGATATACAAGACCGGAATAGAAATCTACATTAATACATACGCCTTTGTACATTTTGCGGTGCTCGGAAATAACCAAAGGCGCCAGCTTTTCGACTTTCGAATACAGAGCATATTCCTTTTCCAACCCTTTCTCAATAGCTAATTTTCCTACATATGATTTTAGAACTTCGGCACGTGGATCGGATTTGGAATATATTGCATGTCCGACACCATATATAAGCCCCTGTTTATCAAATGCTTCGCCTTCAAGTATCTTGTTCAAATATGCTTTGATTTCATCTTCATCATCCCAATCGCTAATATGTTCTTTAATATCATCAAACATTTGAACTACTTTTATGTTGGCACCACCATGTCTTGGGCCTTTTAGTGAACCTATTGCAGCTGCAATAACCGAGTATGTATCGGTAAGTGATGAAGTAACAACATGAGTTGTAAAAGATGAATTGTTACCACCGCCGTGTTCCATATGAAGAACAAGACAGATATCAAGTATCTGTGCTTCCAATTCGGAGTATTTCGAGTCGGGTCTCAACAGATGTAAAATATTTTGCGCAGCTGAAAGCTTTTTATTAGGTCTGTGAATAATCAGACTTTGGCCATCATGGTAGTGTTTGTACGCCTGATATCCATATATTGATAACATAGGGAAAAGACTGATTAATTGAAGACATTGTCTTAACACATTAGGTAACGAAACATCATCGGCAAAATCATCATACGAGTATAATGTGAGAACACTTCTTGAAAGTGTGTTCATCATATCCTTACTTGGCGCTTTCATAATAATATCACGTACAAAACTTGTTGGAAGACTTCGATAATAACCAAGAATCTCACAGAATTGATCTAACTGCTGCTTATTTGGCAATTCACCGAAGAGAAGCAGATATGTTGATTCTTCAAATCCGTTTATACGTTTGTCACCAAGACCGTTACACAAATCTTTTACATTTATTCCTCGGTATGTAAGAGTACCGTAATCCGGTTCGATATGGTCGCCGACAATTTTGGTCGCGCGCACATCTGAAATATGTGTAAGGCCGGTTAATACACCCTTGCCGTTTTGATCTCTTAAGCCTCGTTTAACATCATATTTTGTAAACAGTTCTTGTTCAATGATGTCGGCTTCTTTGGAAATCTTTGATAATTCAATTATTTCGGGAGTTACAATTGAGTAAATATTATGATCCAAACTGACCTCCTAGAATGATTTGTATAAAATATATAGTAGTGTGAGTGTACCATAGAGACTATGAGTGTGACAACAATTGGACAATAATATTTACAGAAAATTTATAAATTTTGTGATACAATTATATAATCAGTGGGAAAACAAGGAGAGAAGTCTTGGAATTTTTTAGAAAAAAAGTTGAGCAACTTTTTATTAGTGAACAATATGAATTACGCCATCGTATTATGAACCTGGTAGATGTTTGTATAACGATAGCATTAATAGTTATGTGCATTTATTCGTTAATTGTACGTATGAAAATTATTGTAATTCTTCCAATTGTACTGACATTGGCTGCTGTAATAATTTCAGCATATATTTTGAACTTTAAGAATAATATGCAACTGTCGGGAATTATACTTTCAGGTGTGTGTAACGGGATTATGTTTCCGTTTATGTTCTTTGTATATGGTGGTATTGATTCCGGCATACCAATATGGATGGTGTTTGGATTAATTTATAATATGCACATTTTATACGGTGCTACTTCATATATTCTTACTGTATTTACAATTGTTGTTGACGGTATGTGCTTTTTTATGGCATACAATTATCCCAATATTGTAGAGCCGATGGATAATGCCGGAATAAAGACGTTGAGTATATATGCCACGATGATTCTGGCAGCGTTAATATTTGGTGTTGTTTTTAAATATCAGACATATTTGTATAACAAAAAATGTGCAGAACTTGAGAAGGCGGATTCGGCAAAAAGCGAATTGCTTGCAAATGTATCGCACGAAATTAGAACTCCGATTAATTCAATCCTTGGTATGAATGAGATGATTCTTAGAAAAAACAAGGATGAGGGCGTGGCAGGATATGCAAGAACCATTGATTCGGCAGGTAATACTTTGCTTGCACTTATTAATGATTTGTTGGATATGTCAAAGATTGAAGCAGGAAGAATGGAATTGGTAGAAACAAATTACAGTCTGTTTGAACTGCTAAACGGTTGTTACAACATGGTAAAAACGCGCGCGATAGACAAGGGATTGCAACTTAAGCTTGAGATTGATCCTTCGTTACCTAAAGGCTTGATAGGCGATGATGTGAGGATTATTCAGATGATTAATAATCTTCTTACAAACGCTATAAAATATACCGACTCCGGAGAAGTGGTATTAAAAGCAACATATCATAAAGTGCCTATCGGAATTTCACTTGATGTTTGCGTATCGGATACCGGCAGGGGTATCCCCAAGGACGAGATGAAGACCTTGTTTGATACTTTTACCAGAATTGATATTAACAGAAACAGAAATATTGAGGGTACCGGACTTGGACTGACTATTACAAAGCAATTTACGGAGATGATGAATGGCTCCATTGAAGTACAAAGCGAATTGAATGTGGGATCGGAATTCACATTGCATATCCCGCAGAAGCTTGCCGATATTTCGCCGATAGGAGATTACGAGTCACTTAGATCTGAAAAGACCGGAAAGGAAAAATATGGTGAAATTTTCCATGCACCGGAGGCAAGATTGCTTATTGTTGATGATGTTGCAATGAACCGAGACATTATAGAACTGTTGCTTGAAAGAACACAAATAATGATTGATAAAGCACAGGATGGTGAAGAATGTATTGAGATGGTTAAAAAGCAGAAATACAATATTATCTTCATGGATCAGATGATGCCTCAGATGGACGGACTGGAAGCAACAAAGAAGATTAGAAGTATGGAAGGTAATCCCAATAAGGATATACCGATTGTTTTGGTAACTGCAAATGTGGGATTGGACAGAAATAAGTTATATAAAGAGACTGGATGCGATGAGTATTTGACAAAGCCGGTCGGAGGTGTCGAGCTTGAGAAGACGTTGCTTAGATTTTTACCGGAAGAACTTGTAATAAAATTATGATGAAAGAGGCATTACTATGAATCACATTAGCGAATTGTTAAAGAAAATGAAAGAGAATTGTATCGACTATTACATTGTCGGCATATGTGATTCGCATTGTTCCGAATATGTCGGTGAACATGATAAAACTGTTTTGTGGCTTACAGGTTTTACCGGTAGTAATGCGACACTTGTTGTAAGCAAGGAAGAATCGCTGCTATGGACAGATGGCAGATATTATATCCAATGTGAAAAGGAACTTATGGGTACAGGCATTAAAATGATGAAGATGGGAGAGCCTGACAGCGTAAGTGTAAGCGATTATCTTGTTCGCAAAATAAATGACTCTGCGAACAAGGTAAAACTTGGATTTATCGGAACATGTACAGCATACAAGGATATTGAGCGAATTGTTGAGAATGTTGAGCGAAACAAACTTGAAATATATGCAGATGATATTATTGATGACATATGGACGGACAGACCTCCTGTAAGCACCAAAGAATTATTAATTCAGGATGCGGAATATATCGGAAAATCAATGGAAGAGAAGCTGGAACAGGTAAGACAGCTTATGGAGAGATTTGATTGCAAGCAATTGTTGATTAATTCGCTGGATGATATTATGTGGCTGCTTAATGTCAGAGGAAACGATATTGCTTTTAATCCGGTTGCTTTAAGTTATGCGTTTGTGACTATGGATGAGATATACTTTTTCATTTCACCCGAAAGCTTAAGCAATAAAGCAAGAATATGTCTAAATAATATGCGCGTTGTCACGTGCGAGTATAACGATGTTGTCGATTTCTTATCTGAATATCCTTATGATGGCAAGACAATGATGGATACTTCAAAGATTACATATTCATTGGCAAAGGCTGTTGAAGTAGGATATGCCGACAAATATTGTAAAGATGTAGTTGTCGACAGAATTAATCCGACAACGGAGTTGAAGGCAGTAAAAGATGAGACTGAAATTAAATGGATGAAAAAATTCTTTCTTGATGACAGTGTCGCAATGGTCAAATATATTTATTGGCTTAAAAATCAAGCATTTATGAATGGAGAATTAAATGAAATTGTGGCTGCTGATAAATGTGATGAATTAAGAAAAGCGGTTCCGGGATGCATGGGATTGTCATTTCCGACTATAGCAGCTTATGGTGCCAATGCAGCCATGATGCATTATGAGGCAACAGATGCTGATTACAGTGTGTGTATGCAAAACGGTATGATTTTAACCGATTGCGGAGGACAATACCCGGGAGCGACAACAGATGTTACACGTACAGTTGCACTTGGCCCTGTCTCTGACGAAGAAAGGGAACATTATACATTGGTTCTTAAAGGATTCCTCGCATTAATGAATGCTGTTTTTATTAAAGGATGTACAGGAAGAAATTTGGATATTCTTGCAAGGGAGCCGTTGTGGAAAAAAGGAATTGATTATAAGTGCGGAACAGGGCATGGTGTCGGATATTGCCTTAATGTACATGAGGGACCGCATGCCATTCGTTATAAATATATTGAAGGACGTACTGAAACTGTTCTTAAAAGCGGAATGGTTGTAACTTGCGAGCCGGGAGTGTACGTTGAAGGAAAGTACGGCATAAGAACGGAAAACACATTGTTAATAAAGGAATCTAATATGTCGGATGAATATCTTGAGTTTGAAAGCCTGACATGGGTGCCGCTTGATAATGAACTTATTGATTATGATATGTTGGATAAATCAGAGATAGAAATGCTTAATGAGTACAATAAGCAGCTTCTCGAACAGATGGAAGGCCGTCTGAATAAAAATGAATATGATTGGCTTAAGAATGTGTGTAAGGAAGTGGTGTAGCATTTTTTTTGCAAAAGATGACATTTTTTTACAGAGAATTTTGGATGCTTATCATTGACATTACAAATTGAATTTGTAATAATTATGTAGATGTGCAAAATTGCAGGGAATATCTTTTTCCCGCGTATTAATAAAGGAGGATGACTATATGTCAACAAAAGCTTATTATCCAATAGCTGAGATTGGCGCAGGAAAGGTTGGCTTTTCAAGAACAAGATCAATCATCGAAGGCGCTTTCTACGGCAACAATGTAGTAAAGGTTGAGACTCTTAAGGAAGCTTATGAGTTAGCAAAGAATTCACCGGGAACTATCGTTACAGATATGCCTGTAAAGGATGGTGAAACATTCGGACTTGATAAGGACGCAAAGGTTCTTCTTTTCAATGATGGTGCTGTTACAGGACGTTACGCAGCAGCTCGTCGTATTAAGGGTGAGCCCGGCGTTGATGAAGTAAAGCTTGATAAGGTTGTTATGGACGCTGTATATAAGACACGTTGGAAGACAATGTATCATGCAACATGTTTTGTAGGTCTTGATAAGGAATTCATGGCAAAGGCTCATCTTCTTATTCCGGAAGGAGAAGAGAACCTTCTTTATAACTGGATGCTCAACTTCCAGTATATGTCAGATGAGTATGTAAAGATGTACAGAGACTCTAAGCCTATCGGTGATGGTAAAGAGCCTGATATCTATATCTTCTCTGATCCTCAGTGGGTACCTGAAGAAGCTCCTGATGTTGATTACAGCTGCTTAAGCGATCCACTTACACTTTGCTATTTTGATACAAACCAGAACTGTGCTGCTATCCTTGGTATGAAGTACTTTGGTGAGCACAAGAAGGGTACACTTACAATGGCATGGGCACTTGCAAACCGTAACGGATATGCATCTTGCCACGGTGGACAGAAAGAGTACTCTCTTGAAGGTGGTAAGAAGTTCGTTGCATCTGTATATGGTCTTTCAGGATCAGGTAAGTCAACACTTACACATGCTAAGCATGCAGGTAAGTATGATGCATTCGGCGGTATCAAGGTTCTTCATGATGATGCATTTATCATTAATACTGATACATGTTCATCAGTAGCTCTTGAGCCTACATACTTCGATAAGACAGCAGATTATCCTACAGGATGTCCTGATAATGAGTACCTTCTTACAGTTCAGAACTGTTCAGCTACTCTTGATGAGAATGGTAAGGTTCAGCTTGTAACAGAAGATATCCGTAACGGTAACGGTCGTGCTATTAAGTCAAAGCTTTGGAGCCCTAACCGTGTAGATAAGATTGATGCTCCTGTTAATGCTATTTTCTGGATTATGAAGGATCCTACAATCCCACCAGTAGTTAAGCTTAAAGGTGCTGCACTTGCATCTGTAATGGGTGCTACTCTTGCAACAAAGACTTCAACAGCTGAGCGAGTTGCTGCAGGTACAGATATGAATGCTCTTCGTATTGTTCCTTATGCTAACCCATTCAGAACATATCCTCTTGTAAATGATTACGAGAAGTTCAAGAAGCTTGTTAGTGAGAAGAATGTAGATTGCTACATTGTTAACACAGGTGACTTTATGGGAACAAAGTGTAAGCCTGCTGATACACTTGGTATTCTTGAGACAATCGTTGAAGGAAAGGCTAAGTTTGAGAAGTGGGGTAATTTCGATGATATCGAGATTATGTATGATTGGTCAGGAAAGACAGCTGATTTCAAGCCTGATATGAACAATGCTGAGTATAAGGCAGCTCTTAAGGCAGCTATGCAGAACCGTGTAGATGCTGTTAAGGGATTTGCTGAGAAGAAGGAAGGTTATGATAAGCTTCCTGATGAGGCTCTTGCAGCTCTTGAGAAGCTTGTAGCTCAGTGCTAATTATTTTTCTGTAAATAAAATGTGGGGGCAATGATAGTAATTTCTATTATTGCCCCCATTTTACATTAGATTATTGTGGTAGGAAGAAATGCTTAAAAGAATATTACATGAAGTAAAAGAATATAAGGCTGCATCTATTGCAACCCCAATATATATGATTATTGAAGCGGGAATGGAAATGCTGATTCCCTATCTTATGACTTCGATTATTGATAAGGGCGTTACAGCCGGAGATATGAATCATATTATTAAAATCGGAGGATTAATGTTTGTAATTGCTGCAATTGGTTTGATTGCAGGATTGTTAGGTGGAATATATGCTTCGAAGGCAAGCACCGGCTTTGCCAAGAATCTTCGTAAAGCGATGTTTGATAATATTCAGACTTTCAGCTTTGCTAATATAGATAAGTTCTCTACAGCGGGACTTGTAACAAGATTAACAACGGATGTAAATACACTGCAAATGGGTTATCAGATGTGTTTACGAATGATGATGAGAGCTCCGTCGAGTTTGATAATTGCACTTATTATGGCATTTATTATTAGCCCAAAAATTGCATGCATCTATTTGGGGGCTGTATTTGTGCTGGCAATTATTCTCTTTTTCCTTATACGTCGAGCAATGGGATATTTTAAACAGGCTTTTCCGAAATATGACGAACTTAATGCGTCGGTTCAGGAGAATGTTTCTGCTATAAGAGTTGTAAAGGCGTATGTTAGAGAAGACGAGGAGATAAGCAAATTTAAGAAGGCAAGTGAGGCTATATATCAGATATTCAGTAAAGCAGAAGGGGCAACTGTTTATCAGGCACCCGCTATGCAAATTGTAATTTATTCATGCATATTATTGATTAGCTGGGTAGGCGCAAAGATGATTGCGGTTAATTCACTTACAACAGGCGAATTAATGAGCTTACTTGCATATTGTATGAATATATTAATGAGCTTAATGATGGTTTCAATCATTTTTATTATGTTTTCAATGGGATCGGCTTCTATTCAGAGAATATATGAAGTTCTTGCAGAGGAAAGTTCGATTGTCAATCCTGCAAATCCAATATATGAAGTTAAAGATGGCTCAATTGATTTTGAAAATGTCAATTTTGCATATAGCAAATCAGCAGATGAGTATGTGTTGAAGGATATAAATCTACATATCAAAAGCGGCGAAGTTATAGGTATTATCGGTTCGACAGGCAGTGCCAAGACTTCACTTGTTAATTTAATCAGTCGACTATATGATGTATCAAGCGGTGATGTGAAAGTCGGCGGAGTATCGGTTAAAGACTATGATCTTGAAGTGATACGAAATAAGGTTGCTGTTGTTCTTCAGGCCAACACTCTGTTTTCAGGCTCAATATTTGATAATTTGAGATGGGGCAATATGAATGCGACTGACGATGAATGTATTTATGCCGCAAAACTTGCATGTGCCGATGAATTTATTAACAGATTCCCGGATGGCTATAATACGCATATAGAACAGGGCGGTAACAATGTTTCGGGAGGACAGAAACAGAGACTGTGTATCGCAAGAGCATTACTTAAAAATCCGAAAGTCTTGATATTGGATGATAGCACCAGTGCTGTAGATACAGCTACGGATGCAAAAATTCGTAAATCCTTCAGAGAGGAAATACCGAATACAACAAAGCTTATTATTGCACAGAGAATCAGTTCTGTTATGGATGCTGACAGAATAATTGTTATGGATGAAGGTAGAATTAACGGATTTGGAACACATGAAGAATTGCTTGAAAGTAATGCAATCTATCGTGAAGTATATGAGTCGCAAACAGGCGGCGGATTCGGTGATTTTGATGTGAAATCCGGAAAGGATGGTGAATAATATGCCCGGCAGAAGAGTACAACGAGGTGTTAAGCCTTCGGTAGAGAATCCGGGTAAAGTATTTGCCCGTTTAATAAAATATATCTTCAAGGATTACGGTGTACATTTTGGTATCGTATTTGCACTTATTCTTATATCTGTTTTGGCAAGTGTACAGGGTACTTTGTTTATGAAGAGCCTGATTGATGATTATATTACCCCATATTTGCTTGATGTGGCTACGCCTGATTTTACACCGCTGAGGAATGCAATTATCAGAGTGGCCGGATTCTATGCAATCGGTTGCTTATCTGTGTTTGCCAATAAGAAACTCATGGTAATCATTACTCAGGGAGTTCAGCGTAATTTGCGTGATGAGATTTTTACGCATATGGAAAGCCTGCCGATAAAGTATTTTGATACACATAGTCATGGCGATATTATGAGTATATATACCAATGATGTGGATACGCTTAGACAGGTTGTTAGTCAGACAATACCTATGTTGGTTGAGAGCGTTTTGACAATTGTTGCGGTACTTATTAGTATGATATCACTTAGCATACCGCTTACATTTGTTACTCTTATTATGGTCTTTATTATGATGTTCTCGGCAAAGTGGGCCGGTGGATTATCAGGTAAATTTTTCGTCAAACAGCAGAAAGATATAGGCGCGGCGAACGGATATATTGAAGAAATGATGAATGGCATGAAGGTTGTTAAAGTATTCTGCCATGAGAAAGAATGCATTGATGAATTTGAAGTGCTCAATAATAATTTATGTGATTCTGCATACAATGCTAATAAATATGGTAATATTTTAGGCCCAATTAACGCACAGATTGGTAACATTAGTTATGTGTTGTGTGCGGTAGTGGGAGGAGTGCTTGCACTTAATGGATGGACAGGATTGACTTTGGGCGCACTTGCAAGTTTTCTTACATTTAATAAGAGCTTTAATATGCCTATCAATCAGGTGAGTATGCAAATAAGCTCTATTGTAATGGCACTTGCCGGCGCGGACAGAATTTTTAATCTTCTTGATGAGACAAAAGAGACTGATGACGGATATGTTGTTTTGGTTAATGTTAAAGAAGAAAACGGTAAAATTGTCGAGACTGAAGAAAGAACCGGACGTTGGATGTGGAAACATACACATCAGGCTGACGGAAAAGTTGAATATAAAGAATGGGAAGGCGGAGTACTGTTTGATGATGTGACATTTGGATATAATGAAGACAAGATGGTACTTCATAATATAGAAATGTTTGCAGATCCCGGTCAGAAGATTGCATTTGTAGGATCAACAGGTGCCGGAAAAACAACAATAACCAATCTTATTAATCGTTTTTACGATATTCAGGATGGTAAAATCCGTTATGACGGAATAAATATTAATAAGATTCGAAAAGCTGATTTACGTCATAGCTTAGGAATAGTTTTGCAAGATACGCATCTTTTTACGGGTACTGTTGCAGATAATATACGATATGGAAAACTTGATGCAACAAAAGAGGAAATAATTGCGGCTGCAAAACTTGCAAATGCTGACGGTTTTATTAGAAGATTACCTGAAGGATATGATACAATGTTAACAGGTGATGGCGCTAATTTAAGTCATGGTCAAAGACAGCTGTTGGCTATTGCGAGGGCTGCAATAGGTAATCCGCCGGTGCTCATTTTAGATGAGGCGACATCGAGTATAGATACGAGAACGGAAAAAATTGTTCAAGACGGTATGGATAAGTTGATGAAAGGCAGAACAACGTTTGTTATTGCACATAGACTGTCAACTGTCAAAAATGCTGACTGTATTATGGTGCTTGAACAAGGCAGAATCATTGAGCGTGGTACACACGATGAGCTGATTAGCCAAAAAGGAAAATACTATCAGTTATATACGGGTAACAGTATTGCATAATCTTTTGGGGTGAATGTATGGGGAAAGCGAAAAATAAAGGCTTTGTATGGGGCAAAAAAGAGATTGATATCTTAAGATTGCTGGTTGATATTATATTTATTGCATGCGTTGTGGGAACGATAATATATGTCGGAATACGTAACATGACATATGCCGGTTATTCGGAATTGAGAAACCATACATGCGTGACAATGAATGGTAATTGGACGTTAACTTTCCCTAGTGGCCAATGTGAGCAAGTGGCTATGCCTGCAATTGTAAAGTGTAATGCGACGGACAAAATCGTGTTGGAACATCAGATTATTGAGCCGTTAACGGATAAAGATTATTTATCTACGCGTATTGTTGCACAGAACGTGACAATGTATGTTGATGGTGCGGTACGTGGAAGATTCATAAACGATATGGAGGCCAAACCGTTTAGGAATGATTATGTGAATAGAAACATATATATTCCGATGTATAGGTCTGATATTGGCAAAACAATACGAATTGAAGCAACGGGCTTATTAAATAATAAAAGATATTTTTCGGAAATCTACTGTGGCGAGAAAGTGGCCATTATCGATCAGTATTTCAAAAATAATACATTTGCTTTCATCATGGCAGTTTCGTTTTTTGTACTTGGTGTAATCAGTGTAATACTCGGATTGTTTATTAAGCAGGTTACAAACGGAATGTACAGATACGATTATATTGGCTGGGCAATGTTTATTTTGTCGATGTGGAATATTACTCAATCGTCGTTCAGAGATATGCTTTTTGCTAATATTAAAGGTATCAGTCTTGTTCCGGCGTTTATGTTGATGCTGTTTCCGATACCGGTTGCAATGTATTTCAATTCTATACAAAAGAACAGATATGCAAAATGGCACTTTGGATTTGTGCTTGCTGCATTAATCCATATGTTGTTTAGGGCAATTTTGCAGTTTACATGTATATCTGATTTGTATCAGGGATTGCCTACGATATTTGCACTCATTTACGCATATTCGGTGGTAATATGCGTTACGCTTGTTATGGATTTTAAGGCGGGATATGCGTACAATTATATTAGAGTACTATATGGCTTTATAGGCAATATGTTTATCGGTACTTTTCAGATTGCGGATTTTATTGCACATCCCGGTGATTGCGATGCAACGTGGCTTTGCGGCGGTTTTGCGATACTTTGCTTTTTCTGCTTTTCACAAGGCTTTGCTGATATATTGACTACCGAAAAGGAGCGAACCAAGGCAACAGAGATTGCTTTAATGAAGTCCAATTTCCTGTCAACGATGTCTCATGAGATAAGAACTCCGATAAATGCTGTACTTGGAATGAATGAAGTAATCTTGCGAGAGACCGACGATGATAAGATTATCGAATATGCAAAACAGGTGGATAAATCCGGTAACATGCTTTTGACACTTGTTAATGATATTCTTGATTTTTCACGACTTGAATCCGGAAATATGAAGATATGTGAAAACACATATGATTTGTATGAATTGCTGGGTAGTTGTCGTAATATGATTAAGAAGAGAGCGGATGAAAAAGGACTTAAAATCAATGTTGATATTCAACGCGGTTTTCCGACTGTTCTTAGGGGCGACGATGTAAGAATAAGGCAGATTGTTACCAATCTTTTGACAAATGCTGTTAAGTATACCAATAAGGGCTCGATTTCGATAAGAGCGTTTTTTAAGAACGTTGAAAGCGACAGGTTGAGTTTGTGTATTGATGTTAAAGATACAGGTGTAGGAATTCGCGATGAAGATAAAGCCGGTTTGTTTAAAGCCTTTGTCAGAGCTGATGAATTGCACAACAGAAATATTGAAGGCACGGGACTTGGACTGGCAATAACAGGTCAGTTGGTTGAATTAATGCACGGAACAATTGAAGTCGATAGTACGTTTGGTGAAGGCTCGCTGTTTAGAGTTGTTATTCCGCAAGGCATTGCCGAGATTAATGATGATGAAAAAATAAAGAATAATCAAAGGGCAACGGATTCGTTGACGAACTTTACTGCGCCCGAAGCTGAAATACTTGTGGTTGACGATGTTAAAGTCAATATTATTGTATTTGAGAAGCTGCTGAGTGATACAAGAATTAAAGTGGATACGGCATTAAGTGCAGATGAGTGTGTCAGCCTTTCGCTAAATAAAAAATATGATTTGATTTTCTTGGATCATATGATGCCGGATAAAGACGGAATTGAGGCATTACGTGAGATAAGAAGCAATGAAAATAATGTTAATGTAAATACGCCGGCTGTTATGCTGACGGCAAATGTTACAAATGATTCAAGAGATGTATACAGTAAAGAAGGATTTGATGATTATATCTCAAAACCTGTTAATGCCAAGACCTTACATAATGTCTTGTATAAGCTGTTGCCTTCGGACAAAATTGTTAAGTCATAGTATGTGTTAATGATTTAACTATGGTTGAAAAATGGTGCAGAATATCTTATAATTTAAGTAACCTGAGAACAGGATTTACCTGATGTTTTGAACCTACATTTACTTTAAAAGGGACACTTATATCTTCTGATAGATGTCAGGCCTCATTATATCAGTGGAAGGCAGAAGTCAGATTGCGGTAACCCACCTAGCCGATAGCTAGGAGTCAAAATACAGGAGCCTGTTACTTGGGCGTATTAAGAAAGCAGCTTGTTTAAGCTGCTTTTCTTGTGACAGGGAAAATATATGGTAAAGAAATTATATAAAATTTTTTATGAATTCGGAAATCAGTTAAAGCGTGATAATATTGCAGCGTATGCATCCAGCACGGCCTTTTTCTTTTTTATGTCATTGGCACCGATTTTGCTTGTTGTATGTGCGATCATTACATATACCCCTTTAACAGAGGCGCAACTTACAGAGGCGATTGCCAAAATAATGCCGGATGCTTTGGACAGAGTGGCAGTGGCTTTTGTTGAGCAGATGTATATGAGAGCGGGAGCAATTTTGCCGATAGCTGTTATTGTTGCATTATGGTCAGCGGGAAAAGGAATGATGGGGTTGCAGATGGGCCTCAATGTTGCACATGGAGTTATTGAAAATCGAAATTTCTTTGTTATCAGATTACAGGCAACATTTTATACGGTGATAACGATGCTGGCGGTTTTGCTATGTTTTGCATTGTCAACACTTGGTGAAATTGTTATGAATTACGTAACAAAATATGTTCCGCATATTGCAGATGTGGTTGGCTTTTTTATTCATTACAGATTTGTGCTCGGCTGGGTGATTTTGACTTTTGTGTTTACGCTTATTTATACGTTTTTGCCAAATGTTAAACTTAAATTGAAATTTCAGATACCGGGTGCAGCATTTGCAGGTATAGGTTGGAGTGTCTATTCACTCTTTTTCTCGATTTATATTGATAAATTTGACGGAATGAGTACATATGGAAGTTTGTCAACGATTGTTATTATTATGATGTGGTTATACTTCAGCATGTATTTGTTACTTATCGGTGCCAATATGAACAGATATTTTCATCCTGTTATCAAAGCATTCTATAAAAAAAGAAAAAATGATAATAGGGAAAATGAAGGTGATGAAACCTTTGATTATTTGGATGAGTAAGACAAATCCGACTTGACTTTTGATAAACATAAAGTTATTATACAAACGTATATAAAAGCAATGATGGTGAGCCGTTTTGGCATAGTAGTTGTGCATACACGTGTAAGAGAGAACAGGTCATCGGCTGGAAGCCTGTTTACGTCAATGTGTATATATGAATTTCACACCGGAGCTGTTATGGTGAAGCATTTTGTGAGTAGTCATAATCGTATGGATGCGTTAAGTCCTAATTAAGAGCCCAGGATATGGGAATAAGGGTGGTACCGCGGAAGCAATTTCGTCCCTAAAGTGTAGATGCACTTTAGGTTTTTTTTATTTTTTAAGGAGGTTTGGATAATTAATGAAAGAAAAGCTTGAACAAATCAAAAAAGAAGCTATTGAGCAAATAGCAAAATCTGATGCACTTGATGCACTTAATGACGTGAGAGTCAATTTTCTTGGAAAAAAGGGTGAATTGACAGCAGTACTTAAAGGAATGAAGGATGTTGCACCGGAAGACAGACCTAAGGTTGGCCAGCTTGTTAATGAGACAAGAGCGGAAATTGAAAGAATATTGGAAGAGGCAACTAAGAAACTTGAGAATATCAAACGTGAAATGACGATGAAGGCAGAAGTTATTGATGTAACATTGCCTGCAAAGAAGAATATAGTAGGACATCGTCATCCTAATATTACAACGCAGGAAGAAGTGCAGAATATCTTTATCGGTATGGGATATGAGGTTATTGAAGGTCCGGAAATAGAGACTGATTATTATAATTTTGAAGCACTTAATATTCCGGCAGATCATCCGGCAAAGGATGAGCAGGATACGTTCTATATTAACGGAGAGTATTTGCTCAGAACGCAGACATCCGGAACTCAGGTTCATGTTATGGAAAAAGGCAATTTGCCAATAAGAATGATTGCTCCCGGAAGAGTATTCAGATCGGATGAGGTTGATGCTACACATTCACCATCGTTCCATCAGATTGAAGGACTTGTTATTGATAAGCATATTACATTTGCAGACTTAAAGGGAACACTTGCAGAGTTTGCCAAGGAGCTGTTTGGCGAAGATACAAAGGTAAGATTCAGACCTCATCATTTTAATTTTACCGAGCCGAGTGCCGAAATGGATGTAAGCTGTTTTAAATGCGGTGGTGCAGGCTGCAGATTCTGTAAAGGAACCGGTTGGATTGAAATACTTGGATGCGGACTTGTTCATCCGAATGTGCTTAAGATGAGCAAAATTGATCCGGAGGAATACAGCGGATTTGCATTTGGTATCGGACTTGAGAGAATTGCACTGCTTAAATATGAGATTGATGATATGAGATTGTTGTATGAAAATGATGTGAGATTTCTTAAGCAATTCTAATTTTGGATAGAGAGGATAAAGGATATGAATACAGCATTAAGTTGGATAAAGGCATATGTTCCCGAGTTGGAATGTACACCTCAGGAATATTTGGATAGAATGACGCTTACAGGTACAAAAGTGGAGACATTTGAATGCCTTGATAAGAATCTTGCAAAGATTGTTGTCGGAAAAATAATGAGTACGGAAAAACATCCGGATGCAGATAAATTGATTGTTTGCCAAGTGGATGTCGGAACGGAGACTCTTCAGATTGTTACAGGTGCTCAGAATGTGGGAGTCGGAGACTTGATTCCTATAGTTTTGGACGGTGGAAAAGTTGCCGGCGGACATGACGGCGGACCGCTTCCGGAAGACGGTATACCGATTAAGAACGGAAAATTGCGTGGCGTTGAAAGCTATGGCATGATGTGTGGAATTGAAGAACTGGGCAGTAGCAGAGACTTCTATCCGGAAGCTCCCGAAGACGGAGTGTATATTTTCAAAGATGGTGATGTTAAGCCCGGTGATGATGCTATCGCAGCACTTGGACTTAATGATACGGTTTTTGAGTATGAGATTACATCAAACAGAGTAGATTGTTACAGTGTAATTGGAATTGCATTGGAGGCTGCGGTAACATTTGATAAGCCGTTTGTTATGCCTACGGTTAATGTTAAAGGCAATAACGAAGATGTAAATGATTATGTGAAGGTAGAAGTTGCCGATACAGAGCTTTGCTCAAGATATTGCGCAAGAGTTGTTAAAAATATCAAAATCGGACCGAGCCCGAAGTGGATGCAGAGACGTTTGGCGGCCAGCGGAATCAGACCAATCAATAATATTGTTGATATTACCAATTATGTAATGGAAGAGTATGGTCAGCCTATGCATGCATATGATCTTGATACTGTGGCAGGACATAAGATTGTTGTAAAGAGAGCTGCTAACGGCGATGAATTTATGACACTTGATGGCACAATGCGAGCTCTTGATGACAATATGCTTATGATTTGTGACGCCGAAAAACAAATCGGTATTGCAGGCATTATGGGCGGAGAGAACAGTAAGATTACTGACAGTGCAACAACATTGCTTTTCGAAGCGGCAACATTTAACGGTGCTAATATCAGAAAATCAGCAAAAAGACTCGGACTTAGAACCGATGCATCGGGAAAATTTGAAAAAGGATTGGATCCTCGTAATGCATATGATGCAATTAACAGAGCTTGTTCACTGATAGAAGAATTAGGCTGCGGTGAAGTTGTGGGAGGCGTTGTTGATGTATGCGTTCCACTTAAAGAACTTAGAAAACTTGAGTTCAGACCGGGTAGAATTAATGAACTTCTCGGCACAGATGTACCGGCTGAGGATATGCTTGATATTTTTGCAAAGCTTAAACTTGAGTATGATAAGTCAACGAATATGCTTACAGTACCTTCATTTAGACAGGACCTTGAAGGACTGGCTGACTTGGCAGAGGAAGTTGCTCGCTTTTACGGATATGATAAGATTCCGTCAACACTTCCGAGCGGTGAAGCAACTACAGGTAAAATCAGCTTTAAGCAGCGAATCGAAGCTAAGGCCAGAGAAGTTGCCGAATACTGCGGATTTTCACAGGGAATGTGTTATTCATTTGAAAGCCCTAAAGTATTTGATAAGTTGTGCCTTGACGAAAATGATGTACTTAGAAATGCAATAGAGATAAGTAATCCGCTTGGCGAAGACTACAAAATTATGCGTACAATTTCACTTAACGGTATGCTTACAAGCTTGTCAACCAACTATAACAGACGTAACAAGGATGCAAAATTGTACGAGCTTGCCAACATTTATTTGCCTAAGAGTTTGCCTCTTACAGAAAGCCCTGATGAACGTATGCAGTTTACTCTGGGATTCTACGGAGACGGAGATTTCTTCACTATGAAGGGTGTTGTTGAAGAATTCTTTGATAGTATCGGAATGAGCAATAAGATAATATATGATCCGAAATCTTCAAAGAAATTCCTGCATCCGGGTAGACAGGCCAATATATGTTATGGTGGTAAAGTTTGCGGATATTTGGGTGAAGTTCATCCGGAAGTGCTTGATAACTATGAAATTGGAACGAAGGCATATGTAGCTGTTTTGGATATGCCAAATATTGTGCCACAGGCTTCATTTGACAGAAAGTATGAGGGCGTTGCAAAATATCCGGCTGTAAGCAGAGATATTTCTATGGTTGTACCGAAGGAAATTCTTGTTGGTGATATTGAGGCAATGATTGCACAGCGAGGCGGAAAGATACTTGAGTCATATTCACTTTTCGATGTATATGAAGGCGAACAGATTAAGAGTGGCTTTAAGTCAATTGCATACAATATTACATTTAGAGCTAAAGACAGAACTCTTGAAGATAATGATGTAAACGGTGCAATGAAGAAAATACTTAACGGATTGGAAGGTCTTGGAATAGAACTTCGTCAGTAATGTGACAGATAGGAGCGTACCATGAATAATAGAAATGTATGGGAAAGTGCTAATCAAAAGAAAGTAAAGCAGATTGATACATTTGCAAAAAAATACATTGATTTTATATCTGATGGAAAAACTGAAAGAGAATGTACCGATTTGGCGGTTAATATGCTTGAAGATGCGGGCTTTATTGAATTGGATAAGGCGATTGCAAGTAATAAGCGTTTAAAGGCCGGAGACAGAGTGTATTCTGTATGTATGAATAAATCTGTTGTAGCGTTCACGGTAGGAACAGAACCTATTGAGCATGGAATGAATATTCTTGGTGCGCATATTGATAGCCCCAGATTAGATATTAAACAGAATCCGTTGTATGAAACAGACAAAATAGCGTATCTTGATACTCACTATTACGGTGGCGTTAAAAAGTATCAGTGGGTTACGTTACCTTTGGCTATTCACGGCGTAGTGGCAAAAAAAGACGGCACAATTGTAGAAATAAATATTGGTGAAGATGAAGATGATCCGGTATTTTTCATTTCGGATTTGCTTATTCATTTGGCATCCGAACAATTGGAAAAGAAAGCTTCTAAAGTTATCGAGGGTGAAGCACTTGACATAGTTGTCGGCAGTATGCCTCTTAATGGAGCTGATGAAGATAAAAAAGAAGCGGTAAAGAACAACATTCTAAAATTATTAAAGATGCAATATGACATTGAAGAAGATGATTTTGTATCGGCAGAACTTGAAGTGGTTCCCGCAGGAAGAGCAAGAGAAGCAGGAATTGATAAGAGTATGGTACTGGGGTATGGTCATGATGACAGAGTGTGCGCTTATCCATCACTTATGGCTATGCTTGAGGTGAAAAAGCCGACAAGAACTACAAGCTTGATTTTGGTTGATAAAGAGGAAATCGGAAGCGTAGGAGCGACAGGAATGCGTTCCGAATTCTATGCCAATTCGGTTGCGGAATTAATTAACCTTATTAATGGTGAATACAGTGAATTGATGTTAAAGAGATGTATGGCAGCTTCTTATATGTTAAGTTCTGATGTTTGTGCGGCATTTGATCCGTCTTATGCTGATAAATTCGAAAAGAAAAATGCATCTGTACTTGGCGGCGGTATGGTATTCAGTAAATATACCGGCTCCAGAGGTAAATCCGGTTCAAATGATGCCAATGCGGAATATATTGCCGCACTTAGAAAGATTTTCGATGAAAAGGGTGTTATTTTTCAAACAGGAGAAATCGGTAAAGTCGATGTAGGCGGCGGTGGAACAATAGCATATGTTCTTGCTTTATACGGAATGAACGTTATTGACTGCGGTGTTGCTGTTCTTAATATGCATGCTCCTTTTGAAGCGATAAGTAAAGCTGATGTATATGAAACATTTGAAGGATACAAAGTATTCCTTTCTGAAATGGGGAAATAATGAAAACCAGTGATTTCTATTTTGATTTGCCAAAAGAATTAATAGCTCAGGATCCGTTGGAGGATAGAAGCGCATCACGTCTTTTGTGTCTTGATAAGGATACGGGCGCAACAGAGCATCATATTTTCAGAGATATAGTTGATATGCTTAGGGCGGGTGATTGCTTAGTTTTAAATAATACAAAGGTTATCCCGGCACGTTTGCTTGGAGTGAAGGAAGATACCGGAGCAGGTGTTGAGGTCTTTTTACTAAAACGAATGAGCGATAATACATGGGAAACTTTGGTTAAACCCGGTAAAAAACTTCGCCCGGGTGCAAGAGTGGTATTTGGCGATGGATTGCTGAAAGCCGAAATTATGGATGTTTTGGAAGAAGGCAACAGATTGGTAAAATTCGAATATGAGGGAATTTTTGAAGAGATTCTTGATAAGCTTGGTCAGATGCCTTTGCCGCCGTATATAACGCATGAATTGAAAGAAAAAAACCGATATCAGACTGTATATGCAAAATATGACGGAAGCGCGGCTGCACCAACTGCCGGACTGCATTTTACAAAAGAGCTGTTACAAAAGATTGAAGATAAAGGTGTAGATATTGCGTATGTCACGTTACATGTCGGTCTCGGAACATTTAGACCTGTAAAGGTGGATGATGTGACAAATCATCATATGCATTCGGAATTCTATATGATTACGAAGGAAGCCGCAGATAAAATTAATGCCGCGAAGGCAAGGGGCGGACGTGTAATTTGTGTCGGAACGACCAGCTGCAGAACGATAGAAAGCGCGGCCGATGAAAACGGTATATTACATGAATGCGAAGATAATACCGAGATATTTATATATCCGGGATATAAATTCAAAGTGTTGGATGCGTTGATTACCAATTTCCATTTACCGGAGTCGACACTTGTAATGCTTGTATCTGCTTTGGCAGGTAAAGATAATATTATGAATGCGTATGCGGAAGCAATTGAGGAAAAATACAGATTTTTCTCGTTTGGTGATGCTATGTTCATACGATAATGGACAAATAGCGACATTTCGCGTATAATAGTTATGTTAATGTATTTGACGGGGAGAACCCGAGCGGAGGTTGATTTTCTATGGGAAGCGAGAAGAGAAAAGCTGAGAGAACCGAACTTACATCAAGACTTATTATTAAGCAGTTAAACGGTGTGTCTGAGGCAAAAGAGGTTGCTATTGAAATTACTGATGTATCCAAAGCGGGAGTAGGATTTGCATGCACAGAGAAATTGGAAATCGGTGCAGTGTATGAAGGCTTTCTTACTATTTGGACAAAGGAAGTTATTCATTCGTTTATGGAGATTGTTCGTATTGTCAAAAGAGATGATACATTTGATTATGGTGCGATATTTATTGGTATGCCGGAGATGGATTCTCAGAGAATTGAGATTTATCAGACGATAAATAATGCACAGAAACAATAAAGGTTATATATGAAGTGTTTGATACTTGCAGGAGGAAGAGGCGACAGAATGTGGCCTCTTTCTCGTAAAAATTATCCGAAGCAGTTTATACAGATAAAGAATAATCACTCCATATTTCAGGAAACAGTTGCCAGAAATATGGCTTTTTGCGATGAGTTTATTATATCGACAAGTTCGGCGTATGAGTCAATAATTGAGAACCAGATGAAGGCTTTTAACGGATTGACGTATCGGTGCATATATGAGGAGACGGGGCGTAATACTTCGGCTCCGATTGTTTTATCTGCCCTTTCTTTACCTGATTCCGAAATCCTTTTTGTGGTTTCCAGTGATAATCTTATTAGTGGTGAAAAGTACAAAGATGATATTTTGAGAGGAAAAGAACTTGCTAAAGAGGGATATTTGGTTGCGTTTGGCAAGGAAATGGTGTCTGCGGATATCAGATTCGGATGTATAAAGCATTCGGGAGAAGATATTGTTAAATTTACAGGCAAGCCAACTGATAAGGAAGCTCAAAAATATAGAGAAGACGGCAAGTATTACACAAATACGGGAATGTTTATGTTTTCAATCGGAACATTCCTTAATGAGATCAGAAAAACGACCGGAGATATGCTTGCAAAATGTGAGAAGGCATATTTATCAAAGGAGACTGTTGGTAATAAGATATATTATTCAAAAAAAGCACTGGATATGATTGATAATGCTTCTATCGAAGCGTCATTATTTGAACATACTTCAATCGGTAAGGTGGTTAAAATCGGATTTGATTGGAAGGATGTCGGAAGTCTTGACGATTTGGTGGATGTAAAATTAAGCAGTGAGTTTGAAAACCAATTGATTGCCAATAAGTGCGAGAATACAACCGTTATTAACAGATGCAATGACCGCTTGGTATTGGTTAATCATTTGAACGATATTTTGGTTGTTAATACGGAAGATGCAACTTATATTGGCAAAAAAGGCGAAAGTAACGATTTAAAAGAGATTATTTTGCAATCCCAAAGTTTATGGGGATATTTTAATAAAAGCAGGCTTTTTTACAGAGTGTGGGGAGAATCAAAAATCCTGGAAGAAGATCCCAAAACAGGTTATCAGGTAAGAAAGCTGTCAATTCTTCCGGGTAAAACAATTGTTCCGCATTCACATAGTGAAAGAAATGAGAATTTAACTGTTATTGGCGGTACAGGCAAGGCAGTTATAGGTGATAAGAATTATAATATTAAAGTTGGAGATTCCTTTGCTATTTCGGCCGGTACACCACATCAGATATCTTGTACGGGTGAAGCACCGTTAATAATCATTGAGACGGCAACCGGTATGAATATTGATTCGGAAGATTTTGTTACGGTTCCGACCGAAACACCGAGCGAGACAGCTTTGGGATATACAATGGAGCCGTTTATTAAGCTGCAGCCTGCCTATAAGGATTATTTATGGGGTGGAAATAAGCTTAGAGAAAAATATGATAAGCATTGTGATTATGATGTTATTGCGGAGTCGTGGGAATTATCGGCACATCCCGATGGACAGAGCGTTGTTGCTTCCGGCAGATATAAAGGAATGACCTTTGGCGAATATCTGACCAAAATCGGCGCGGAGAATCTTGGCTGGAAATATCAGAATTATAGGACATTTCCGCTACTTATTAAGTTGATTGATGCCAAAGAAGATTTGTCCGTGCAGGTTCATCCCGGAGATGATTATGCTTTGGAGCATGAGAATGAATACGGAAAAAGCGAATTATGGCATATAATCGAAGCGGCCAAGGATAGCTGTATCTATATGGGCTTTCGTAAAGATGTAACTAAGGAAGAAGTGCTTCAGGGACTTTCTGACGGAAGCATTGTAGATTTACTTAATAAAGTTAAGGTTCACGCGGGTGAAGACTATTTTATTCCGGCCGGAACAGTGCATGCCATCGGTAAGGGCGTACTTATATGTGAAGTGCAACAGAATTCTAATTCAACATATAGATTATATGATTATAATCGTGTCGATAAGTATGGTAATAAGCGTCAGTTAGATGTTGAAAAGGCATTGGATGTACTTGATTACAGTGCATACAAAGGTAATGTCGCATGTAAGTATTTTGAATGCGAACATGTTGAAGTAAATAAGACGTATTTGCTGGATACGGGTGAAGAGTCGTTTTATGCGGTGATGGTACTTGACGGATGCGGAGAGTTAATAGCTGAAAAGACACATATGGTCATTAATAAGGGTGATTGCATTTTTGTACCGAGAAGAAAAAACAAGATAAAAGTTAAGGGTAATTTGGAGTTGTTTACAGCCAGAATATAAGTGTGTATTAGGGGAGAGTTTACGCTATGGACAGAACAAGAATTGCTTTTAGTGATGCAAAAGATACGGCAGTTGCAATGGAGGAGATTAAGAAAACTCTGCAAAAAGACGGAGATGAAAAAGCTCCGAAGCTTATCTTTTTTACAACGGATTATTTGAATTTCACGTGGTTTTCACGTCATTTGGCTCAAGCATTTCCGAATACAACCGTTATCGGAATGTCTTCGTATGTTGTTCTTTCGTCAAAGGGATATAATCCTAATGCAGTTACTGCGCTTGCAATTTATTCAGGTATTGAGATTGCATCAGGCATCATTTTGGAGATTGACAGATATCCGCTACGATATAAAGAGACCATAAGAAATGCCATAGATAAGATTGGTGAGAACCTTGATAATACATGCTGCTTTGAATTTACAACTGCATTCAGCGGTGGCGAAGAACTGATAATGGATGCGTTTAAGATAACGTTTGCTGAGAAGCAAATTCCGATTTTTGGTGGTACAGCAGGTGCGCCTGACGGAATAAATGCATCTTTTGTAGCACTAAACGGCATAGTATACAATGATGCGTGCGCATTTGTCATTATTAAGAATACGCATGGAAAGATAAGACTTTTCAAGGAAAATATGTTTAAGCCTACAGAACATATTATGGTTGCAACAGATGTTGATTGTGACGACAGAACAGTATATGAATATAATAACAGACCGGCGGCGGAGGTTGTTGCGGCAGCCTTAGGCGTGCCTGTTAACAAGCTGTTTAATTATACATCTATGCATCCGGTAGGCAGAATTGACGGTGACAATATCTATATTACAGAGCACAATGTTGTATATCCGGATGGACAGTTATCATACTATTCACGTATTCATAATTATTCAAAGCTTGTTTTACTGGAGCCGGATGATCCCAAAGAAGTATGGAACAGAACAGCTAATGCTGTTAAAACAAAGGTGGTAAATCCGTCATTTTCGATTGTTGTTAATTGCTTGTCACGAACAAGATATTTTAACGAACAGGAAATAATGGGTGATTTTGTCGAAGTACTTAGCGAATATGGAACCTATATCGGATTCTCCGGTTATGGAGAACAATATGAATACGAGCATCTTAATCAGACGATGATTTTAGCTGTTTTCGAATAAAAGGAGCCTCTTATGTCAAGATATAATGATGGTGTTATTACAACCAATAAAAATTGCATAGCCTGTAACAGATGCGTTGCTTCGTGCCCTGTTGTCGGAACAAATGTTAATGGCAAAACGGAAGGCAAAAACTGCATTGAGGTTTCCGGTAAAAAATGCATCGAATGTGGAAATTGTATAAGAGAATGTTCACACGGAGCCAGAGATTACAGAGATGATACATTGTTTTTCTTTAAGGATTTGGAGAACGGTAAGAAAATATCTGTTATTATCGATCCTACATTTTATATGTTGTATGGTAAGACAGCATACAAATTAATCGGATATTTGCGTACAATTGGTGTAGATAAAATATATGATGTTGGAATAGGCGCGGAAATCAGCGTGTGGGCTCATGCTAAATATTTGAAGGAATATAAAGAGTCCGAGACAAAGCCAAAAGCATTTATTACACATATTTGCCCGGCAGTGGCAAATTATGCAAAGAAATGTAATCCGGAGATGCTGCCGTATATTATTCCGGTTCAGACCCCTGCAATATGTACGGCAATATATGTTCGAAAATATTTGGAAGATACTAATCCGATTGCATATCTCGGACCATGTATTGCTATGACTGATGAGACATCTTCGAATGAAACATTTAAGAGCATTCTGTATAATGTGACAATTGCGCACTTGATGGATTATTTGCGCGAGATAGATTTTGACAGATATTATTCCAAACCTGATTACAAATGTGAAACCGAAGGAAGATTGATATGTTCAAACGGTGTATTCAGAAGAATGGTGGAGAGATACTTCCCGTCGACGGAAGTATTTACCAATTTTGATCATATTGATGAGAAAATGATTGCTCCGTTTTGCAAGCAAAAAGGCATAAACGAAGAGTGGGAACAACATCCGATGTTAACGGAAATCAGTGCGTGTGCTATGGGCTGCTTGATGGGCGGAGGAATAGATGCGCCCGGATTTAATTACAATAAAGTATATGAAAGATTTGCTGAGCGCAGCCACAATGTTTATAAACAGTTGGAGGATTCTAAGGATTATAAGGAACGCTATGAGGAGTTGTGTGCCAAATTTAAATCGCTCAATTTCTTTGATTTTACCCGTGAATTTTCCGAGAATTACAGACAACCGTATATTGTACCGCAAAAAGCATATGAAGCAATTTTTGAGAGAATGCATAAGGATACACAAGCCAAGAGAAATATCAATTGTAAGTTCTGCGGATATCCGACATGCGTTGAGATGGCAAAGGCTGTTGCAAGCGGATATGCCAAAATGGAGAATTGCATTCATTATCTGAATGATGAGCTTAAAAGTCAGGTATATATTGATATGTTGACGGGATTGCCTAATATGGCACGTTTTATTCCTGAAGTTGAGCATTTATTAAGCACTCATAAAGACAGAAGTTATGTGCTCGGCGTGTGCAATATTAATAAAGTAATGGTAATAAACAGATTATACGGCCGTAGCGTCGGAGATGCGGTACTTGTTAATTTTGCAAATTATATGCGTGAATTCATCGGTGACGGCGGATTGTGCTGTAGATTGGGTGGCGGATTTTTTGGCTTTTGCTATTTGAATACATCTGAAAAAGCTAAAAAATTGAAAGAAACAGAGACATATGATTATAGACATTTGGGTGTCGATTTCCCTGTTACCGTAAGAGCCGGTGTGTATAAGACAGTGCCGGGAGATGAGGTGCCGGTCGGTAAGATTCTTGATTATTGTACTTATGCAATGACAAAGATTACTGACAGATCTCATAATGATTTTAGATATTTTGACGATGCGATTCATACGGAGATAATCCTTGATTCGGAAATAACCAAACAAATGAAGCAGTCAATGGCTGATGGTGAATTTGTTATATATTTACAACCGCAGTTTAATCATGCTTCCAATAAATTGGTTGGAGCGGAAGTCCTTTCGAGATGGGTAAAAAAGGATGGAACTATTATTTCTCCGGCTATATTTGTACCAATTTTTGAGAAAAACGGTTTTGTTAAGGAACTTGACAGACATGTTTGGAAGAGTGCATTTATACTTATAAAAAAATGGATGGATGAAGGCATTCCGATGGTACCGATTTCTGTTAATGTTTCACGAATGAGTTTGGTTGATGATGAGATTATCGGTATCATTCACAGATTCAAGGATGAGTATAATATTGATACCAAGTATTTGCATTTTGAAGTAACGGAATCGGCATATATGGCGGATCAGGATGCCATTATTGAGAGAGTAAACAGAATTAGGGATATGGGCTTTGAAATTGCGATGGATGATTTTGGAACCGGATATTCATCACTCAATGTTTTAAAAGATATGCCGCTTGATATCCTTAAGCTTGATATGGGCTTTTTACGTGGCGATACTAATATGGATAAGGGTACAAAGATTATTGAATACATTATTCATATGGCAAATACAATAGGATTGAAAACTATTGCCGAAGGCGTTGAAACCAACGAACAGGCCGAATTCCTTGAGCAAATGGGATGTGATGTTATACAGGGATTCTTATATTCACAGCCTATCCCGGCAGCCGAATATGAATTGCTGATTAAATCTTTGTAAAAGTCTGAAAATAAATACAATAATCCGTCAAGTAAATAATACTATTGTGAATTGTGCGATAATTTGTTAAAATTATCGCATAAGTTTTTTAGGGGAAAAGACTTAAAGCACACAATAGGAGGTTACACATTTATGAACATTTACACAACTGATAAGATTCGAAATGTTGTATTGTTAGGTCATGGCGGGGCCGGCAAAACCAGCTTGGTAGAGTCAATGGCATACCTGGCGGGATTAACATCCAGGATGGGTAAGATAGCAGACGGTAATACAATCAGTGATTATGGCAAAGAGGAGCAGAAGAGAAAATTTTCTATCTCAACATCCGTGGTTTCTATTGAGTGGGATGGTGTAAAGATTAATTTGTTGGATGCACCCGGATATTTTGATTTTGTCGGTGAGACAGAAGAAGCTGTTAGTGCTGCAGATGCTGCTATTATTGTTGTTAACGGAAAAGCAGGTATAGAGGTCGGTACTAAGAAGGCGTGGGATTTATGCGAGAAATACAAACTTCCGCGTATGATCTTTGTAACTGATATGGATATTGATAATGCATCATACAGACAGGTTGTAGAAGATATGACTGCATTATATGGTAAAAAGATGGCGCCGTTTCATTTGCCGATAAGAGAAAATGAAAAATTTGTCGGATATATCAATGTCATCTCTAAACAAGGTTATCGTTGGGAAGGTAAAGAGGTTGTTGAATGCGAAATACCTGACTACAGTAAGGCTAATCTGGATATATGCTTGGATACATTGATGGAATCTGTTGCAGAGACAAGCGAAGAGTTCATGGACAGATATTTTGGCGGAGAGACATTTTCGGAAGCAGAGATTAGAGCTGCATTAAGGAATAATATTAATGACGGTTCTATTGTACCGATGTCGATGGGATCAAGCATTTTATGCCAGGGTGTTTATACGTTGCTTGATGATATTGTAAAGTATTTCCCGAGTCCCGAGAACAGAACTGTTGCCGGAGTTAATCTAAAGACAAATGAGATTTTCGAAGCGAATTATGATTTTGCAAAAGCAAAGTCAGCATATATTTGGAAAACGATTGTTGATCCGTTTATTGGAAAATATAGTCTGATAAAAGTATATTCCGGCGTAATTAAATCAGATGATGTGCTATATAACAAGGATAAGGATGTTGATGAGAAGATTTCAAAATTATACATTATGCAGGGCAATAAGCCGATTGAAGTAAGTGAATTACATGCAGGAGACATTGGCGCAATTGCAAAACTTACGGCTGCGAGGACAGGAAATACGTTGTCAACGAAGGCGACGACTATTCAATATGGTAAGGTTGAATTACCGGTACCGTATACGTATCGAAGATATAAGACAGTTAAGAAAGAAGATATTGATAAAGTTAGTCAGTCATTGCAGAAGATGATGCATGAGGATCAGACGCTAAAGAATGTCAATGATGCCGAGAACAGACAGCTTTTGTTATATGGTATGAGTGAGCAGCATCTTGATATTGTGGTTAGCCGTCTACTTGATGAATATAAAGTTCAGATTGAATTGTCTGATCCGAAAGTTGCGTACAGAGAGACGATAAAGAAGAAATCGGATGTTGAGTATAAATATAAAAAGCAATCCGGCGGACATGGACAATACGGACATGTAAAGATGACGTTTGAGCCAAGCGGAGATATTGAGACGCCATATGTGTTTGACCAAATTGTTGTAGGAGGAGCCGTACCAAAGAACTTCTTCCCGGCGGTTGAAAAAGGTTTGAGTGAGAGCGTTCCGAGAGGTCCGCTGGCAGCATATCCTGTTGTAGGCATTAAAGCGGTTTTATATGATGGTTCTTATCACCCGGTTGATTCGTCTGAACAGGCATTCAAGATGGCGACGATTCAAGCATTTAAGAAGGGCATTATGGAAGCTACTCCGGTTTTACTTGAGCCGATTATGAGCTTAAAAGTGGTTGTGCCTGAAAAATATACAGGTGATGTTATGGGCGATTTGAATAAACGACGCGGAAGAGTATTGGGAATGAATCCTGCCGGGGATGATAAACAGCAGATAGAAGCTGAAGTTCCTATGAGTATGATATTTAAGTATTGTACGGATTTACGTTCTATGACAGGCGGAAGCGGAGAGTATTCATATGAGTTTGTAAGATATGAGCAATGCCCGTCAGATGTACAGGAACGTGAGGTTGCTGCAAGAGCTGCCAAAGTTGCGGAAAACAATATTGATGAATAATTTTATAGACCTGTAAGCTTTTTGCTTACAGGTCTTTCTTAAAGAAAATGAGTATGATATAATATTAACAATTATGAGTAAAAATGATAAAGTACGAATAGGTTCATATTTTGTTTCACTTATTGTTTTTGCGATAACACTGTTTGTTTTTCGCTATTTCTTTTCGCTTCCGGGCTTAGAGAATGCGATTGTCTTAAACGATAAGTGGGACGTGAAAATTAATGATAAAGTTTATGAAGATGTGATTCTTGATAAGCTTTCTTTTGATGCAACCGACAAGGGTGATGTGATAGATATTATATGTACAATTCCCGAGTTTGATTATATTGAACCGATTCTTGTCTTGGATGTATATCATTCTGCTTACAGCGTCTATGTTGATGATGAATTCATTTTCTCATACGGAATGAGCGAACTTGAAAGCGGAAAAATGATTTTGGGAGGATACAATTATATTAATCTTCCTGCAGATTCATCAGGCAAGGAATTACGCGTTAAGTTCTTGTTTTCGGAGAACGATGCCTGGACCAATATTAATACACCGTTTATTGATGATGCAGCGGATGTCCATTTGGATATATTGGGTGAATATATGCCACAGGTATTATGTGGAACGTTCTTGATACTTTTTAGTTTGGGATTGACTTTGCTGGGTATATTAATGATAGGACGCAATGCTGACGGTATGCCACTTGTGTATACGGGAATATTTGCTTTCATTATTGGCGGCTGGACAATTACAAATGTTCCGATACTTGGAATGCTTAGCGGTAATAGAATGCTGACTATGTTAGTTGAATATTTCTCTGTATATGTTGGCATGATTCCGGTCTTCTTGTTCCTTAAACATATGCGTAGGGATGCTAAGAACAAATTCCTTAATGTTACTTTGGAGATTTTACTTTGTGCCAATATACTTCTTATCGTTGTAACAATTGTTTTACATCTGCTTAATATCGTACATTTTGTTGCAATGTTGATTCCGTTTCATATATTGGATTTGATTGGAATAATATACTATATTGGTTCGGGATTGTATTATAGGTTATCGGGACGACGCAGATCGGAAAGCAGAATGCTGTTAGGAGCAGGTTTGCTGGCATTATGTGTTGGGTATGATATTGTTGTCTTCAATTTGGGAAAATATTATCTTAGCTGGTTTAGCGGTATGGTTGGCTTGAGCAGTTGGGGCGGAATAATATTCACAGGTTTCATGATTTATGAGATATGTGTTGAACTGATTAGGCAAGTTGAGGATAAGACGGAACGAGATATTTTACTAAAAATTGCGTTTACCGATCAGCTTACTCTTTTGAATAACAGAGCTAAGTTTAATGAAGATATTTTGGAAATAGAACAAGGTGGTAAAGAATATACGTTGATTTCTTTTGATTTGAATTTCTTGAAGAAATCAAATGATAGCATGGGACATGAAACGGGCGATCAATTATTGATTGTTTTTGCTGAAACAATATCACAAAGCTTTGGTACAAAATCCATCGCATACAGAATGGGCGGTGATGAATTCGCGGTTATTGTGCCCGGCTGTGATAGAGAAGAAATTGAGCGAATGCTTAAGATATATGAAACAACAATTGAATTAAAGAACAATTGCGGCTATCAATTCGTTGTCAGCGCTGCTTATGGTGTATCCTACAGCGATGAAGCACATCCATACGACAGACATACTGTTATGAAAATTGCCGATGACAGAATGTATGCTATGAAGAAGAATATGAAAGCTGAAAGAGAATAGGCACAGGAGGAACTATGTTAGACAAAAGTTATTATCAAAAAGTGGATGAGATAATTAATATCCATGGTAAGACAAAGGCTGCATTAATACCAATCATGCAGGATATTCAGGCTGAATACAAATATTTGGCTCCGGAACTTCTCACCTATGTGGCTAAAGAGATTGGTGTTACGGAAGCAAAAGCCTATAGTGTTGCTACATTTTATGAGAATTTCTCTTTTGAACAAAAGGGTAAATATGTTATTAAGGTGTGCGATGGAACGGCTTGCCATGTACGTAAATCGTCTACAATATTAAGCAAATTGTATGAGGAGTTGGGGTTGTCCAAGGATAAGCATACTACGGATGACATGATGTTTACGGTTGAGACTGTTTCGTGCCTGGGAGCATGTGGATTGGCACCTGCACTTACTGTTAATGATGAGGTTCATCCTGCTATGACACCTGAAAAGGTATCAACACTGGTAAAGGAACTGAGAGGTGAAGCCAATGAATAGAATAAATAACGCAGAAGAGTTGGCTGCAGTAAGAAAGACAGCTAAGGAAAGAATTGATTCAAATAAGTGCAGAATACTAATTTGTGCGGGAACCGGATGCTTGGCCGGCGGTTCTGATAAGATTTATGAAAAAATGTGCGAGCTGGTTAAAGCAGATAATCTTGCCGAAGTCGAATTTGGAGAAGGTGTAGCACATAATGCAGATGGTAGTTGTCCTGTAAATAAACCGGAGACAATTGCTGTAAAAAGAAGCGGTTGCCATGGCTTTTGTGAGATGGGACCGCTTATGCGAATTGAGCCATACAATTATTTGTATATCAAAGTCAAGCCGGAAGATTGTGAGGAAATTTATAAAACAACTGTGCTTGAAGGCAAACCGGTTGAGCGACTTTTGTATGAGATGGACGGTGTAAAGTATAAGGCTCAAGAAGATATACCATTTTATGCAAAACAGAAAAGACTTGTATTGAAAAATTGCGGACATATTGATGCCGAGCATATTGATGAGGTACTTGCGTGCGGTGGATATTCCGCATTGGAGAAAGTACTTTTTGAGATGACCCCGGAAGAGGTTATTAATACAATCTACGATTCCAATTTGCGTGGTCGTGGAGGCGGTGGCTTCCAGACAGGATATAAATGGAAGCAGGTTGCACGTCAGGAAGAAAAGATTCGTTATGTTGTATGTAACGGTGATGAGGGCGATCCGGGAGCGTTTATGGATCGAAGCGTAATGGAAGGCGATCCTCATAAGATGATTGAAGGTATGATTATTGCCGGATATGCCGTTGCTGCGCAGGAAGGATATATTTATGTTCGTGCAGAGTATCCGCTTGCAATTAAGCGATTAAAGAAAGCTATTGCAGATGCAGAAGAATGCGGATTACTTGGTGATAATATTTTGGGATCCGGATATAGCTTCAGACTTCATATTAATCGTGGAGCCGGTGCGTTTGTTTGCGGTGAAGGTTCAGCTCTTACAGCTTCTATTGAAGGTGAGAGAGGTATGCCGAGAACAAAACCGCCGCGTACTGTAGAACAAGGTTTGTTTGGCAAGCCTACTGTACTTAATAATGTTGAGACATATGCAAATGTTCCGATGATTATAAATAATGGTGCGGATTGGTATCATGGAATCGGAACTGAGAGCAGCCCGGGAACAAAGGCTTTTGCTGTTACGGGTAGTATAAATAATACAGGACTTATTGAAGTGCCGATGGGTACAACATTAAGAGAAATCGTATATGATATCGGTGGTGGTATTAAGAATGGTAAAAAGTTCAAGGCTGTTCAAATAGGTGGACCGTCGGGCGGCTGTCTTATTGAAGCCGATCTTGATATGCCACTTGATTTTGACTCGCTTAAAAAGCGTGGAGCAATGATTGGCTCTGGCGGTCTTGTTATTATGGACGAAGATACATGTATGGTAGAAGTAGCAAGATTCTTTATGAATTTCACGCAGAATGAAAGCTGCGGAAAGTGTGTTCCTTGTCGTGAAGGTACCAAGAGAATGCTTGAAATTCTTGAAGATATTGTTGCAGGACGCGGTACCATGGAACAGCTTGATATTCTCGAAGAATTGGGCGAGGCAATAACAAATATTGCTTTGTGCGGTTTGGGTAAGAGTGCAGCTTTACCGGTACTTAGTACATTGCGCGTGTTTAGGGATGAATATGTTGAACATATTCAGGATAAGAAATGTCGTACAGGCACTTGCCAGGCACTCAGATCGTACGAAATCGATCCATCGCTTTGTAAGGGATGTTCAAAGTGTGCGCGTAATTGTCCTGTTGGTGCTATTTCCGGTGAGATTAAGTCACCATTTGTTATTGACCAGAGTAAATGTATTAAATGTGGTGCCTGTGAAGGTAATTGTGCATTTAAGGCTGTAAAGATTAAGTAGGCAGGAGGAAAGAGGAAAATGGAATATATGACAATTGACTCCCGCTTGGTACCTATCGAGGGAGAGAAAAATATTCTTGCGGTTATTCGTAAGGCGGGAATAGATATACCGACGTTCTGTTATCATTCAGAACTGTCAATATACGGAGCGTGCAGAATGTGCGTTGTTGAAGATGACAGAGGAAGAATATTTGCTTCATGTTCAGAACAACCACGTCCGGGTATGGTTATTAAGACCAATACAAAAAAATTACAGCAATATCGTAAGCTTATTATTGAATTGCTTTTATCATCACATTGCAGAGACTGTACAACCTGTACAAATAACGGAATGTGTGATTTACAGAGTCTTGCGTACAAGGTTGGCGTTCATGCGGTCAGATTCTTAAATAACAAGGAGCAGTTACCGCTTGATATGAGCTCGCCTTGTATCGTACGTGATCCGAATAAATGTATTCTTTGCGGTGACTGTGTGCGTACATGTGCAGAAATACAGGGTGTAGGTGCTATTGATTTCGCATATAGAGGTTCGAAAATGCAAGTAACACCTGCGTTTAATAAGTGCCTGTCCGAGACAGATTGTGTTGGATGCGGTCAATGTAGAGTGGTTTGCCCGACAGCAGCTATTTCTATCAGAACCAATGTTACCGAAGTTTGGGATGCAATTAATGACCCTAATGTAAGAGTAGTTGCCCAGGTTGCACCTGCTGTTCGTTTGGCTGTAGGTGACAGATTTGGTATTCCCAAAGGTGAGAATAGCATGGGAAGACTTGTGACAGCATTACGTATGATGGGCTTTGATGAAGTATATGATACTAATTTTGGCGCAGATATGACAGTTATTGAAGAAAGTACTGAGCTTGCTAAGAGATTGGAAAGCGGAGAGAAACTGCCACTGTTCACATCATGTTGTCCTGCATGGGTTAAATTCCTTGAGAATAAGTATCCGGAATTTGCCGATAATGTATCTACATGTCGTTCTCCTCAGGGAATGTTGTCAGCGACAATAAAAGAGTATTTTAAGAAGAAGGACGAAGAAGAAGGAAAGACAACTTATGTTGTATCTATTATGCCATGTACAGCTAAAAAAGCTGAGATATTAAGACCGGATAATTTTACCAATGGCAGACAGGATACGGATATTGTTATTACAACAGTTGAATTGATTCGAATGATTAGACAGGTAGGAATCAAGTTCTCGGAGATAGCTGAGGAAGCTGCAGATATGCCATTCGGATATGCATCCGGATCTGCAACGATTTTTGGTATTACCGGTGGCGTAACGGAAGCGGTTCTAAGACATCTTTCCGATGATAAGAGTCATAATTCGCTCAACGCAATCAGTATTTCCGGCGTGAGAGGAAATGATAATTTTAAAGAACTTACGGCAAAAGTAGGCGAGCGTGATGTTAAGATTGCCATTGTACATGGACTTGCAAGAGCCGGACAATTGCTGGAGGATATAAAAGCCGGTAAGGCTCAATATGATTTTGTTGAAGTAATGGCATGCAGACGCGGATGTATTTTAGGCGGCGGTCAGCCATATGAAGAAGGACATAATACACGTTCAGCAAGAACAGAAGGAATCTATAAAGCCGATCGTATGACACCTGTTAGATATACAAGTGAGAATCCTAATCTTAAGTTGGTTTATGATGAAGTGATTTGCGGTAAGGAGCATGAACTTCTTCATAGAAATTTGAAAAATTAGTTGTACATATTGAGGAGCAAATTGATAATGTTTACTATGTTTTCTACCCCGGTAATAATGTTACCGGGGCTCCTTGCGGCCTTTTTTTTGACTATTGTTTTTTTGAACATTTTTAAAGATAAGTTACCGCACGATCAAGGCAGGGCATTTGCCGTTGACGGAGCCTTATCGAAAGGAAAGGCACGTGGAGCCGGAATAATTTTTGTACTGGTTTTTGTTGTGGTTGATTTATTGTTTAATACAATAACGGTTGAGAGGTCGATTTATCTTGCCGACATTTTACTTTGCATGTTGACCGGATATTTTGATGATGCGTCGGATAAGCCATGGAATGAGTATTTAAAAGGCTTTTTGGATTTCCTGATAGCTGTTATTATTGCGATTACATATCTAACATATAACGGAAACACTTATCATTGGAGCCTTTTTACTGATTTTACATTTGATATTCCGTATTGGTTGTATGGTGTATTGATTGTTATACTTGTATGGGTGTCAATTAATGTAACAAATTGTTCCGACGGAGTAGACGGACTAAGTGCGACACTTACCGTTATTACATTAGGATCGTTCTATTTCCTTAATCGTTTGGATAATGGGGTAGGCGAGAGCAATTATAGTATTATGCTTTTCATTATTGTATTGGTTGCATATTTATGGTATAACGCAACGCCGAGTACAATTTTGATGGGCGATGCAGGCAGTAGAGCAATGGGCGCAATGATAGCAATATCTGCGTTACTTTGCGGACATGCACTTCTTTTTATTCCATTTGCCATTGTATTGATTTTTGACGGTGGACTTGGACTTGTTAAGATTGCTGTTACAAGATTTTTAAAGATACCTATTTTAAAAAATGTAAGATGTCCGTTACATGATCAGGCAAGAAAGGTAAATAATTGGTCGAACACACAAGTCTGCTATCGATTTGCTATTATACAGATAGTTGTCAGTGTATCTTTTGTCTGGCTATATGTTTTTGGATAACATATATATGCAGGCTTGTCTTTTGATAATATTGAACATATAATAAACGGGTGCAAAATATAGAAAAAATAATATATATCATCCGTTAGGAGGAGTAATTATGGCAGAACCGTATAATCATAGTGAGGTTGAGAAAAAATGGCAGGAATACTGGGAAAAGAACCATACATTTAAAACTGATGTATGGGATTTTAGCAAGCCTAAGTATTATGTTTTGGATATGTTTCCTTATCCGTCCGGTGTAGGTCTTCATGCAGGACATCCGGAGGGATATACAGCAACTGATATTATGTCTCGTATGAAGAGAATGCAGGGATATAATGTTTTGCACCCGATGGGATATGATAGCTTCGGACTTCCTGCGGAGCAGTATGCGGTTACAACAGGTAATCATCCGAATAGTTTTACGGAAGAGAATATTAAAACATTTTCAAAGCAGTTGAAAGAACTCGGCTTTGATTATGATTGGGATAAAATGATTGCAACAAGCGATCCTAAGTTCTATAAGTGGACTCAGTGGATTTTTAAGAAGTTGTATGAAGCCGGATATGCCAAGTATATTGATATGCCTGTTAATTGGTGTGAGGAACTGGGAACAGTTTTGTCCAATGATGAGGTAATTGACGGCAAATCCGAGCGTGGCGGATATCCGGTTATTCGTAAGAATATGAAGCAGTGGGTTATCGACCAGCCTGCATTTGCCGAGAAACTACTTGACGGGCTCAATGAAATTGATTGGCCGGAATCAACAAAGGAGATTCAGCGTAACTGGATCGGTAAGTCGACAGGTGTAGAGGTTGAATTTGATATTGTTGGTGGTGGAAAATTCTCGATATTTACAACATGTATTGAAACAATCTACGGTATAACATTTATGGTACTTGCTCCTGACGGAGAGATTGTCAAAAACCTTATGCCGCGTGTGCAAAACAAGGATGAGGTGCAGAAATATATTGACGAGACATTAAAGAAAAATGATATGGACCGTACCGAACTTAATAAAGGAAAAACAGGTTGCGAACTTAAGGGAGTAACCTGTATTAATCCGGTTAACGGAAAAGAAGTCAGAATGTTTATCGGCGATTTTGTTTTGGCAAGTTATGGTACGGGTGCGGTTATGGCTGTTCCGAGTCATGATCAGAGAGACTTTGAATATGCGATTGCTCATAAAATTGATATGATTCAGGTAATTGACGGAGCAGATGTAAGTGAGCATGCGTTTGAGAAACAAGATTATTTGGGCAAAGGCTGCAAACTTATCAATTCCGAAGAGTTTACGGGATTAACGGTTGAAGAAGCTAAAGAGGCGATTACTTCAAAGCTTGAAAAAATGGGTGTTGCCAAGAGAACGGTCAATTATCATTTCAGAGAGTGGATTTTTGCACGTCAGCGTTATTGGGGTGAGCCGGTTCCCGTTGTACATAGCGAAGACGGAAAGATTAATGTTCTTGATGATTCCGAATTACCGCTTATTTTACCGGAACTTGAAGACTATAAGGGAAAGAACGGTAAGGCACCGCTTGAAAATGCCGTTGAGTGGAAGAACTACGATAACAATAATATAAAAGGAACAAGAGAGACATCTACCATGCCGGGATCTGCCGGAAGCAGTTGGTATTATTTCAGATATATCGATCCGGATAATGAGGAAGAATTTGCCAATCAGGAACTTATTAAGCATTGGATGCCGGTAGATTTGTATATTGGAGGACCGGAACATGCAGTCGGTCATTTGATGTATAGTAGAATTTGGAACAGATTCTTGTATGATAACGGTTTGTCTCCTGTTAAAGAGCCGTTTAAGAAACTTGTTCATCAGGGAATGATTCTTGGTGAAAACGGAATCAAAATGGGAAAAAGATTCCCTGAGTTTGTTGTAAATCCATCTGATGTAGTCAGAGAGTACGGTGCGGATACATTAAGATTGTATGAGATGTTTATGGGACCTCTTGAGGTATCTAAGCCATGGAGTTCACAGGGCGTTGAGGGCGCCAGAAGATTTATTAACAGAGTTTGGAACTTCTTTACGGTAGCTGAAAATATTAATGATGATAAGAAAGAAGCACTTAAAAAACTTTATCATCAAACTGTAAAGAAAGTAACTTCCGATTTTGAAAAATTAGCATTTAATACAGCGATTTCACAGATGATGATATTTGTTAATGCTATTTATAAAGAGGGCTCTTGTTCTATGGAATATGCGGAAGGCCTTATTAAAATGTTAAGCTGTATTACACCGCATATAGGTGAGGAAATCTGGAATCGTTTCGGACATACAGATACAATTGCTTTTGCAAAATGGCCTGAATATGATGAAGAAGCTGTAAAAGAGAATACAGTTGAGATAGGTGTTCAGGTTAACGGTAAAGTAAAAGGTGTAGTGGAACTTGCCGTTGACGAAGATAAGGACAGTGCGCTTGCAAAAGCCAAGGCAGCAAACGGTGTTGCAAGTTTTATTGAAGGCAAGACAATTGTTAAGGAAATATATGTTCCGGGCAAAATTGTAAATATTGTTGTTAAATAATTAAGCGTTTTGACAGTGGTGGGTTGAATGTCCACCACTGTTTTTATATAATTATATTGTTATGAATGAGATGGAACTTGTAATTCGCGGAAGACATTTCAGAACAAAGAATGATTACGCGCTAGGTTATAGAGACAATAGAAAAATTGAACAAATTGAGAATTCCGTTGATTTGACGAAACTTGATGAGGTCAGCAAATTAAGAAGCGAACTTGAAAAGGGCCAATATAGATTTGAATCGCTTGTTGGTGAAGATTTCATTGATGAGATAATTGAATTGGAACAGACGCTTCGCAGTCAGGCTGAAGCAACAAAGAATACGAAGAATTCTTCTCATAACGGATATGGCAGATTCAATAAGTCGGTTAATAACAAATCGGCGAATGATAAAAAAGGAAAGTCTGCAAAGAATAAATCGTCGCTTGATGATTTTGATGAAGAGATGAAAAAGGAAGTGCTTCATCAAATGAAAGTCAATCAGATTAAGAGAAGAGTCATTTTAGCAATTTTAGCGGCATGCATTCTTGGAAGCGTCGGCTATCTTGTATTCTATTTTGCATTATATGAGAAGAATGATTTCGAATACAATTCTTTAGCGGCACTTAAGAAAAATGATGCGGGTGGGACTGTGCATATCAATTATACGCAGGAGAACGATGCGCCACCAATACTGAAGAAGTATGAGACATTGTATAATAAAAACAAAAAAATAGTTGGCTGGATTACCATTAAGGGATGTAATATAGATTATCCGGTTATGCAGACAAACAATAACGAGTATTATCTCGATCATAATTATCAGCAGGATTATGACAAGAACGGCTCAATTTTTATGGATATGAATTGTACACCGGCATTCCCAAATGATAATATGATTTTGTACGGACATCATATGAAATCAGGTAAGATGTTCGGTAATTTGAATTACTATGCAAAACAGGATTTCTATTCTCAAAATCCTACTTTTACATTTGATACAATATATGAGGAAGGCGAGTATGCGGTTATGTATGTTTTTCGCTCGCGTATATACTCAGAGGAAGAAATTGTTTTCAAATATTATCAGTTTATAGATGCGATGAGTGAAGATGAGTTTAACTCCAATATGAATGAAATGGCTGAGTTATCATTATATGATACAGGGGTATCGGCCACATATGGTGATAAGCTTATTACATTATCGACGTGTGATTCGTCCGAACCGGATGGAAGATTTGTTGTGGTTGCCAAGAAGATTAGATAGTTGAGTACGTCATGGGGTAGACATATGAAAGCTAATGTAAAGGACTTGAGTGAAGTTAACGGCAAAAAAAGCAAAATAAAAGGGCATCTGATACAGGCAGCGTTTTTGTGCTTGGTAACAGTAATGCTTTTTAATGTTTTATTGGTTAATAAGATATCGTCTGCTTATATTCAAAAAATTGGGAGAGAAGAAATAAATAATATAGGTAATTCAATAGATAGAATTACCAATGAAGGAACAAAAATTACAGATGCCTTATCTATAGTATGTGCTGATTATATTAATGCTAACGGTAAAATAGATAAAAACGGTGTTTATGCATTGATTGATGAGTGCATACCTTCATTTGATAACAATTCAGGAGTTGTCATCTATGTTGTTACAACTGATGAATGCGTAGCAACAGACGATGATGTCACATTTTCAGAAATAATCCGATCAACATGGTATAAGAGTTTGATGAATTCTGAAGATTCTTCATACGTTGGGCCGAATGATAAAGACGCATTGGGTAACAAATACGGTCTGATATGTGCTAAGAAAATCAAAGGACATACGGATTGTGCTGTTGCGATAGCGTATCCGACGGATTCAATAATTACAAAAATTCCTGATAATAATGGCGGTGAAAAAGATGTAATATTTGTCGCTAAAGACGGAACAATAATTATCTATAATGATCAAAAAGATTCTATCGGACGTAATATTTATAAATATTTGCCTCAATATGCAACTATATTTGATAAATTATGTAATTTGCCGGCAGATATGTATTACTTCGATGCAAAATCAGATGGCCGAAATGTAACGGTATTTTTTAGGGAATGTGATAATGAAATATATTCTGTTGAAATAATGGAGAAAAATATACTGTTTGAAGACAGAATGTACTTAATTGTTACAAATACTTCACTGTTACTCATTATTGCCATGTTTATTACGTGGGTATATAAAAGCGACGCAAAAAGAAAAAGAATGTTTGAGGGACATTCTAATACAAGAGAGAGAATGGCAAAAAAAGTGGTTGACGAAGCTGTGACACCGCTTTCCACTATAATTGAATATAGTGATTTTGATGTTTTCTCACAATCGGATGATAAAAAGGCCGCTTTGGATAAAATTAATTATTCGGCAAATGAGATTAAAGAATTAGTAGCAAATATTAAGACATACTTGGATGCTAATCAGTATCGAAAAGATTATAGCGATGTTATCAAGCAAGGAAGAAAATCCTATAAGAAATCGATGAGTTATAGAATTGCAAAAAATCTGACGATTATTCTATGGATTACAATGGTACTTGCTATTTTTATCAGCGGAAGTGTTAACTTGAAAACCGAGAACAGCAGATTGTTCGGTATGCATAATGCGAATAACGGTGTTGTGTCTGCTTGGTATCAAAATCAGTTGCATTCGATTGATTCCATTTCGCTTATGACAGTAATGCAGCCGGTATCAAAGAATTCACTTAGTGTGGTTTTGAATGATGCCGTTAATCAAAACAAAGCTATTAACCGTGCGTTTGTATATTCGGCGGATGATAATAATATCTTGTATACAAGCAATGGTATTGAGAATGTCGAAGAATATATATTAACGCAATTGGATTGGTATATTGGTGCAATTGGATTGATTGATAAGGATACGGCATATTGCACCGGCCCGTTTACAGATATAACAACGGGCGAGAACAGAGTAGTTATTTCCAGAGCATATAGAACGAATTCCGGAAATGTTATGATAATTGGATTGGAATACTCGGCAACAACTATGTCGAATATTTTATCATCATCATACAATGATAATTCATATGCCTTTCTTGTGTCGCCTGACGGAACAATAATTAATAATCCAAATAGAACATTTGATTTTACGGCGGAAAAAACATTTAATGTGATTAAAACACCATGTAGTATTCTGTTTTCAAACGACAAAATATTTGCTTTTTATGATTACAATGATGTTTTGTCAACCGGTGTATCGGGCAATTGCCAGATTCCGAGATATAGATTGATTACTGTGTACAGCTTTGAAGAAATATACGGTGGCTTGTTTAGATTTGCACTTATGATAATAGTAGTATTCCTGTTTTGCATAGTATATCTGTCAATATCCATGAGGAAAATAACAAAATGGCAGAACGACGTGAATGACTCTTTGCAGGCAACCTATGATCAGATGGCTGAATCAAATGAAGCAAAAAACAGGTTTGTAAAACAGATGAGTCATGAATTCAGAGTTCCGATTAATACGGTTGTCGGAATGAATGAAATGATTAAACGTGAAGATGTATCGGATGAGGTTAAGTCATATTCCGAAAATATATCAAGAGCAAGCAAAGCGTTAAAGAATCTGGTTGATAACATATTAAACTATTCCGAAATGGAAAACGGTAATGCGACGCTTCATAATGTTGATTACAATACCAAGGATATAATTACTGCTTTGGCTGTTAGATTTTCGCCCGATGCACATGCCAAGGGACTGAATATGGAATTGGAACCAAGTCCTGATTTACCGCTTGTATTGAACGGCGATGTTAAGAAAATAACTCAGGTTGTGATTAACTTAATGTCTAATGCCGTAAAATATACCGAAAAGGGTAAAGTTACAACAAAAATTGATTCGTTTATTACATCGGATATTGGCGAAGATGAGGTATACATTAGAATTGTGATATCCGATACGGGAATAGGAATAAAGAAGGAAGATATTAACAGGGTATTTGATTCCTTTGAGAAAATTGATTATTTCGATAATGATTTGGGCGGTACAGGACTTGGATTGCCTATAGTAAAACGTATAACCGAATTGCTTGACGGAAAAATTGAAGTAGACAGTGAATTTGGAAGAGGTACGACGTTTACATTTGAAGTCAAGCAAAAAGTGATTGATCCCACTCCGGTTGGCGAGTTTGAGACTGAAAGGCATATGGCGGCCAGAGATCGTAATGAATCGTATTTGTATGCTCCTAAGGCAAGAATTCTTGTTACAGATGATAGTGCTGTAAGCTTAAAGATATTTAAAGGATTGCTTAAGCGAAATTGTGTACAGGTGGATACGGCATTGAACGGTGAAGAATGTATCAGAATGGCCATGAGAGCGGATTATGATTTGTTCTTTATTGATCATTTAATGCCGGGAATGGATGGTATTGAACTGTTAAACGAATTGAGAGATAAGGGGCTGTTGTCAGAGAGCAGTAAGACTGTGGCGATAACCTCCAATGTAGATTATGATTCCAGAGAATTCTACATTTCAAACGGATTTGATGATTTTATTGCCAAACCATATGATGCTAAGCAGCTTGAAAGCGTTATTTCTGTTTTATTGCCGAATAAGTATGTCAATTTTAAGAATATGAACGGTGATATTGTATCGGTTATGCCGGAATATTATCTTAAAGATGCCAAAATCAGCAAGCAGGTTGGAATGGACACTGCAAGTGTTGGCGGAGCGAAAACGATAAAGTTATCAAAAGATGATAGCAAAGAAAGTACGTATGAAAAAGAGAAAATGGCAAAGAATGATAATACTGCTTCGGGTAATACGTCTGACATAGTAAATGAAAAATCTGTAGATTCCGATGAAGCGCATACAAAAAGGCATAATAAGTTGGGAGAAACAGTAATGGCATCTTATGTAGCAAATTTTGCAGATGCTTCGGGTGATAAAAAATAGTGTTGTTTAATAACATAATTTCAATAAAAGCTATCTTTGTGTTTGGTGCAAAGATAGCTTTTATTATATTAAAATGAACCACAAAATGTTGCGAAAAGGGTTGAAAAAATGTCAATATATAGTAAAATTAGTATGGTATGTAATATAAATGGGGTGAATCTGTTCAAAGGTTAAGAAAAAGGCAGAAAATGCCGATAAAAATAAAGAGATTGTGGATTCACGAATATAAGTTTCGTGTATAAGGAGAGACCCAATGGGAAAATCTGCTAAGAAATCAAACAGAAAATTAAGAAAGTCGGTGCGTAGAACTATAGGTGCTTTACTTATGGTAAGTGCGATTACGGTTGCGGCCATTCCTGTTCCGGATATTGAAGCCGGTACCGGTGTAGGTAAAGAACCGTATACATATCCGTATGATGATACGGATACTTCGACAGTAGATACAGCACATACCGGCGGTGTTAATTTGGGAGATAAGACCGCTACTACCTATACAGCATATGCTACGCGTAAGACATCTACGTCAGATCAGTATATGTTATATGACATTTTTGATTTTTATATTGGTAATTTTTCGCCTACAAAAGCTGCTGTTGTTTCAAAGTATAATTCAACTTTTGCAACAGAGACCGTTACTCTTAGCGATGTTGTCAATTATTCATATATGACTGTGGATTTTGATACATATGATACGTATTATGCAACCGGAGAGGGCGCGACCAAGACATTTACATATGATAAAGATAACGCTCAGAGTGTTGCTTTGTTTGAGAAGTATTTCTCGAATTCTCTGCAGACATATAATAACAAATATAGGGAATATGAGGCTTCATATAATCAATGGTTACTTGATAAGAAGGCTTACGAGGATGAACATGGTGAAGGGTCATATACAATTCCTGCACCTGTAGAACCTGCACCGCTTGTGGTTACTCCAAGTGATATGCCTGTTGACAGTAATGTATCTGATATAAGAAAGAGATGGTACTGCGATAAGGTTCTTGGCTGGGATGGATGTGAAGGTGTACTTGTTGATGTAATTGACATGAGAAGTGATTCGCCGAAGCCTACGGGTGCAATTGGTGATGCACATTTGTATCTTGTTCAGGCACAAAGTAAGCCGGAAGGAAAACTTCTTGATGAGAATAACTTTGTTGTAGATGAACAGACTACAGTTCTTGCTGTCGGAAACAAGGCATTCCAGGGCGTAGAAAATGTTAAAGTACTTAATCTGCCAAATGAAATTAAATATATAGGTGATGAGGCATTTAAGGGTTCGTTCCTTACGGATGTTCATTTGTATGGAGCTGAGACCGTAGGTAACAGAGCGTTTAGCGGATCCACTCAGTTGAAAACAATAGAGATGGAGAATGCATCATATATCGGTAAGGAAGCATTTTACAATTGTTCTGCTTTGGAAGGTATAACATTCCCATACCAGGTTGGAGTTATCGGAAAAGGAGCTTTTGCGGAATGCCTTAACCTTAATACGGTTGATATGTCTAAAATCAGTACCGGAAATAATGATGGAGGATGTATTGAAGAAGGCGCATTTTATAATTGTGGCTTAGCCTCGATAACTATAGGCAAAACGTCTATTTCGGAGATTCAGGACGGAGCTTTTGCTTGTACCAATTATGGCGTTGATAAGATGACGTCTATTGATATGTCTGAAGCATCTAATATGGGTGCTTTGGGTGATAAGATTTTTTCGGGACGAAAGAGTCTTACTGATGTCGTAATGCCCGGCGGATATGGTAATTCTGGTACGATAGTTACTCTTGATAATGATACTTTTGCCGGTTGTGTTAGCTTGGCACGTGTTGAATTTCCTAAGCAGTGTACAAGTATAACATATGAAGATGAGGATATTTTCTCTGAAATTGAGAATGATGAATTCTATGTAAAAGGTCCTGAAAACGGTTTTAGCGGCGGTAGTACAAAAGCTGCCGAGCGTGAAGCAACTTGGGATACATATAATAAGTTCAGTACACCGGTTCCATATTGTTATGAGTCCGGGGGAAATACTTATTATGAAATATGTCAGGAATCGGATGGCGTAAAATATATTGAATCCATTATAAAAAATGATGACAATACAGGTGTGTTGCACAATTGTGAGTTCAGAAACAGTGCATCTGATATTGATTTAAAGGTACCTGCTAAGATTGGTTCAATACCGTTAGTGGGATTGGAGACCGGATGTTTTGGTAAAATTGATTTGCCTGACAGTGTGCTTAATCACATTAAGGATCTTACATTTGAAGGTAATGTTACGGCTATAGGTGATTCTGTATTCAAGGGCGCTCCAAAGCTTGCAAATGTTGATTTGGGAGATGATGTTCAGACGATAGGTGCAAGTGCGTTTGCACAGTGTCCGTCACTTACATCGGTATATATAGGTAAAGGCGTTACATCGATAGGAGCGAGTGCATTTGAGAAGTGTAACAAGATAACAGATATTTATTTTGATACACCGAATGTCGGATTGGACAATTTTACAGTTGATTCAATTGGCGCGAAGGCATTCAGTACCGAAGGCGACAGACTTACACTTCATGGCGACATCGGACTGTATTACGGACCTTTTGTGTGGAGCATGCAAAAGGACAATTATGTAGATGAAAGTCAGGGTATAAGGGTATGTTACAGATCAAATGATGGCCTTACGGTTATTCTTGATAATGTAAACGGCTTGGCAACCCTTGTCGGCTATCCTCACTATGAAGATTTGACAGAAGAAGAAAGAGGAATATTACCGACAGAAATCGCTACAAAGATTGATACCGAAGCTGATTTGACACCTGCAGAATTGCGTGTTGTAAAACGTGTTAATTGTGCTGATGACATTAAAAATCAAATTTTGGGTGCAGGAAATTCAAGCTCATTGGATGCGGCTCAAAAAGCTGCATTTAAGGCGTCAGGAGTTGCGCTTACACCGGCACAGGAAAACAAACAATTCCTTATTGAGAATATGATTGTGCCTATGGGTGTTTCAAGTATTGATACGGTTGGCTATTTCGGTAATTCGAGTGAGAATTTCGGCGAAGCATCATCAAGAAAGAATGATGCAAGTATTTCTGCATATTTTAATGGCTCGGGCGAATATACTTCACCTGCAGAGACATACAGAACACAAGGTTTATTTAGCGGATATTATGGTGCTGACGGTGCGGCTACAGGTAACAACGATGGTTATTACGATCATACTGTAGGAACTGACAGTCAGATAAGAGAATTTGATGCCGGAAACAGAGCAGAGAATAAAGCAAAAGGTAACGATAGACTGAAGACAATTACGATGTATAACGTAAAATATCTTCCGGATAAGTGCTTTGACAGTTGTGAAAACCTTGAGACTGTATCACTCGGAACAGATATTGTCGATGTAGGTAAATTACCGTTTTACAATTGTACGTCTCTTACATCTGTTGCTTGCGGAAATACCAATTTTGAGGCAAATAACGGTATTTTGTATGCAAATACTGCATCCGGCAGCAAGGAACTTGTTGAATGTTTTGCAGGACGTGGTTCGGCTGTAGGTGCAAGCTCGGTTAATGCCAATAATGATCCTGATCTTGCCAATGTTTCTAACATTGCACCATCGGCATTTGAAGATTGTGACACAATTACAAGCGTTGATTTCACAGGCTGTAAAGGATTTACAACTATTCCTGAAGGATGTTTTAAAGATAGTGAGATGTTAACGGAAGTGGATTTACCTGCTAATGTTAAGGCTATCGGTAATGAAGCGTTTGCCGGCACAGGTTCTTATACAAAGGTTATTGTAAGAGGACATGAGGTTTCTTTGGGATCAAATGCATACGGTGCAACGGCTGATAATGAGAAAGTTAAACAACCGTTCTTAGTATCATACAAAGATTCAGGTGTAAGAGAGGCGGCCAAGCAACAGGGCGTAGATGTAAGTCAGACGTTGGATGATTTGTTTACCGTCAAATTCTACTATATTGACGATAGTATGATTATGCATTTGATAAAAACAGAGCAGGTTGCAAGCGGCGGTACAGTAGAAGCCCCGGAAGATGATGAGATACCTGTTAGAGAAGGATATACTTTCTCAGGCTGGAACAGATCATTAAAGAATATTACCGAAGATACAACAATTTTGGCAATATATACACCCGGCGGTACAACACCTGTTGTTTCGCCTGATGTAACACCTGTAGTATCGCCGGGAACAACACCGGGAACAACACCCGGCGGTAAGGTAACTCCTCCGGCTAAGACGACACCAAATGTTACACCAAATGTAACACCTACAGGAGCAGTGTCACCTACCGGTTCGGGAACTAAATATAATCTTCAGGTAGTATATGGTAGTGGTTCTGGTCAGTATGCAAAGGATACTACGGTTATTATTGAAGCTATAGATGCACCTCCGGGAAAGGTATTTGATAAATGGATTGTAACCGGTGCATCTGCGACAATATATAGTGCGACAAGTAAAGCAACAACAATCAAAATGGCGGCAGGTGATTCGATTGTTACTGCTACATACAAAGATGCAAAGAGTGGTACAAGTACTAATTCTTCATCGTCTGCAACAGGCACTACGAACAGAAACGGTACAGGTACTACTACATCGAATACAAACGGTAATACGGATGCAAACGGTACAAGAGTAGATATTACAAAACCCGGAATATCTAATACAGATAAGGCGTATGCTTCTGTATCGGGATCTACCGACAGTTTTGTTGTAAGAATAACAGAGAGTGATGAAGCGGCTAATCAGGTTGCGACGGCTCTTGCAAATAAATACGGAGATATGACACCTATAAAGTATTTCGCAATGGATATATCTTTATATGATGCAACCGGACAAAATAAGATTACTGATACATCTAATCTTAGCGTTAATGTTACTATGCCAATTCCGGATGCATTGGTTCAGTATGCAGGAAATAATAAAGTAGGAGCGGTTGTAAACGGTTCACAGCTTGAAGATTTAGCCTGCAAGTTTACAACAATTGACGGTATATCATGTGTAAGCTTTACAGCAACACATTTTTCACCGTATACAATTTATGTTGATACAAATAACCTGACAGAAGGAACAATTGATGCAACACCTAAGACAGGTGATCCAATTCATCCAAAGTGGTTTGTAGTAATTGCGTTAGCAGCATCTTCGTTATTCTTGTTCCTCAAAAAGGATAAGATTATTATTCCTAAAGCAGCGTAGTGAGGACGATTATGGGCCGACGTATTGTAAAATTATTAGGAATTGCATTGATAATTATTGCAGTACTTATCGTTACAATTCCGTATGACAGAACAGAAGCTGTTGTACTTGATGAATTTCAGATGGACCATGATATCTTGGCTAAATATACAGGCACGGCAACAGCCGTGTCTGTTTCTGATACAGTTAAATATATTGGTGAGGAGTCCTTTGCGGGTAATCAGACGATTGCTTCTGTTGATACGGGTAAAAATCTTAAAGAGATTAAGCATGCGGCGTTTGCGAACAGTCCGTATTTACATAGCGTATCCAATCATGATGTGCTTGAGAAGATTGATACAGCGGCATTTGCAGGTTGCGGTAATCTTGAAATCTTTAATATCGGAGCCAATGTTAATGATATTGGATACGGAGTGTTTGCGGGATGTAACAGATTATCAACAGTTAATGTAAGCCGAAATAATGATAAATATAAAGTAATCGGCGGCGGTTTGTATAACAATACGGGAGAAGTGTTGGTATCATATTTGAATGGATATAATGCCACATATTATAAGATGCCTGATAGCGTTAACAAAATTAACAAGTATTCATTTTGGGGAAATGAAAAACTGGATTCGGTTTCGATTTCTCCGTATGTATCGGATATTTCCGCATATTCTTTTTCAAATTGTAAAAATCTTAAATTTGTCAATATTCCGTATTCGGTTACAACAATTGGAGCAAAAGCGTTTGAGAATTGTATTTCATTAGCGGATATTTCTATTCCGGCGAGCGTATCATATATCGATCCGACAGCTTTTGACGGTTGCGGTAAGCTTAATATTATTGCTGACGAAGGAACGGCAGCATATGAATTTTTTAAGAATTTTGATTCGACTGATGTAAGCCGTGTCGAAAAAGCAGATACTAAAACGATAATTATTCCCAAGGAAGAGCCAAGCGTTGAAGAGACAAGTACCAATGAAGAATATAAGGAATCTCCGACGGAATTGGTAGAAAATATAAGCCTGGTAGATGCAAGTAAGGATCCGAGCAATGTTGAATATATGCCTACTGTGGATCCGTTATCTGTAATTGATGACGATAATGTTTTGGCAAAGACTGTTGTTGTTGGCGGTAATGCTGTTCTGTTTTTATCATCGGGTCAGCAACTCAACTCGGGTATTGTTACGGATACAAATGCAACCGACGCAAATATCGATAGTAATGCTATTGATAATGCATCAAACGATGATTCGGATCAGTCTGTAATATATGATTCGAAAAAAGGTGGGTATTTGCCCAAATTTACTGAGAATGACGGAAAAATAGCAATGCAGGCATATTATGCCTCAAGTGATATGACTGATTATTCTTTTCCGCAAGATATTACGGCAATAGGAGACTTTTCATTTGCGAGAAGCAATATTTCTACGGCTGAAATACCGACAGGAGTTACATCTATAGGATATGGTGCGTTTTATCATTGTGATGATTTGGCAAATGTTAGTATTCCAAATACTGTCACCGATATAGAAGCACATGCTTTTGAGAATACGCCATATATGAATAATTTCATAAGCAATGTTTCGGGCGGAGATTTTCTTATAGTCGGTGATGGAATTTTGATAGCATATAAAGGACAATCAGCAACGGTAAATATTCCAAACGGTGTAAAAAAAATAGCTCCGTGTGCATTTATGAATAATATCAGTATATCCAATTTGTCGCTGCCTGATTCGGTTACAGATATCGGAGATGATGCATTTCGCGGATGTAATGTGCTTACATCTGTTGCAGGAGGAAATAATTTGAAAAATATCGGAGATCGAGCTTTTATGGGGTGTCCGATATCAACTATGGTTATTCCGGCAAGTGTTGAAAACATTGGACTTAGGGCAATTGATTATTCCGATTGTGATAAAACGAATTCAACAAAAGTTGTTGTTTTTGAAGGGGACAGTATTCCAAAGATTTCGGCCGGAAAATTGTCGAAGAGACTTGAAAATGATAATTACAGAAACGACAGCTTGTATAATGTACTGTTTGCCATAGTTAATGAAGATGTAAATGATTATTCGGAAACAGTGTTAGATTCTGATAAGTTGGGCTTTTCGGGACTGATACTTACAAAAGAAAAGGATGAAGCGGGTAATGATACCGGTTCATTGATAGTAAAGGATAATTACATTTTTAGCGATGAAGTGATTGAGAATATTCCCGAAACAGTAACTGTTAATGGCTCGAATTATACCATAAAGGATTTTGACTTACTTGAGAGTAGCGGTGATACAAGAATGGTGAGTGATTCTTCCGCTTCAGTTGATGTTGTTTATGATGGCAATATAACCGATGTAATTATGGCAACATTTTCCGAGTCTGAAAACGTTGGAAAACTTTATATCAATACAAGTGATGAGGCAAGTGATGCAATAGGCAATAAGTATGCAGAACTTTTCGGAGAGGATAATGTGCCGAATATTGCAGGATATGATATTAGTTTGGCCGATGCCACAGATACATGTAATATTAATAAATTTGGAAAGGCAACATTGAATATAACAATGCCTATACCAAAAGGAATCGAAGATGGAACTTATCATGTTGTTGCGATTGATGAGGATGGACAGCTGGAGGAAGTTTCAGCTTTGATTGATAATGAAAATATTGAATTTGATGCAACACATTTAAGCTTTTACGGTATCTATTCAATTGATGACAGTAACGGAATTACTCTTTTGAGAAATGGTACAACGGTAAGAAACCTTAAGAAGGATGCTTCGCCGGATACAGGGGATATGAGTTTGAATATTAAATATGTTGTTGCATTTATGCTTGTGTGTGTTGGAGCGTTTCTTTTAATAATGAAAAAGAAAAATATTGAGAATGTTTAGTCGCATTATGAGGTATTTTTATGAAGAAAATTCTTAAAACGATTGCATTATTGATTGTATTTGCATGTGCGTTGGCGATACCGAGAGTATCTGCCGAGGCATCTATTCTTGATACTTCTTTTGTGAAAATGAATGTTGGAGAAACATATACGATTGCAATTGATGGCGTCGATAATAGCGACCTTGAATTTTCGACAAAGAATCCTCTTATTGCATCGGTTGATGAAAACGGTATCATTACGGCAAATAAGAGTGGTAGTGTTTTTGTTATTGCAAGAGCAAGCAGCCATTCATATTACTATCGTGTGACTGTATATGCGCCGACAATTAAGCTTAATAAGACCTCGTCGCTTATATATATTGGCGGAAATTGTGTTGATAATGTTCAATTGCGCGCTAATGTAAAAGGTGCACGAACCAATGTCTTGTGGGAAACAAGTAATGCCGAAGTAGCGGTGGTGTCCGAAGTGGGACGTGTTACATCTGTCGGAGAAGGTACGGCAGAAATAACGGCAAGTGCTAATGGTGTTAATATAACATGCAAGGTTACCGTTGTAGATGTTACAACTGTTTTGGATAGAGCAAAGGCAAATATTGTTACAAAAGGAAACGGTAACAGTATCAAGTTGAACTGTAGCGTAACAGGTGCATCTAAGACAATTGTTTGGAAAAGTTCCGATCCGACTGTTGCGACAGTAGATAAGACCGGTAAAGTAACAGGTAAAAAGACCGGTCAGTCAATCATTACAGCAACCTGTAACGGTATTCTTGATACGTGTATTGTAAATGTTACAACAACAACATTGAAATTTCCGATAGATATAATCAATAAGCCGGTAAATCCGTATGAGATGCCTACTTATACGATTGTACCTGTATGTTCGGGACTTACAGAGAAAATTGTATTTACCAGTTCTAATCCAAAAGTTGCATCTATTGACAGTAACGGTAAAATTACGTTCTTAACAGGCGGAAGTACAACTATCACAGCAAAAGCTAACGGTCTTACCGTTTCGCATAAGTTTAAAGTTAATAAGCCGACTATAAGTATTGATAAGGAAAAAGTAGATGTATTCACGAAGTATTCCGTATCATTAAAAGCGAGCTTGGTCGGTGATATTAAGGAAGCCAATTTTATTGCTGCTCCGGGTAAAAAAACACAGGAGGGCGTTGGTAATAAAGATGTAAAAATAGCGGATATTGATAAGTTTTCCGGAAAGATAACAGGTATTGAGTCCGGTTTTTGCTATGTATATGCATATATTCCGGGATTGGTTACGGAAGAACAGATAAGTCGGATGCAAGCTACAGGAGAATATTTCCCTGATGAAATAAACAAGAACTATTATAAAAAGTGTTATGTTACTGTATACAAATCTCCAACTGTATCAATACGTGATCCATATATAAAGAATGAGAGTGGAATAAATATTACTCTGTCCGATATTGAATTAACACAGGATTATTATGAAAAAACAAGGCAATTGATGGCATATATTGTTGGTCCGAGTGATAAACACACATGGAAATCGTCTGATACAAAGATTGCAACTGTTGATAAAAATGGTCTTGTTACTGCAAGAAAGACAGGTGAATGTAATATTATATTGTCGGCAAATGATGTGGTGACTCAATGTCATGTTAATGTTATTGCATCAATAGCTAATTCATCTGATGAAAGCAAGAGAAATACCAAACCTAAAACTTCAATAAATTATGACAGTAAGATTATGCTTCCGTTAGATGAAAACAATTCTGTTAAAACTGTCATATTTAATAAGGCTGTTAAGGCATGCAAATTATCTGCAATAGCAAAAGGACCTTCAAACAAGGTGAAGTGGAGAGTAGATAATGATCCGGGCAACCTTATAAAAGTTGATAGTAACGGTAATGTGCGTATGACATCAAGCAAATTACCAATAGGCAGTTATACTGCAACTGTGGTGGCTTATGCCAACGAAGATGTACCTTCTAAGGATAAGAACTATCAAGATACGGTGCGTATTATAGTCACAAATAATACACTTAATCTTGATGTTAAGCAATTGACACTTAATCTACATGATGACGGTACGTCATATATGTTTAATCCTACAATAGGAGGAGAACCGGGAACAGGTGTAACTTATTTATCATCCAATCCTAAAATTGCATCCGTTAATGATGAAGGTGTAGTTTGTGCATTAAAGGCCGGAAAAACAACAATTACAGCCTGCTTGAACGGCGTTAAAGCGACATGCCCTGTAACGGTATTGAATAATAGCCTTGTAATAAAAGATAAACCAAAAACAATATATTACGGCGGCACAGCAACATCGGAGTGTACAATTACTGCCAATGTTGTAGGAGCGCAAAAGGATGTGAAATGGTCATCATCGGATACTTCTGTTGCCATTGTAAGTGCTGATAGTAAGAAACCGAGTGTTTGCAATGTTCATTCACAAAATGTTGGTGAAGTTGTTATAACAGCTACGTGTAATGGATTAAGTACAACTATACCTGTTTATGTTAAAGAGACATCCATTGCATTAGATAAGGAAGAGATTAATCTTAATACGAGTACCAAGGGATTGGATTACTATTATAATCTTAAAGCAACGGTTGTAGGTAGCAGTAGTAAAGTAATTTGGGAATCGGATGATACAGAAGTTGCCAAGGTGGATAAGAACGGCAAAGTCACGGGTATTAGTACCGGTACATGTTATGTTTATGCAACTGCAAACGGATTGTCATGCAAGTGTAAAGTTAATGTAACGACAACAAGCCTTGCATTGGAAGAAAATGAATTGAGCGTTTATGCATATGATTATCCGGACGGATATCAGATTACCGCTCATGCCACGGGATTATCATCGGATATTGTATGGACATCTTCAGATAAAAAAGTTGTAACGGTTGATAATGAGGGACGAGTTTGCTTTGTAGGTCACGGTAAAGCGAAGATTACAGCATCTTCAAGTGGCGTAAAAGATGTTTGTACAGTTATTGTGAACAGACCGGTAACTGCATTGAATACTGAAAACGTGACATTATATTATGGCACAAATGTTGGAAATACGAGCACATTGAAAGCAACTGTTGTTGGTAATGCGAAGGGAGTAATTTGGGAATCGGATAATCCGGATGTTGTATCGGTACAAAACGGAAAACTTGTAGCTGTAGCTCCGGGAACGGCTACAGTAACGGCTGAAGCAAATGATATACCTGCAAGCTGTACTGTAGATGTATATGAGACGAATTTTAATATTAATACAGATACTCTTATACTTACAAAGGATTACTATTGTCACACAGGTCAACTTTCTGTTACGGATATTGTCGGAGTGAATAACGCTACTAAATGGGCTACAACCAATGCAAAGGTTGCAAGTGTTTCAAATAGCGGACTTGTAACTGCAAAAGGAATTGGCGATTGTATTATTAAGGTGACGATTAATGGATTGGAAAAGTGTGTTAATGTTCATGTTGACGAAACATCTATGGATACTCCAACCATTTCGCTTAATAAGAATAATGTTTTATTAGTAGCAAACAGCAAGACACAGAAGACATATAAATTGGTAGCTACCGTTAGCGGACATGAGGAAAAAGTGACTTGGAGCAGTAGTGATACCACAGTTGTAAAAGTTGATTCCAAAGGTACTGTAACAGCTATTAAAGAAGGAACAGCAAGAGTAACTGCCATGGCCAACGGGGTGTCTGCAGTGTGCGATGTGGAAGTTACACAAAATAAAGTTGTTTTGGACAAAACTGCGCTTAAGCTGAATGCTGCCGGAACAAATATGAATGATAAAATCACGGTTCAGAGCATTAGTGGTACAGTTGAAGATGGCACACCTATTATTTGGACAACTTCCAATTCAAAGATTGCCGAAGTTGATGATGATGGTAATGTCGTAGCGTGCGGAGCCGGTAATTGTAATATTGTTGCTTCCGTGAATGGCGTGAGTGCTACATGTAAGGTGACGGTAATAAATAATACCATAACACTTAATAGGACAACTCTTGATTTTGATTTGGCAAATGCGACTTCAAAGAAGGCATCACTTACGGCTAAAGTTGTCGGTGTAAATAGTGCGGTTAGTTGGGAATCAAATAATGAAAGCGTTGCTACAGTGTCCGTATCGGGTGTTGTTACAGCAATGGCTAATGGTGGTTGTACAATTACGGCCACAGCTAATGGTATAACTGCTGTTTGTGATATTAGTGTATTCGGAGGTAATCCGGCACCGCATGAGCATGTTTGGACCAAGACGATTGTATCAGATCCTACATGTACGGAAAAAGGACATTGTATAAATGTATGTAAGAAATGCGGCAAACGTGAAGAAGCTGATATTGAAGCAACAGGACATAGATTTACAAGTAAAATTGTTGCGCCTACTCATTCGTCAGAAGGTTATACGCTTAATACCTGTTATTGCGGTTATGAAACGCGTTCGGATGTAGTGGCGAGATTGTCTCATGATTACAACAATCATTCGGAAGTTGTTAAGCCGGCGACATGTTTTGAAGAAGGACAGAAACGTTGCTATTGTGAATGTGGTGAATATATTACTGAGTCAATTGACAAAATAGAACATACTGAAAGTACTGATTATGTTGTGACAAAGATACCTACAGAGACAGAGGGTGGAACAAAGCAAAAGTATTGTTTGGTATGTGCTGAACTGTTGGGTGATGTTGAAGATATTGAACCACTTTCGAATCATGATCATAGCTGGGTTGTAGATGAATATGTTCCTGCAACATCTGACGCGGAAGGATATTTTAAGTTTGTCTGCAGAGATTGTGATGCAACAGATATAGAAACAATTGATCCGGAAACAGAATATGATTTTAAGGTTGTAGAGGGCGAAGGAACAGCAAGCAATTGTCATTTTTATTCTACAACTAAAAAGAAAGATGAATTAAGCGGACGAGAATTGTATTTTATTGAATCTACAGATCGTGCGGCCGTATTTAATCCGAATAATCATGTTGATTGCAATGGAATATCAGGCGTAGGACAATATGTCATTAAACCTGCAACCTATAAGGAAGAAGGCACAAAGAGAGAGCTTTGTCGTTTCTGCTCATATGATAAGAATGAGAAGATAGACAAACTGACAGGTTGTGAGCATGATAATGCAGTATATTACATAGAATCCGGTAAATATAAAACAAAGATTTGTCTTGTATGCAATACTGTCTTGGACAAAGAAGAGCTTGAGACGTGTGCTCATTGCGAATATTCAGTAACACAGGAAGTTGCTAAGGAGGCTACCCCGACAGAAGATGGCGAAGTTGACTTTGTTTGCTCAACATGTGGATGTATTAAGGATAGAGTAGTTATACATGCACATGATAAATATGAGGTTAATATCGGAGAAGGCCGCAGTGCAATTGTCAGAGGCTATTATGATACGGCAAAGGCTAATGAACTTCTTGATGCTGTCAATGAATATAGAATTGACAATAACGCATTGCCGCTTGCAGTGGATAGTAAATTGTCGGATGCGGCAGGCGTAAGAGCATATGAGATTGCATATTTATACAGTCATAACAGACCTTGCGGCGAAGAATGGTCTTCGGTTGAACGTAATACTATGATGGCTGAAAATATGGTGGTATGTTCATCCGATGACATTGGTGATGTGTTAGATGTCATTTTAAGCTGTGAGGTTCAAAAAGATAATATACAAAATGCAAAATACAAATCGGTAGGAATAAAAGTGTTTAACAAGTTGGAATTCCCTGATAATGGATATGATTTTGTACCTAAAACGAAGACATATTATATTATTGAATTTGGAGCCTGATTTCACTATAAGAAAAAATGCAAATTTACATAAAAAGTGCTTGCATTTAGATTCTTTCTTTGATAATATAACAATGTTGTGAGTCAAAAAGACGAATACATTCGAGGAGGTGTTAATATGGCAAAGTGTGATATCTGCGGTAAGGGCGTTCATTTCGGAAATAACGTCAGCCATTCTCATAGAAGATCTAATCATATTTGGAATTCTAACGTTAGAAGCGTAAAGTGCAAGGTTAACGGTGGTGCCAAGAGAATGCACGTTTGTACTACATGTCTTAAGTCTGGCAGAGTAGAAAGAGCGTAATTATTAGATTTACAGACCTCATCCTTTAATTAGGATGAGGTTTTTTATTGTCTTTTCTTGCTTATGATAGTATAATATCAAGGATTGCTTTTGTTAACTTGATAAGGAGGATGGTGTATATGAAGAGTTCATCAATGGATACTCATATGGGTAACATCACTATAGACAAGGAAGTAATCGGTCAATACGCCGGCAGTGTTGCTATGGAATGCTTCGGTATTGTCGGTATGGCCGGAATTAATGTAAAAGATGGATTGGTTAAACTACTAAAAATGGATAATATGACAAGAGGAATAGCAGTATCACTTAATGATAACAAGCTTGTTATTGATTTCCATGTAATTGTAGTGTATGGTGTCAGCATTTTGGCTGTTGCCAACAACTTAATAGACAGCGTTAAATATAAAGTAGAAGAGTTTACCGGTATTGAGGTAGATAAGATTAACATCTTTGTTGAAGGTGTAAGAGTTATTGATTAATTAAGGAGAGTTATTAAGATGTCTGATAAAATCAATGCAGCACTGTTTAAGAAGATGTTTTTGGCCGGTGCTAAGAATCTTGAAGCTAAAAAAGAATGGATAAATGAGCTGAATGTTTTTCCTGTACCAGATGGAGATACAGGTACCAATATGACGATGACAATTATGTCAGCGGCAAGAGAGGTGGCTGCTCTTGGTGATGATGATATGGCAACATTGGCTAAGAGTGTATCAAGCGGTTCATTGAGAGGCGCGAGAGGTAATTCGGGCGTTATCTTGTCCCAGTTGCTTAGAGGATTTACAAAGGTACTTAAGGAAAATGAGGAGGTTGATATACCTCTTATTACCGAAGCTTGTGAAAAGGCTGTGGAATCTGCATATAAGGCAGTAATGAAACCAAAGGAAGGTACAATTCTTACCGTTGCAAAGGGTATGTGTGATAAAGCGGTTGAATTGAATAATGCCGGACATGATGATTTAAGTTCTTTTATTGATATAGTTATTCAGGCGGGTAATGATACTTTGGCTAAGACTCCGGAGATGTTACCTGTTTTAAAGCAAGCCGGAGTTGTTGATTCGGGCGGTCAAGGCCTTATGGAAGTCCTTAAGGGTGCATATGATGCTTTTCTTGGTAAAGAGATTGACTATACAATAGAAGCAGCTGCACCTGTTACAAAAGTGGCTAGTGAATATAAAGGCGAGGTTACCGATGATGATATCAAATTCGGTTATTGTACCGAGTTTATCATTATGCTTAACAAGACCTTTAATATTAAGACTGAACTTGATTTTAAAGCTTTTCTTGAATCAATCGGTGATTCAATCGTTGTAGTTGCTGATGATGAAATAGTTAAAGTGCATGTTCATACCAATGATCCCGGAATGGCAATACAGAGAGCGCTTAAGTATGGTGCACTTTCCAATATGAAGATTGATAATATGCGCCTTGAACATCAGGAAAAGATATTTAAGGCATCTGAAAAAGCTGCTGCCGGTGTAGATGATGGAACAGCACTTGATGACAATGCTGTTGTAAAAATCACATCTGCAGGCGATGCAGTGCCTGAGGTGATTGAGCCTAATGAGCCTGAAGAGAAGAAACCGTTCGGATTTATTGCGGTATCTGTCGGCACCGGTTTGGATGAGATATTTACAAGCCTTGGCGTGGATATGATTATTTCGGGTGGACAGACAATGAATCCGAGTACGGAGGATATTGTAAATGCTGCTAACAAGGTGAATGCGGAAACAATTTTTGTACTTCCCAATAATAAGAATATTATTCTTGCAGCTAATCAGGCACAATATCTTATTGAAGATAAGAATATAGTGGTTATCCCGACTAAGACTGTTGCTCAAGGAATTACTGCCTTGATTTCATTTGTACCGGATATGGACGCTAAAGAGAATGAAGCGACTATGACAGAAGAGATTAAGAACGTTAAGACCGGCGAAGTAACTTATGCGGTAAGAGACACTGTTATTGATGATAAAGAGATTAAATCCGGCGATTACATGGGCATCGGAGATTCGGGAATACTGTCGGTAGGTCCTGACATGGAAGAGACTGTTATGAGCATGGTTGATGAAATGGTAGATGATGATACGGAACTTATCAGTATCTATTATGGAGAAGATGTTGACGAAGAACATGCAAATGAAATCTCTGATTTAATTAGCGAAAAATATTCTGATTTAGATGTTGAACTTCAATATGGTGGTCAACCGATATATTACTATATTATTTCTGCGGAATAGAGTTTTAGGCCGGCTATGCCGGCCTTTTTTGTTTAGGTATAATATATGCAATTAACAGATAATGTGAGCCTGGTTGAAGGTGTTGGCGAAAAAACGGCAGCCAAATTAAAACATTTAAATATTAATACCGTTAGGGATCTTATATATGATTTACCCAAAGGATTTATGGAAATGAAAGATCCGATTGAGCCGGACGATGAATTGGTCGGAAAAGCAGTTGCTATAAGGGCAAATGTTTTGGCTGATACTATATATTCCGTTAAAAAGGGAAAGGCAATTACTTTTTGCAAAATCAGAACATCAAAAAGAAACGTGTGCGAAATTGTCTATTTTAATGCTCCCTATGTTAAGAAAAATTTGCAAAACACAGATGAAGCGGTGTTCTATGGCGTATTATCTAAGAAGGATAAAATATATAGATTAACACAGCCAAAGATTTATTCTGTCAGTGAATATTCAACACTAATTAATGTTCTTTTACCGATCTACGGTCTGACAAAAGGGATTAGTAATAATC
>JAGHVF010000069.1 GCA_018064425.1 Candidatus Colinaster equi | reverse complement strand
CTGTTTTGAACTCATATACAGAGGGAATAACTGACAGAAATCAATCCGGAGATAGTACAGTATCGATTGATATGGGAACTCAAGCAAATCAGGCTGTGAAGTTAGAAATGACTGGTATAAGAAAAAGTGCATTACGACTTGCTGAGCCTATGACGCTTGATGTAACGGGTCAAAATCCGGCAACGGCAGAATTGAAAGTAATCAATACTGCTCATCAAAGAGCACTGAATCAAGAGGCATCCATTGGTACGATAATGAACCGTCTGGAGTTTACAAGCAATAATCTTACAACAGCTTCCGAAAATTTGCAGTCTGCAGAAAGCACTTACCGTGATGAGAATATGGCTAAAGAAATGACAGAATTCACCAAGAATAATATTATGATGCAGTCAACAACAGCAATGTTGAGTCAGGCCAATCAGCAGAACCAGGGGGTACTACAATTGTTACAGTAAGTATTTATATAATCCATAGGAAAATATTTTATGCCATCTACTAAGTCAGCCAGAGCGCGTATGCAGGATATTGACAAAATGTATTCTATTAGTTAATATGAGTATACTCATGAGGGAGTAGAAGGCACAAATGTGTATCAAGTCAACATGCTGATTCAAAGAATCTGGCTTGGTTTAAACATCGAGACTCATGTATAACTGTGAAGCTATACGTGTGGTCTGTATATATGGATTAATTTTAACAGGTATAGCTTGGCTATATCTGTTTTTTTTATACAACGCGGAGGAATGAATGATGAACATTACTTTTGTTTTTCTTATGAACAGTGTACTTTTAGGAGTAGGGCTTGCCATGGATGCTTTTTCTGTATCACTGGCAAATGGGCTGAATGACTCCAAAATGAATAAGGCAAGGATGAGCATTATTGCCGGAGTATTTGCGATATTTCAGGCTGCAATGCCAATGATTGGATGGACTTGTGTTCATACAATTGTTCAATACTTTTCTTCATTTGAAAAGCTTATTCCGTGGATTGCGCTTGTTTTACTATTGTACATTGGCGGGAAAATGCTGATTGAAGGAATTAGAGGCGGTGATGAAGTGGACGAAGGTGTAAAAAATCTTTCGTTCGGTGCGCTTATGATTCAGGGAATTGCAACTTCGATCGATGCTCTTTCGGTTGGCTTTACAATTGCCGATTATAATTTTCTGATGGCGCTCATTTGTGCTTTAATTATTGCGGTTGTGACCTTTGCAATTTGTATTTTCGGCCTTATCATTGGAAAAAAAGTTGGGACAAAGATTGCCGGAAAAGCAAACATCCTTGGCGGCGTTATTCTAATTGTTATTGGAATTGAAATTTTTGTGAAAGGATTGTTGGGATAAAAGTTCGTTTTGAAAAAGCGGAATAATGCATCTTACATTACAAAAATGCATCATACCGCAAAAAAATTGAAAGCAACATAGCGTAATGTTAACTTGTAAGCAACAGGTAAACAAATATGTAAAAGAAAGTGGAGAGAAAAACATGAACACACTATTGTTAATTATGTTGCTTATTGTTGAAATGGGTTTGGCAGTATTGACATTCTCAGAGGTTAAAACCCAAAAGAGCTGGCTTAAGAATCGAGCGATAGCCGGTGCTATTGAAGTGGCAGTATTTTTGATTTTTTCATTTTTCCCGGGAATAGATTTTGGGATAAGATTCAAAGCACTTCTATTTATTCTGATCATTAAGGCATGCATATTCTGCATAAGTATGCTAATTGGCAGAAAAGCCACAGGTGAAGTGAAGGCAGGTAAGATAGTGGTAAGCACTCTCTTATCAATAGTATTCATTTTGATGGGAATTGTGCCATCATACATATTTTGCGATTACGCTGGCCCGACTCCAACAGGTGAATACGCTGTAAAGACAGCAAGTGCCATATTGGTTGATAATTCCAGAATTGAGGAATTTGAGGAAGATGGTTCTTATAGAGAGGTGCCCATAGATTTCTATTATCCGGATGTACAGGACGATGCCGTATATCCATTGGTTGTTTTCTCGCACGGAGCCTTTGGTTATAGCAGAAGCAACTTCTCTATGTATCAGGAACTTGCGTCTCATGGATATGTGGTTGCCAGTTTGTCACATCCATACCATTCGTTTTTCTGTAAGGACACAGCCGGTAAGATTGTAACGGTAAATCCACAGTTTATGCATGATGCGTTATACATAAATGATGATAACACCAAGGAATCGGAGATATTTGAATTATCCAAGCAGTGGATAAATCTTCGTACCTTAGATATGACATTTGCAATTGATACATTGGAAAAATGGAATGATACCAAACGGCTTGATGATACATGGTATGTAGATGAAAATTTTGATAACAATTTACTTACACATATTGATTTTGATAAAATCGGTATAATAGGACATTCATTAGGTGGAGCAACGGCTGTAAATGTCGGTCGAATCCGCAGTGATGTCGATGCGGTGGTAGATATTGACGGTACAATGCTTGGAGAACAGGTAGATCTTATTGAGGCAGAGCCGTTAGAATTTGAAGGAATTGTATATGACGTGAGATATACAATGAATGAGGAACCATATCCGACTGCATTATTGAATATTGATAATGAGGAACATCATAATTCAAGATTGGAAGCAAAGAAAGTGGGTATGCCGTATGCCAATAACGAAGTGATGGAACACGCAATATGCGGATACGATACATATTTTGCCAATGCAGGCCATATGAATCTTACGGATTTGCCGCTCGTCAGCCCGTTTTTAGCTAAAATGCTGGGAACCGGAAGCATCGATTCTAAAGAATGCGTTGATACATTGAATCAAGTAGTGCTAAGTTTTTACAATGATGTACTTAAAGATGAAGGTGAGTTTGTCGTAGAGGAAGTTTATGGAAACTAAGATTATCAAGATACCCGAGGACGGCACTGAGCGTGTGGTGGTAGAATGCCACAGGGAAACGCCGACAGTAAATGCAATTGTTCGATTTGTACAATCAATGAATCGGTCGATTAGGGGTGAATTGAATGAAAGTGAATATGAGATTGGAATTCAAGATATTTTATACATTGAGTCTGTAGATAATCGTACATTTTTATATACTGCCGATGAAGTGTACAGGGTAAGAGAAAGACTGTACGAATTGGAGAATATGCTGCTTGACGCGTCGTTTCTTCGAATATCGAAAGGCGTAGTGGTCAATTTGCTAAAGATTGTTTCCATTAAGCCGGCATTAAACGGTCGATTTGCGGCTGTACTTACTAATAATGAAGAAGTTATTATTTCACGTAAGTATGTGCCTGATTTAAAGAAGAAGATTCGAGGTGATATAGGATGAATTTGAAGGATTTTGCAAAGAAGCAACTGTTTGATTTTTTCATTATAACAACATGCGTGAATTTTGTGATGTGTATTATGGGTATGACATTTGCTGCTGATACGCAATTATCATATGAGATTATGATATATCCGCCCTTATATGGTCTGTTTGGTACAATTCCGTCGTGGATTCTGTATACGAAGAGAGAACTCTCGACACGTCAGTTGATTATTAGAAAAATACTGGAATTCTTATGTCTTGAAGTGTTACTGATATTGTTAACATTCGGCGGAGGGAATCTGCGAAAGGAAAACGCCCCCATAATCGCTTCGTTTGCAGTCAGTGTATTGGCGGTTGTAGGTTGCGTGAATGTTGTCGGATGGATTTTTAATAACAGGCAGGCAAAACAGCTCACTAAAGAGCTTATACAATATCAAAACAGTTTTTAATGTATCCTAGCGGAACGAATGTTAATTGGTAAAATGTATGAACAAATTGTAAAATTGTCTTTTGCTGACGTTTGCTTCCAATTCGGGGAAATGTTGTTGGTTTTGCACAAAAATGAATCATTGTTTTAGGCGAAAATGATGATAGAGCACAAAAAAAGGTAAAAAATCTACATATCAAGGTAAAAAAATTTACTTCACAAACAGTTCATAATTTCAGATAATAACATCGTTAGGAGTAAAAAAAATATAAAAATTATAAAGAGGAAGTAGTATGAAGGTAAAAAAACTAATTCCATATGTTTTAATAATCCTTATGATGGCAACTATGATGTGCGGATGCGGATCAAAGATAGAAGGTCCGTTTGTAGGAGATTGGGCATATGTTCACGACCCGGCAGCTGCGACCCTCTCACTTAAACCTAACGGTACGGCACAGTATCAGGGAACAAAATACAAATACACAACAGATAGCGAATTCATCTACCTTAAGTCTTCAAAAGAAGATTTGAAGCTGAGATATCGTATGGATGGCGATAAGCTTTACATATATCAGACGACAGAATATACCTATGATGGAGAAGGAAGTCCTGATGGAATTGTTGGCAACTGGGTGTGCGTTCCAAAGAAGTGGTCATTTGAATTTACAGATCAGGGAACTTTCATGGAAGATGGATATTTCCCCGGATACTATTTGGATGATAAAGAATCCGGAACAGTAAAGCTTGTTTACAACGACCAGTTTGAAGATACTGTTTTTTATTATGAACAAGAAGGAAATACGCTTAAGATAGATTATCCTTGGGAAATGGTTCATACCATGACAGAAAAGGAAGCAGCAGAGAAACAGGAAGAATTGAATAAGACTCTGCAACCATAATTGAGGGTATTGCGGCATAGGGCCGTTACCATAAACCATTTTTTCATAATTCTTATTAAGGAGGAAAATAATATTATGAAGAAGAAAGTTTTAGCAACACTTTTAGCTGCAGCTATGACTCTTTCATTAGTAGCTTGTGGCGAAGCAGCAGAGCCTGCAGCACCAGCAGCAGAGCCGGCAGCAACAGAGGCTGCAGAAGCACAGCCTGCAGAGGGAGATGCAGCAGCACCTGCTGAGTCTTATGACCTTGAGATGTGGTGTATTGCTACAGAGTCTGACTCAAACCGTCATTCTTATGAAGCAGCCATCGCTGATGTAACAGCAGCTCATCCTGAAGTTAACTTCACATGGGAAGCAATTGAGAACGAAGCTTACAAGACAAAGATTAAGGCAGCTGTAGCAGCAGACGATATGCCTGATATCTTCTTCACATGGTCATGTGCATTCCTTGGCGATTTCGTTGACGCTGGTCGTGTATATTGCCTCGATGAGGAATACAAGAATTGGTCAGCTTCACTTCCTGAAGTTATGACAGGTAACACAACTTACAACGGAAGCCACTATGGTGTACCGCTTACAATGAACATCGTTGGTTTGTTCGCAAACATGGATCTTCTTGGCCAGGTTGGTTACACAGAGGTTCCTGGAACATACGATGAGTTCATCGCTTGCTGTGATAAGCTTAAGGAAGCTGGTATCATGCCTTTCGGTTGTGCAGGTAAAGAGACATGGTGTGTAACAGAGTACCTTGAGTCAGTTATTGAGAAGTCAGTTGGTGCAGATGCACTTAACGATATCTTCCTTGGCAGAGCTACATGGGATAATCCTGATGTTGCAGCAGCTGTTGATACATTCCAGGGTATGGTAAACAATGGTTACTTTGATCCTTCAGGTACAGCTCTTTCAAACGACGAAGTTAAGCAGAACTTCATCGATGGAAAGTATGCTTTCTATATGAACGGAACATGGAACTGTGCAGATTTCGCAGCAGCAGGCATCAACTGCCAGGTTGCTGAGTTCCCTGTAATCAACGCAGACAAGGCTACATTAGGACAGCTTATCGGTGGACCTTCAGATACACTTGCAGTTGCAGCTTCATCTGAGCATGCAGCAGAAGCAGCAGCTTTCACATTTGAACTTGGTAAGGAAATCTGCCACTATGGTTACCTTGATGGTTGTGGTCTTCCAGCTTGGACACCTGACTATGACACAAGCTCAATCAATCCTTTGACAAATGCAGTATCTGACATTTGTGCAAACGCTCAGAGCTATGTTCTCTTTGGTGATACAGCACAGAACGCAGATGATGCAGCTACATACCTTGACTATGTTTCACAGGTATACACATGTGATATCGACGGACAGGGCTTCATCGAAGGACTTGCAGCAGATATTAGATAGTTCTATTTGAGAATTTGCTGTAGAATAAAACACTAGTGCTATGGTGGTCGCCCGGTTTCAGTCGGAGCCGGGTAACCGCCATATTTTTTGGAGAGATCAATCATGAATAAAAGAAAAATGTCCACAGGGATAGATGTATTTCTGTTCTTGCTTCCGGCACTTATTCTGTTTGGCGGAATTTTGATTGCACCAATTGTTATGTCCGGCTATTATAGCTTGTTTGACTGGCATTTGGTTAAAGGAAATCAAGGATTTGTTGGACTTGCCAACTATAAGGAGTTATTTACGAGTAATTCCATTGCATTTACTAAAGCCTTAGGAAATTCATTATTATTGGCGGCGGTATCTGTATTCGTTCAGCTTCCTATTTCTTTGGGATTAGCATTATTACTTGGAAGAGGATTCAAAGGAGAAAGAATTTTCTTATCAATCTTCTTCTTACCTGTACTGATTTCAACAGTTGTTATTGGTCAGTTGTGGTTAAAGATATATAATCCTAATTATGGCTTGCTGAATGTGGCTTTAACGTCGCTTGGTTTTGAGAAATTTAAAGATTATACTTGGTTAAGTAGCAATTCTGCAATTTGGGCTTGCTTTATTCCTACTTTGTGGCAGTTTGTCGGCTATCATATGTTGTTAATGTATGCCGGTGTTAAATCAGTACCTACCGAATATCGTGAGGCTGCTAAGATTGATGGTGCTACAGAGGCGCAAGTTGACAGATATATTGTAATTCCCTATATCAAGGGCATTTTGAAAGTAAGTGTAATTTTTGCAGTAACAGGATCGTTGAAATCATACGATATGATTAAAATTTTGTTAGGTAGTCAGAAGCACAGCCCTGTTGAGGTTCCTACCACACGATTGATAAATCAGATTATCGAACGTAACAACGTCGGAATGGGTAGTGCGATTGCTATAATACTGATTATTCTTTGCTTTGCTTTTGCGTTGATTATCGGAAAAGTATTTAAGGAGGATGATTAATTATGGCGAAAAATCTTAACACAGAAAACAATTATACGTTGAAAAAATCCAGTAAAGTAGTTAAAGTTGTCGTTTACATTTTGTTGGCAATTTGGACTGTTGTAAATCTTTTCCCTATATACTGGATGTTTACATTCTCGTTAAAAGACAATAGTGAGATTTTTGGCGCAAACGTTGCCGGACTTCCCACAAAATGGTTATGGAGTAACTACGCTGCTGCATGGAATACAGGCGATATGCCAAGATTCTTTGTGAACAGTATCATTGTTACCGTAGCAACCATATTAATTACTCTTATTGCATCCGTTATGGCAACATATGCCATTACCAGAATTGTTTGGAAGGGTGCAAAGTTTACAAATAGCTTCTTTATGTTAGGTCTTACAATTCCTGTTCATTCAGCATTGGTACCTATTTATAAAGTGCTTATCAGCATGAAACTTACTAACAGCTTTGCTGCACTCATTTTACCTTATTCTGCATTCTCACTTGCCATGGGTATTCTGATTTGTACAGGATTTATGGCCGAGATACCTAAGGATATTGATGAAGCTGCATATATTGACGGTTGTACTCGTTGGGGTATTTTCTTTAAGATTATTGTTCCATTAATGAAGCCCGCTGTTGCAACTGTATCAATTTACACATTCCTTCAGAGTTGGAATGAATTTATGTTTGCCAGCATCTTCAACACACAGAGTAAGTACATGACAATTCCTGCCGGTGTTCAGCAGCTGTTTGGTTCATATACAACTGACTGGGGTCCTATTGGAGCAGCATTGTCGATTGCAACATTCCCAACAATTGTTGCATATATTTTCCTTAATAGAAAAATACAGGACAGCTTTATTGCAGGTGCTGTTAAAGGATAACGTTAGAAATATGATTTTAAGGTCTCTGAGTAATCAGAGACCTTCTTTTCTTTACTACAACTATCTTTGATGTTATATTTTGTGTAGATAGCAAAATAGACCATGAACCTCGACTCCGGTGGTTCGTGGTTGGGAGATATTATGTTTAACGGATTACTTTCAAAGAATTACAAAAGAAGTACTAAGGGTGAATCACTATCGAAGAGATTGTGGTACATTCTTTTAGTAATGCTGTTTGTAATTATTTTGTGTTTTACCGTGGCTTTGGTATATCTTACAAGCAGATCAAGGAGTAACTTTGAGAAATCGCAATCCGAAACACGTATTACGGCAGTAAAAACAGGTATTCTGTCGGAAATTCAGAATTACAATTCTATCTCAAGACTGGTAATGATAGATGATACTGTCTTAAAGCTTTTGCGATCAAAAAGTGTTGATGTGGGATTGAAAAACGATGCTCGTCATAGCGTTATGAAAATATTGAATGTATGTGACAACGTGGATTCGGTATTTGTTCTTAGGAATGACGGTGATTTTATGAGCACCGGAAGGGGCGAATATTTCGTTGATCTGGAAAAAATGAAGAATGAGCAATGGAAAGAACCGATTTATGAAATGCGTGGGAAAGTAATGTTCTCCATAAACGGCAATGGTGCATTAGTTAAGAACGGTTTATCTTTTCTTACTATGTCCAGAGCGATATATGACATTAATTCCCAGGATTTGAAGGGAATTTTGCTCATGAATATATCTACGGAAGTGCTTGCAAAGATAGTAAAAGAGCAGGGTACACAGTATATATGTATAACTGATCTGGATGGTAATTACCTTGTGGGGAATGCAGAGCTTGCCGAGTATTACAGCGCTGATTTACCCAAGGATGTGATAACGCATAGAATGGTCCGTCACGGTGTGACGCATGAGATGGTATCTACTTCTTTTATAGATGATCTTCCTCTGGTTGTCATTTGTTCGTCAAGTGTTGAGACAAGGAATGCCATTCCTGTAGAAACCATACTTGTAATGCTGCTTCTTCTTATAGCATTTTTTGTACTGTCGTTCCTTGTTACCGCATTTATGGACAGAAATCTTGCAAAGCCAATAGTGGAATTGTCCGAGTCTATAGAAAAGGCTAAGCAATCCGGATTCCTGGAAAAACTTGATGTAGAGATATCGAACGATGAAATAGGTCAGTTGGCTGACAGTTATAACAGCATGATTGGCCATTTGAATGAAATGATATCTGAATTGATTGAGAAAGAAAAGGCGCAGCAGAAAGCGGAAATGAGTGTTCTATATGAACAGATTAAACCGCATTTTCTTTATAATTCACTTGAGACAATCAGTTATCTTGCGGTAGAAGCAGGTGCAAGTAATGTTCATGATGCTCTTGAGACATTGGGTAGCTTTTACAGGAATTTCCTAAGCAAAGGTAGCAGGACAATATCCTTTAAAAGAGAGATAACGATTATTAAGGATTATTTATCTCTTCAAAGACTTCGATACGGAGATATCTTAAATGACGAATATGAAGTTGCCGAGGAGACGCTTGATATTAAAATTCCCAAGCTGATATTGCAGCCTTTGGTAGAGAATTCCATATATCATGGAATTAGACCTAAGGGTGAAGAGGGAAAAATAGTAATAAAGAGTTATTCCGAAGATGGGAATATACATATTATTGTGTATGATAATGGTGTCGGAATGAGCGATGAACAGATTGAGAAGCTCTTAAATGCCGGTTCCCCTACCAAGAAAGCGGATGCGAATGACACAGGAAGCTTTGGACTTATCGGAACAATCGAGAGAATACGACAGTATGGCAATAGATTTGATTCGGTTAAAATCACAAGTGAAATAGGGGAATATACACAAATTGAGCTCATTTTGCCAATAGAGGAACAATATTAAATAACAGATACAGAAGAAAGATGTCGAAAAATTTAGGAGGAAAGCATGTACAGAGTAATGCTTATTGACGACGAACCATCTATAAGGAACTTATTAAAAGCAACTATCAATTGGGAAGAAGTTGGTATGGAGGTTGTAGGAGAGGCCGGCTCGGGTATCGAAGCAATCAATATTATTGACGATATTAATCCGGATATTGCTTTTGTGGATATTTTTATGCCGTTTATGAATGGAATAGAATTTGCGGAATTCGCGTCGCGCAGATATCCGAAACTTACAATGATAATTATGACGGCATTTGATGAATTCGAATATGCAAGAAAATGTATAGGCTTGCCTGTTTTTGACTATTTGCTGAAGCCGGTTGTTCGTAATGAAGTTATGCAGACGCTTTCAAGGCTTAAGACGAAGTTGGATGAGACGAAGCCTGTTTTTGTGGAAGAGGTAATGGAAGCGGAGTCCAATTCCATGGATCAGGTGCGAAAATATCTTCAGGAGCATTATATGGATTCGACTCTTAACTTAACTTCGGTTGCGCAGGAGTTCGGATTTAGTGCAAGTTACCTTAGCAGAAAGTTCAAGCAGGAAATAGGAAAGGGATTTTTGGAATATCTTAATGAGTGTCGAATGGAAAGAGCCATTAAGATGGCGCAGGCGAATGTGAAAATGTTCCAGACTTCGGTTGCGGTAGGTATACCGGATCCAAACTATTTTGGAAGATGTTTTAAGAAATATACCGGAATGAGTTATTCGGATTACATTGGTAAGAAATGATTTATCTGACGTATGTTTATAATATGGAAAATGCAACTGTTGTTAACAAACAGCTTACAAATATGTAAATAATGGTTGGTAGATATAAATTTTACATTGTTTTACAATGAAGAAAATGTTAAAAACATGTGCGAAAGGTGGTAAAAGTATGCGAAAAACTTACCTGGATAATATCAAATGGATTACCGTAGTACTTGTTGTTATTTACCATGTTATTTATGCATTTAACGGGGTAACATCATATCCTGTATTAGGACCGTTTAGCGATAAGCAGCCGCAGGATGTGTATCAGTATATCGTTTATCCGTGGTTTATGCTGCTATTGTTTGTTGTATCCGGCATGTCGGCCAGATATGATTTGAATAAACGTACAGACAAGGCATTTTTGAAGGCAAGAACTACAAGATATCTTGTTCCGTCTACCATAGGATTGTTCGTGGGCGGCTGGGTGCTCGGATACTACAATATGTTGGTCGGTGGAGCATTTGAAACAATGGGTGAAGTGCCGAAAGCGATTGTTTTTCTGATAATGTGTTTTAGCGGAAGTGGCCCATTGTGGTTTATTCAGATGTTGTGGATATTTAGTTGGTTGCTCGTGCTTGTCAGAAAGATTGATAAAGACAGGCTATATAATCTTGGTGCGAAGACAAATATTGTGGTATTGCTGCTACTTACCGTGCTAATCTATGGCTCTGCACAGGTTCTTAATCTTCCTATTGTAGTGTATCGATTTGGAATTTATGGAGTGGGATTTTTTGTCGGATATTTCATGCTGTCGCATGATGAAGTTATGGAGAGATTGTCAAAATGGTGGGTTTATCTGGTAATAGCCGCCATAGGACTGTGCGTTGCCTTTGTAATCATATACAGAGGACAGCCGTATAGCGATTATATTGTTTTGAATACACTGCTTTGTAATGTATATGCTTGGATTGCAACATTGGCGATACTGGCATTTATGAAAAAGTGGGGTAATAAGTCTAATACATTTACAATGTGGATGTGCAAGAAGAGTTGGGGATTATATGTATGTCATTATTTGCCGTTAATAATGGCGGGATATTATATGAAGAAATACATACCTAACCTTCCGCCGATACTTATGTATATATTGACAGGAATCGCGGGATTTGCAGGGGCGTACCTTTTGTATGAAATATTAAGCAGAATACCGTTTATTAGATGGGCACTGCTTGGTCTTAAGAAGGAAAAGAAAGCATGAGTTTTGCAGATAATTTGATAGATTTACGAAAATTGAATAACTATTCGCAGGAAGAATTGGCTGAGAAAATAGGTGTTACCAGACAAACAGTATCTAAGTATGAGACAGGAGAGTCATTGCCTGATATTGAGAAGTGCAAAATGATTTCGGATGTTTTTGGCGTATCAATGGATGATTTGATATCATACGATAAGTATGCTGCGGGCAGTTGCGGATACAGTGTTCCGCCTAAAGGCAAGCATGCGTTTGGTATGGTAAAAGTGGGCGATAAAGGTCAAATTGTAATTCCGGCAAAAGCGCGCAAGATATTTAATATCAAGGCGGGCGATAATCTTATTGTACTAGGCGATGAGATGCAAGGGATTGCCATTATAAAAGAAAATGAATTGCTCGATAGATTAAATCAAGTGAGAAATCCGAATTAGGATAACAAGCGGGAATCCTCGGTTCTTCAAGTGCCGAGATGAAAGCGTCACGCCCGTTAACATGTAAAAAGTAGATCAATGCGGTTTTGTTTATCTATTAATATTACATGTAAACGGGCGATTTTATAAGAAAAAACGAACATATATTCGATTTTGATTGACGTATTACTGTGAATATGCTATACTATATGTATGAAAGAAAATCTAATACATTCAAGGACTTGCGTATATAATATCAATTACCATGTGGTGTGGTCTGTGAAATATCGCAGAAGGATTCTGACTTCTGAGATAGAGACGTATCTGAAAGAACTGGTACAGCAGATCGCTGAGGATAAAGGGTTTACGGTACACCTTTTTGAGGTGGGAGAAGGCGATCATATTCATTGTTTTGTATCAGGACCGCCCAAGCTTTCCATAACAGATATTGTGAAATATCTGAAAGGCATTACAGGCAGAAAACTATTTGAACAGTATCCGCAGATCCGGACAAAACTCTGGAAAGGCCAGTTATGGAACCATTCTTACTATGTGGAGACAATCGGGTCCGTGTCGGAGGAGAATATACGCAGATATATCGAGCATCAGAGTAAATCATACTAGGACAGGAAGGAGGAAGAAGAATGCTGCTGTCACATAAGACATCGATCAGATTACGGGCAGATGAAGTTAATATCATTGGACATATGTGTTATGCGGCGTATAAGCTCTGGAATATCTGCAACTATGAAAGACTGCACTATCAGGAGCTTGGACTGGAGAAGTACCCGGACTGGTATTATCAGAAATCGCATCACAAAGGAGACCTGTGGTATAGATCCCTGCCTTCCCAGACAGCCCAGGAAGTATGCAGGCAGCTGGACAAAGCGTGGAAGTCATTCTATGCGCTTGTAAAAAGCGGAGGGATCGAGAATCCAAAACCACCACGGTTTAAACAGGAAGGGACTTGCATTACATACATGCAGAATGGGATCATGCACCTGAAAGAAGAAGGGAAGATCAGATTATCTCTTCCCAAAAAACTGAAATCATATATGGCTGATACATATGGAATCGATGACCAATACCTTTTTCTGAAAAATGTGCTTTTTCAGGACATTGAGAACATTAAGC
>JAGHVF010000023.1 GCA_018064425.1 Candidatus Colinaster equi | reverse complement strand
CACTACTTTCTATCACAATTCATATATAAAGAAAAACCCCGGAAACACTGGATTTCCGAGGTTTGTAAACTCTTTGATATTCTCTTTTGATTATCTCTTTGAGAACTGTGGTGCACGACGAGCTGCTTTCAAGCCGTACTTCTTTCTTTCCTTCATACGAGGATCTCTTGTGAGGTAACCTGCTTTCTTAAGAGTAGGTCTGAACTCTTCATCAACCTGAAGAAGTGCACGTGCGATACCATGTCTGATGGCACCTGCCTGACCTGTGTATCCGCCACCCTTAACGTTAACCTTTACATCATACTTATCAGCTGTCTCTGTTGCTGTAAGTGGCTGACGAACGATAACCTTGAGTGTCTCAAGTCCGAAGTACTCATCAATACTTCTGTTGTTAATTGTAATATTTCCCTTACCAGGTACAAGATAAACTCTGGCAATTGAACTCTTTCTTCTACCGGTTCCATAATACTGAGCTGCTTTCTTAGCCATGTCGATATCTCCTTTCAAATCTTAATTAGAATGTTAATACTTCAGGCTTCTGAGCTGCATGCTTGTGCTCCGGTCCTGCGTAAACGAATAACTTCTTATACATTTCTCTTCCGAGAGGTCCCTTTGGAAGCATGCCCTTAACTGCAAGCTCAACAACCTCTTCAGGCTTCTTAGCAAGCTTCTCTCTAAGAGTAGCTTCCTTCATACCGCCTACATAATCAGAATGATGATAATATACCTTCTGATCAAGCTTCTTACCTGTTACAGTAACCTTCTCTGCGTTGATTACGATTACATAATCACCTGTATCGATATGTGGTGTAAAAATAGGCTTATTCTTACCTCTGAGAACCTTAGCTACCTCTGAAGCAAGACGACCAAGTGTCATACCTGTTGCATCTACTACATACCATTTTCTATCAATTGTAGCTGGACTAGCCATAAATGTCTTCATAGTATTTCCTCCATAATAAATTAACTAACACAAATGCGATTCTCTAATCGGGGCTAACGATTATCAAATCAAAGATCTGGTTCGCCATCCCACCGGCATTGCCAAATCTCTATCGTTGCCTTCCATCTGACAACGAACAAATGCAGTAAAAATGCGACTTTCGGGGCTAGCGAAAGTGTACTCGCACCAAACCACACTGATGTATTATACGACACGCTACCACGTGTGTCAATTACTTTTTCTATTTTCACAGCGCCTTTTCATCATTTTGCTAACTATATTTGGCGCTATCGTCCTCTTATTAAACATCTTCAATCTTTACAAGAGTCAATCCGTTTGCCGGTGCGGTCATTCCGGCCTTTGTTCTGTCGCATGCCTCAAGGATATCCCGCATCCTCGCGCAATCAATTCTGCCCATACCTACCTGCACCAACGTTCCGACAATTATTCGTACCATATTATACAAAAAGCCGTTACCCGTTATTCTCACTACAATAATGTGTTCTTTCTCTTCTATAATATCAACGTTGTAAACAGTTCTTACATTGGTAAGCGTCACACCGTTAACCGAGCAAAACGAAGTGAAATCATGTTCTCCGACAAGAACCTGTGCCGCCATCTTCATCTTATCTACATCAAGCGGTCCTTTAACATGCCATGCATACCTTGCCATCAGCGGATTGGCTATCTTCTCACAATCTATACGATATTCATAAGTTTTATGTGTTGCGCATTTTCTCGGATGAAAATCAGCATCCACTTCCATCGACTCACGCACCCTGATATCTTCCGGCAAAAATGTATTAATTGCATCTGCGAATCGCTCCGCAGGTATTGTAGCCTCCGTGTCGAACACTGCTCGATTACACAATCCGTGCACTCCGGCATCCGTTCTGCTGGCACCGATTACCGCAATCTCTTCTCCCGTGAGAGCATGAAGTGCCTTATTCAGTTCTCCTTCTATAGTTTCACCGTTATCCTGCACCTGCCAACCATGATATGCCGTGCCATCGTATGCAACTATAAGCATTATTCTTCGCAATTTATCCATCACGTCTTTCCGCTTGCACTCAATCTAAACTCTTTTGAAAATGTTGATAATCTTTACAACTGTTCCAGTTGCCGCCCCAAGTATAACCTTTTTGAGTAAACAACTTATATGCCAGATCATTCTCATCAATTTTATAAGGGAAATTGTTATTTCTGTCGGCATACTGTTCGCTTCCGGCAGGTGAAATATAATCATCTCCCCCTTGTTTATACTCTACATACGGATTATAAAACGGATTAATATCTATCGCCAAGCCATATGCATGCTTGGAAAGTTTTGCAGTTCCGTCCACAACACGATAGCAAAAACAGCTTGTATTATCATCGCTCATAGATGCAGTATCATCAGCATCATATTCATCAATCAAACGCATCTTATCTATTCTGTAATCAGCCTTATACAGTTCGCTAAACACCTCAACCATATCATCGGCAATCGCCTTATTGCAGATTAATTCGCCTGTACACGTATTACCTTCAAAATCCTTATACAAAACAGATACATATCTCAAATCATCATAGCATATCTTCGTCTCATCAATATCAAGCGGATATGATACACCCTTCATCTTATCTTTTACTATCTGCGGAATTGCTCCATAAAAGAAGCCCGATTCATACACTACAGCATCCTCTAATGACACTGCATACTTCTCAACATAGGCTTCAGTATACTCCTCATTCGTTTCCTTTGTCTCATTCGCCGCAGACTCATCCGTATCCTGTGAAGTTGTCTCTTCAGCCATAATGGATGCCTGAGATTCGTCGGATTCCTCTTTAGATGTCTCGTCAGATGTCGTCTCAATCTGTTCATCGGGATGAGCAAGTGCATATTCATCCAATGTTTCTCCACCTTTTAACAGATGTGTCAAAAAAGCAAATCCCACAACTATTGTAAGTAGCAAAATCCCGTATTTTGCCATCTTTTTTCTGTCCATATTCACCTCTGTCTATACCATTGCAGGCAACAATACCCTAATCACAATTGCCCCTATAAGAACAATCCACAACACAGCATAACTCATATAGTCTCTGCTACAATACTGCAACGGTTTCATTCTGGTTCTCTCACCGCCTCTGTAGCATCTTGCTTCCATAGCCATAGCCAAATCATTGGCTCGTCTGAAAGCCGAAACAAACAATGGTACAAGCAACGGAATCAGGCTTTTTGCTCTGTCCGTAAGTCGTTTGCTGTCAAATCCTGCACCTCTTGCCATCTGAGCCTTCATTATCTTGTCGGTTTCTTCCATCAAAATAGGAATAAATCTCAATGCTATCGACATCATCATTGCCACTTCATGAACCGGCAATTTTATTTTTTTAAACGGCGACATAAGTGCTTCGAGTGCATCTGTTAATTGATTAGGGGTCGTGGTTAATGTCATAATACTTGTTCCGACAATCAAGAATATAAGCCTGATTGCCATTGTACCGGCTATCAACAGGCCTTCATAAGTTATCTTAATTGCCTTCCACTGAAACAGCACCCTACCCGGCGTCAAAAACACATTAAACACTACCGTTATCATAAGCAAAAATATAATTGCTCTCATACCTTTGAAGATAAAACGTACCGGCACCTTAGACATAACAATCATCACTCCAAGTGCCATTGCTGCCAGTAGATATCCCCATACGTTGTCTGCAACAAAAAGGATAGCGATATATATAATTGTCCCAACAATTTTCACCCTCGGATCCAGCTTATGTAACAACGAATCCGCAGGATAGTATTGTCCTAATGTAATATCTCTTAACATTCTATTTCCTATCCAAGCATTTCATTATTGATTCGGCTGCAGCATCTACATCAAAAAGTGTATCATCCACATCAAAGCCGTTACTTTTTAACGACTGCATAATCCCTGTTATCTGAGGCACATTCAGCCCCATGTTCACAAGCTCGCTCTTATGTGAAAATACCTCTGTAGGCGTTCCGTCAAAAGCGATATATGCATTATCGATTACAACAAGTCTGCGCGCATATTTTGCCACATCATCCATACTGTGACTTACCAGCACAATTGTCATGCCTTCATCATTGAGCGTCTTGAGCATATTCAACAAATCATGCCTTCCCTCAGGGTCCAATCCTGCTGTAGGTTCATCAAGCACCAGCACCCTCGGACTCATTGCCAACACTCCGGCTATCGCCACACGTCTTTTTTGACCACCTGACAATTCAAAAGGTGATGCATCATAATACTTTGCATCCACGCCTACCTTATCAAGTGCTTCAACAGCTCTTTTCTTACACTCGTCATCAGTAAGTCCCATATTCTTAGGACCAAAGCAAACATCTTCAAGTACAGTTGCTTCGAATAACTGATGCTCCGGATATTGGAAAACAAGACCGACTTTAGCTCTCAATTCCTTCAAGTTCCCGCTTTTTGCATCAATCACCGTTCCGTCATAGATATACTTTCCCTTGGTTGGATTAAGCAAGCCATTCATATGTTGCACAAGCGTTGACTTCCCCGAACCGGTATGCCCTATTATACCTACGAATTCACCATCTTCAATTTTGAGATTGATATCCCTCAGAGCAGGTGTGGCACCGGGCATATCCGAATCATAGTAATATTCAACATCTACAAATTCGAGCATTTTTTCAATTCCTCAATTAATTCTGCTTCAGTCAGTACGGCATCGGCAATATTCAGCCCTCGTGACTTCAATTCATGCGCAAGTAATGTCACCTGCGGAACTTCCAAACCAACCTGTTTTAATTCATCCACTCTCGCAAATATTTCCTTTGGAGTTCCTTGCATCACCACTTTGCCGTTGTCTATAATAAACACCTTATTGGCATATATTACTTCTTCCATGTAATGTGTTATCAATATTATGCTGATATTTTCAACATCATTCAGTGCACGGGCAGCTCTAATTACTTCTTTTCTTCCCTTTGGATCCAACATTGCAGTCGGTTCATCCAGCACTATACACTTCGGATGCATCGCAAGTACACCTGCAATCGATACTCGCTGTTTTTGACCGCCGGACAACTTAGCAGGTGATTTCTTTCTGTATGCATACATACCTACCGCTTTAAGGCTTTCTTCAACACGCTGCCATATTTCATTAGTCGGAACGCAAAGATTCTCCGGTCCAAAGCCAACATCCTCTTCCACAAGCTGACCTATTATCTGATTGTCCGGATTTTGAAACACCATACCGGTACACTGTCTTACATCCCATACATTATCGGGATCGGAAGTGAGTTTGCCATCCACATATACACTACCCTCGTTAGGCACAAGTATTGCATTCAAATGCTTTGCAAAAGTCGATTTTCCTGAACCGTTTGCGCCCAAAATGGCAATAAAATCCCCTTGTTCAACATCAAGGCTTACGCCATCAACAGCCCTAACCTTGCCGCATTCATTACCATCCGCATCATGTTTCACATATTCATATACACAATCTTTTGTCTTAATCAATTCCATAACTTATTTATTATACTAAAATCCTCTATTCATTACAACAACGCGTGCTTCGCGCTTGCTTTCGGCCCTTTTCGCCTGCTTCCCTCCCTTTCTGTTGCCGGGATTTCACTTTTCGCCATTCCCGGCAACGGCCACAATAAAAGGCATCGGGAAAACAATTTTCCCGATGCCTTATTGCACCAACATCACTATTTTATTAGTACCGCAGTACCTAATACTTTACCTACATACAGAGGACCTGCATAATTACATTCTTCAAGTATCAAAGTAGGATTAGTTCCTCTCGGAATCGTTACTTTATACAAGTGTCCTTTATATTTGAAATAGTAAACCACGTCAGCTTTACTGCTGCATATTACCTCAGCGATAGCTTTATTGAATGTCATAGGCTTTCCTGTATAAAAGCTTACCTGCCTAGAAGTATTCAAATGATTGGTATTTGCATTTCCTATTTGAGTATTGTTCTTAACAATTATGCTTTCAAGACCTCGAACCATTCCCGCTGAAGTAACATATGAAGATAAATTGTAAGTCTGTGATGGCACCAGACTTTCTGCTGCGCCATCTATATCTGTTTTATCATTTTGTACTATGTCAAACGTATTCTTAATCGCTTCCTGTTCTGTGCCATCATTGGATTCCTGCTCGTGCTCCGACTTAACCTCTTCAACCACATCCTCAATCTCAGGTTCCGGTGATGGTGTAGGGCTTGGTGACGGTGTAGGGTCAGGCGCCGAACTCAGCTTAAAATAAGCTACAATAGACACTGCCTTAGCAGGCATTTCAAAGCTGTTATTTCTAATGGTAACATCACTACTTTCCCATCTATCCAATTCATAGCCACTATCTGGTACAGCTCTTAAAGTGATAGTATCGCCTTGGTGTGCATTGGTTTTACTTGCTGACGCCGAACCATTACCGGCAGAACTTACAGTTATTGTATATCCCAATGAATATCCGCAAGTAGGGCACACACCCGTCGTTAATCCGTTATGATTACATGCATACGCGCAAGTTGAGCAACATCCGGTTGAAGCATTCCATGTATGAGCTCCATACGCAGCACCACCGGCTGTTTTACATGAATCCGTTGCTCCGGTTGCAGTACATGCATGCCAATGATATTCGGCATTTGTTGTCCACGAGCTTTCGAACGAATGAATATGTGGAGCAGCCACCGGTTTTACATGAATAACAATATCTTCAGTCGCCGGCCACGTTTTTCCATACACGCCCCATACTTGACCATCCTCTAATGAAAAATCTCCATTATCACCATTGTAAGATGATGCAAATACGAAGTTACTTTCCATTATACACTTGCTGTCCTCAGATGAATTTCTGATTATTACTCTATGATTGGGCGTAACCCCGATAACAGACGTCCCCGGAGCAAAAGTATCACCTACATTCAATACTGTTTGATCAACAGTATCTGTATAATGCATGGCATAAGTACTCATGCCCATTCCCATAACCAATATTACGGCAAGCACCATTGATAACAGTATACTTATTCTTCTTTTCATATCCAATTGCCCTCTCACAAACACAATTTGTTATGTTTATTGTAATTACGTTAATGTTAGCAAAAGTAGGCACATCTTTCAAGTATGAGAAGATTATTGTACAAAAAAGGAGCAGTCACGCGACTGCCCCTCATAAACTTTGGAAAAATCTCAAAAAATGGATTATCCGATAAATCTTAAATTATACAAGCTCAAGAAGAACTTCCATAGCTCCGTCACCCTTACGCTGACCAATCTTAACGATACGTGTATAACCACCGTTACGTGTTGCATACTTAGGTGCGATTTCATCGAAGATCTTAGCAACCATATCTACTGATACAGTGTTCTTCTTCTTTCCTGCTGCATCTGTAGGAACTGCTGTAACAGGAACGAGAGTCTTAAGCATCTGTCTACGAGCATGAAGTCTTGAAGGCATATCTTTCTTAATTTCCTTATCAACTGTATCATATACAGTTACTTTCTTGCCGTTCTGCTCTTCCTTAACTCTCTTGCCATCTTTATCCTTACGAGCAACCTTTGCCTTAACTGTAACAGTCTCGAAGTTATCCTTCTCCTTTACAGCAAGAGCAATGATACCCTCAGCAATCTTCTGTACTTCCTTAGCCTTAGCTTCAGTTGTAACGATTTTGCCATTGTAAAGAAGTGCTGTTACCTGATTCTTAAGTAATGCTCTTCTCTGGTCTGATGTTCTGCTTAACTTTCTATACTTTGCCATAATTTACTCCTTTTCTTTACATTCGCGCCATTGGACTTATCGAATGTTGGCTTTAGATGCGAACATATACACATCGGATTTACTATGTTCGTAAGTTACAATTAGTTATCTTCTTCAGGACTAAGTTCAAGTCCGAGATCCTTAAGCTTAGCAAGTACCTCATCAAGAGACTTCTTACCAAGGTTACGAACCTTCATCATCTCATCAGGTGTCTTAGCTACAAGTTCCTGAACTGTGTTGATACCTGCACGTTTTAAACAGTTGTATGAACGAACAGACAACTCAAGCTCATCAATGCTCATAACAAGAAGTGTCTTCTCATTAGCATCTGACTCTTTTGTAGCGAGTACCTGAAGATTGTCGCCTGCCTCTGACAAATCAATGAACAGGCTCAAATGCTCGCTGAGCACCTTAGCTGCAAGGCTAACTGCCTCATCAGGTTGAAGTGTTCCGTTAGTTGAAACATCAAGTGTAAGCTTGTCAAAATCAGTAATCTGGCCAACACGTGTATTCTCAACTGTAACGTTAACTCTCTCTACAGGTGTGTAGATAGAATCAATTGCGATAACACCGATAGGAAGATCTGCATTCTTGTTCTTATCAGAACTTACATATCCTCTACCCTTTGTAATTGTGAGTTCCATATACAGCTTACCACCGCTGAGTGTAGCGATAACCTGATTAGGATTCATAATCTCAATATCTGAATCTGTACGAATATCAGAAGCCTTAACAACTCCGTCGCCCTCGAAATCAATAATTGCTACCTTAGGCTCGTTTGTCTCAGAGTTATTCTTAATAGCAAGGCTCTTGATGTTCATGATAATCTCAGTTACATCTTCCTTAACTCCCGGAATAGAACTGAACTCATGTAATACACCTTCAATCTTAACCTGGCTTACTGCTGCGCCCGGAAGAGATGAAAGCATAATTCTTCTAAGTGAATTGCCAAGTGTAATACCATAACCTCTCTCAAGAGGCTCTACTACGAACTTACCATACTTCTTATCTTCTGACATCTCAGTGATCTCGATATTTGGTCTTTCAAAATCAAACACTTTTGGCACCCTCCTTCATGAAAATGAATATTAATAATCTTACTTAGAATACAACTCGACGATAAGCATCTCGTCTACAGGTACATCAATCATTTCACGAGTAGGAAGATTCTTTACAGTTCCCTTAAGGCTTGTAAGGTCTGAATCCATCCACTCAGGAACAAGTCTACCACCTGTTACTTCTACGATATCCTTATATCTCTGAAGTGACTTAGACTTCTCTCTAACTTCAATAACATCACCTGCTTTACACAGATATGAAGGAACATTAACCTGCTTGCCGTTTACAAGGATATGCTTGTGATCAACGATCTGTCTTGCCTCTCTACGAGTTCTTGCAAATCCCATTCTGAAAACGATTGAATCAAGTCTTGACTCAAGGATAACCATAAGGTTCTCACCGGTCATACCCTTCATTCTATCAGCCTTCTCATAGTAATTACGGAAAGGCTTCTCAAGTACGCCGTAAATAAACTTTGCTTTCTGCTTCTCACGTAACTGAAGACCATATTCACTCATCTTCTTGTTACCATGAATCTTTGTTCTGTTTGACTTCTTGTCATAGCCAAGGAATGTAGGATCAAGATCAAGTGATCTACATCTCTTGAGCACTGGTGTACGATTTACTGCCATTTTTATTCTCCTTTAAATTTGTTGTTTACAACAGAATAATCTGCCTTCATTCCAACGTTAATAGTTACCTGATTCCTAATGTTAACTCGCTCCGCGCTTGGAGCGAATTACACGAAAACGCTACACGTTTTCAATTATACACGACGACGCTTAGGAGGACGACATCCGTTATGAGGTACAGGTGTTACATCACAGATTGACTCAACCTGAAGACCTGTTGCCTGTAAAGCTCTGATAGCTGCTTCACGTCCTGAACCCGGTCCCTTTACGAATACATCTACCTTCTTAAGACCATGAACAAGAGCTGCCTTTGTAGCTGTCTCTGCAGCCATCTGAGCTGCATAAGGTGTAGACTTCTTAGATCCTCTGAATCCAAGACCACCTGCTGATGCCCAGCTAAGTGCATTACCCTGATCATCTGTAAGTGTTACGATTGTGTTGTTGAAGCTTGCCTGGATATGTGCCTGACCATGCTCAACGTTCTTCTTAATGTGTCTCTTTGTTACTCTCTTTGCTGCTTTAGCCATTTCTATTACCTCTTTCTTCCTATTGAACCTACACATATGTGTAGAGGAGCTAATGCTCCTGACAGTAAGAAAATCTTACTTACTAATTAATTACTTCTTCTTGTTAGCTACTGTACGCTTAGGACCCTTACATGTTCTTGCGTTTGTCTTAGTCTTCTGACCACGGCAAGGAAGTGAACGTCTATGACGAATTCCTCTGTAGCATCCGATCTCCTGAAGTCTCTTAATGTTAAGAGCTACATCTCTACGAAGATCACCTTCTACAAGATACTCATCAGCGATAATCTCACCGAGTACTTTTACTTCATCATCTGTAAGGTCTCTGACACGAGTGTCAGGATTAACCTTTGCCTTCTCAAGAATCTTTGTTGCGCTTACACGACCAATACCATAGATATATGTGAGTCCGATCTCAACTCTCTTGTCTCTTGGTAAGTCTACACCTGCAATACGAGCCATATTTTTCTCCTTCTTTCTGCACATCTACAATGTGCGATACTAATTGATTGGGGTGAATGTAATCCACCCAGTCGGCATAACCGACCTTTCCGATACTGTGTAACATTATTCTCGGTATCAATATGTATGTTCCGTAGGCCCTACGGATCTATAATCATATCTTTATAACAAAAATAATGTGAGATTGGGTATTAATCAACCCTGTCTCTGCTTGTGCTTTGGATTCTCACAGATAATTCTGATTGATCCCTTTCTCTTAATAACTTTGCACTTTTCACAAATCGGCTTTACTGATGATCTAACCTTCATTTTAGATCCTCCTTTCCTTATGTGTGAATAGGCCACATTTGGGCATACAATCCCAAAGCGACCGTTTAACATTATAGCAGAAGCATTTTAGCTTTGCAATAACTTTTTTATTTATCTCTCCAAACAATTCTTCCTTTTGATAAATCGTATGGACTCATCTCAAGGGTAACTTTGTCACCCGGAAGAATTCTGATGAAATTCTGTCTAAGCTTACCACTGATATGAGCAAGTACAACATGTCCGTTCTCAAGCTCAACTTTGAACATTGTGTTCGGAAGCTTCTCTACTACTGTTCCTTCGATTTCAATTACATCACTTTTTGACATCTGATATCTCCTTAATAATGCGGTATCTTCTATATATTATAACAACGTTAATATTTCAGGCTCGCCATCTGTAATAAGCACTGTATTCTCATAATGTGCCGACGGCAAACCATCCTGCGCTACAACTGTCCAGTCATCATCCAACCATTCAACATCTGCTCGACCCATGTTAATCATAGGCTCAATAGCAAGCGTCATACCCGGCTGAAGCTTTGGTCCTCTTCTGTTTTGACGGAAGTTCGGAATCTGCGGATCCTCATGCAGATGAGTTCCGATACCGTGACCAACAAGCTCTCTTACAATTCCGTAACCGAATCCGCTGACATATTCGTCAATTGCATTCGATATATCGAATAAGTGATTACCGGCCTTAGCCATCTTCACTCCTTCAAAAAAGGCCTGCTTTGTAACATCCATAAGTTTCTGAACATCCTCAGATACTTTACCGACCGCATAAGTTCTGGCGGCATCAGAATGATATCCTTTATATATAAGTCCCGCATCGAGACTTACAATATCACCTTCATGGATAATTCTATGTTTACTTGGTATTCCATGCACTACTTCTTCATTAACAGATACACATATACTTGCCGGATATCCGTTATAATCAAGGAAGTTTGGCACACATCCGTAGCTTCTTATTAATTTTTCGCCCAGTCTGTCAATATCAAGAGTTGACATACCCGGTTCAATAGATTCGCCCAGCTGGTCATGAACTTTGGCAAGTATCTTGCAGGATTCACGCATCAGTTCGATTTCTCTGTCCGACTTAATCGTAATTGCCATAACGAAGTGCCTCCGAGATTAACCCAATATCTCCACGATGGAAGCAAATACATCCATCATGTCTACTGTTCCGTCTACTGTCTTAAGAATGCCCTTATTTGTATAGTACTCAATAAGTGGCTGTGTCTGAGCATGATATACTGAAAGACGCTTCTTAACTGTCTCAGGCTTATCATCATCACGAAGAATAAGTTCGCTGCCACACTTGTCGCATACGCCTTCCTTCTTCGGTGGTACATGTTCAATATGATATGTAGCTCCGCATGTCACACATGCTCTACGTCCACCCATACGCTTAACAATGTTCTCATCAGGAACATTAACATCAATAGCGTAATCAACGCTCTCACCAAGTTTTGTAAGTGCCTCATCAAGCACCTGTGCCTGAGGAATAGTACGTGGAAAACCATCAAGAACATATCCGTTCTTGCAATCATCCTGAGCTACTCTGTCAAGAAGAATCTTAACTGTAAGTTCATCGGGAACAAGCTGTCCCTCATCCATATATCTCTTAGCTTCCATTCCGAGCTCAGTACCATTCTTGATATTTGCTCTGAAGATGTCTCCTGTAGAAACATGAGGAATGCTGTATTTTTCTGCAATCATTTTGGCCTGAGTACCCTTACCTGCACCCGGCGCACCTAACATAATAATCTTCATCATATTCTCCTAAATATCACTTAAATACCACTTTTTACAAAAAGCTTAAAATACGTACTAACGGACAAGGCGATAATCGACTTGTCCTACAATATTTATGTTCCCAGGCGAACTATGCCGCCTGAGAATATACAATATTAATCATTCAAAAATCCCTTGTAATTTCTTACAAGCATCTGAGATTCAACCTGTTTGATTGTCTCCAAGATAACACTGACAATAATGATAAGTGATGTTCCGCCGAATGAAACGCTTGCATTGAACAATCCGTTAAATAAGAAAGGAAGTACACCTACAATTGTAAGACCGCATGCACCAATGAAAATGATGTAATTAAGAATCTTTGTAAGGTAATCACTTGTTGGCTTACCGGGTCTGATTCCCGGAATAAATCCACCGTTCTTCTTCATATTATCAGATACCTCAAGCGGATTGAATGTAATTGATGTATAGAAGTACGCAAAGAAAATTACAAGCGCAATATACACAACCAATCCGATTGAGTAAACAGGTGTATTAATCTTACACCAGTTACTTGAATTAAGTCCCTTAAGTATCTCAGCCCAAACACCGGTTCCGCTTACACCGCAAAGTGAGCAGATAATGATTGGAAATTCCATAAGTGAACTTGCAAAAATAATCGGAATAACACCTGCAGTATTAATCTTAAGAGGAATGCTTGATGACTGTCCGCCAACCATCTTACGTCCCTGTACTTTTTTTGCATACTGAACAGGAATCTTACGTTCTCCGTCATTGAGTACAATTACAAGTACAACCATGAATAAAATGATTGCGAGTATAATAACTCCGGCAAGCACGCCGACTGCAATTGCTTTTCCTTTGATGAACTGCTCAAAAAGTCCACCAATATCCTGTGGAATACGTGAAATGATATTAATAGTAAGTACTATTGATATACCGTTTCCAACACCGTTCTCGGTAATTCTCTCACCGATCCACATAAGTACTGCACTACCTGCTGTAAGAGCAGCAATAACTGTAATTACATTAAGTGCATTGAAATTCTCCAGCAAACCGCTTCTTCCAAATCCAATTGCCATAGCTGTTGACTCGATAAGAGCAAGTCCAACTGTTACATAACGAGTAATGGAAGCAATCTTCTTACGTCCTTCCTCGCCTTCCTTCTGCATCTCCTCAAGCTTTGGAATAGCTATTGTCATGAGCTGCATAATAATAGAAGATGTAATGTACGGAGTAATATTCAACGCAAATACCGACATGTTCAAGAATGAACCACCGGTAAAGGCATCAAAGAAATTGAATGCATCTCCGGACTGAGCAGCGAACCATCTTGCGAAATATCCTCTGTCAACGCCCGGAACAGGCAGCTGTGATCCTAAACGGATCACAACTAACATTGCAAATGTATAAAGAAGCTTAAGTCTAATCTCTTTGATCTTGAATGCATTCTTAAGTGTCTTAAACATTAGATCACCTCAACTGTTCCCCCAAGTGCCTCAATCTTTTCCTTAGCTGATGCGCTGAATGCATTAGCTTTAACATTGAGCTTCTTAGTAAATTCACCATTTCCAAGAATCTTTACACCATCTCTTGGATTGCTAATAAGACCTACTTCCATCATCTTCTCGATTGTTACTGTAGAGCCTGATCTGAATCTCTCTAATTCGCTTACATTGATTGCAACGATTTCCTTAGAATTACGATTTGTGAATCCTCTCTTAGGAAGTCGTCTGTATAATGGCATCTGACCACCTTCGAAACCGATTCTAGGTGCGCCTGAACGTGCCTTCTGACCTTTGTGGCCCTTACCGGCTGTCTTGCCGTTTCCTGAACCGTGTCCACGACCTCTTCTAAAATTATCACTCTGTTTAGAACCGGCTGCCGGCTGTAAATTAGATAATTCCATTGTCCGAACCTCCTTATTATTCTGCATCTTCTACCTTGAGCATATATCCAACCTTCTGAATCATGCCCTTGGTACAATCATTGTCAGGTAAAATAACTGACTTATTTAACTTAGTAAGACCCATAGCCTCGATTGTTGCTCTGTTCTTTGGAACAGCACCGATAGGAGACTTAACTAATGTGATTTTTAACATCTTCTGCTTTTTTGCTGCCATTGTTTATTCCTCCTATGCTAAAATCTCGTCTACAGACTTGCCTCTCATCTTAGCAACCTCTGCAGGATCTTTAAGCTCTGCAAGGCCTGCGATTGTAGCGAGTACTACATTCTGCTTATTGTTTGAGCCAAGTGATTTTGTACGGATATTCTTGATACCTGCAAGCTCACATACGCTACGAGCAGGACCACCGGCGATAATACCGGTACCTTCAGGAGCCTTCTTAAGTAATACTGTTGCAGAACCAAACTTTCCTAAATAATCATGTGTAACTGACTTGTTCTCATCAAGTGCAACCTCTACGAGGTTCTTAATAGCGTCTTCTTTACCCTTACGAATAGCCTCAGGGATTTCTGTTGCCTTACCAAGGCCGGCGCCAACGTGTCCGTTGCCATCTCCAACTACAACCAATGCAGTGAAGCGCATGTTACGACCACCCTTAACAACCTTTGTTACACGCTTGATAGAAACAACCTTCTCAGTTAATTCCATGTTTGCTGTATCTATGATAGTACGTTTCATGTTATTGTCTTTCCTTTCCTAGAATTCCAAACCGGCTTCTCTAGCTGCATCAGCTAATGCCTGAATCTTACCTTGGTATATAAAGCCGCCTCTATCGAAGACTACTTCTTTAATTCCTTTTTCAATTGCTCTCTTTGCAATCAAAGTTCCTAAGTATGCTGCTGCATCAACGTTATTGGTTTTCTCAAGCTCGCTCTTTACATCCTTCTCAAGAGTAGATGCTGCGACTAAAGTGTTGCCAACTGTGTCGTCAATAATTTGAGCATACATATGATTATTACTTCTGAATACTGAAAGACGTGGTCTCTCAGCTGTACCGCTGAAACGGTTACGTGTCTTCATGTGCTTCTTCACACGAACTTCTTGTCTTGATTTCTTACTAACCATTGTTTACTCTCCTTATATTACTTTTTACCAGTCTTACCAACTTTACGTCTGATTGTCTCATCAACGTACTTAATACCCTTACCCTTGTATGGCTCAGGTCTTCTCTTGTCTCTGATTTCAGCTGCGAATTGGCCAACCTTCTCTTTATCAATACCCTTAACGATAATTAAGTTCTGACCATCAAGTACTGTCTCAATACCTTCAGGATCAGTCATCTCTACAGGATGTGAATAACCGAGTGAAAGTGTAAGAGTCTTACCCTGCTTAGCAGCACGGTAACCAACACCGTTAACCTCAAGTCTCTTCTCATATCCTTCTGTAACACCAATTATCATGTTGTTGATAAGTGTTCTTGTAAGACCATGAAGACTCTTCATCTTCTTAAGGTCGTTAGGTCTGCTTACTGTTATTTCAGCACCCTCAACTTTGATTTCCATCTCTGATGGAAGAACTCTCTCAAGAGTTCCCTTAGGTCCCTTAACGGAAACCTTATTATTTTCTGCCACACTTACTGTTACACCAGCAGGAATGGCGATTGGCATTCTTCCTATACGTGACATGCCCGTACCTCCTTAACTACCAGATAAATGCAAGTACTTCTCCGCCTACGCCGAGCTTTCTTGCTTCCTTGTCTGTTACTACGCCTTGATTTGTTGAAATAATAGCTGTTCCAAGTCCGCCAAGAACCTTTGGAAGATTCTCTTTGTTTGCATATACTCGAAGACCGGGCTTAGAAATTCTCTTAATACCTGTAATAATCTTCTCATTCTTATTTGCACCATACTTAAGTGTGATGCGAATTGTCTTGAAAGTACCATCCTCAACAAGATCATACTTTGCGATATATCCCTCATCAACAAGAATGTCGGCAATAGCCAGCTTCATCTTTGATGATGGAACATCTACTGTATCATGTTTTGCAGTATTTGCATTACGAATTCTTGTAAGCATATCTGCAATAGGATCGCTCATTGTCATTGCTTATGCCTCCTTCTTACCAACTTGCCTTCTTAACGCCAGGGATCTGTCCCTTGTATGCTAACTCACGGAAACAAACTCTGCAGATTCCGTACTTTCTCAAGTAAGCATGTGGACGACCACAAATCTTGCAACGTGAATATTCTCTTGTAGAGAACTTAGGCTTACGCTGCTGCTTAATCTTCATAGATGTCTTTGCCATCTTTATTCCTCCTTCAATGAATCACCGGTTAGTTCTTTGAAAACGGCATGTTGAACTGTGTTAACAGCTCCTTAGCCTCTTCATCAGTCTTTGCAGTAGTAACAAAGATAATATCCATACCTCTTACCTTATCAACCTTATCGTACTCGATTTCAGGGAAGATAATCTGTTCTTTGATACCTAATGCATAGTTACCTCTTCCATCGAATGAGTTAGGATTAACACCTCTAAAGTCACGTACACGTGGTAAAGCGAGGTTAACAAGACGATCAAGGAATTCGTACATCTTCTCGCCACGTAATGTAACCTTACATCCGATTGGCATGCCTTCACGAATCTTGAAGTTAGCTACTGAATTCTTAGCCTTTGTAAGAATTGCCTTCTGTCCTGTGATTGTCTCCAAATCCTTAACTGCTGATTCCAAAATCTTTGCGTTCTCTTTTGCTTCGCCAACGCCCATGTTGATAACAATCTTATCAAGCTTTGGAACCTGCATAGCGTTCTTATATCCAAACTTCTTTGTTAATTCACCAACGATTCTCTCGTTGTATTCATCCTTAAGTCTGCTCACGAAAAATGCCTCCTTCCTTAGATTAGTCGATCACTTCGCCAGTAGACTTAGCGAAACGAACTTTTTTATCTTTCTCGATCTTAAAACCGACTCTTGTAGCCTTACCCTTGTGCATATACATTACATTTGATGCATCGATAGGAGCTTCCATTGTAATGATACCGCCGTTCTGGTTGGCTACTGAAGGCTTTGTATGCTTTTTAATAAGGTTAACGCCCTCAACTACAACCTTGTTATTCTTAGGATCTACAGAAATAACTTTGCCTTCTTTATCCTTATCTTTTCCGGCAATGACCTTAACTGTGTCACCTTTCTTAATCTTTAATGTTGCCATGCTGCACCTCCTATAATACTTCCGGAGCAAGAGATACGATCTTCATAAATGACTTATCACGAAGCTCTCTTGCTACAGGTCCAAAAATACGTGTTCCTCTTGGAGTCAAATCATCCTTTATGATAACTGCAGCATTCTCGTCGAACTTAATGTAAGAACCGTCCTTACGACGTGCGCCCTTAACTGTACGAACAACAACAGCTTTAACAACATCACCTTTTTTAACAACGCCACCTGGTGTTGCATCTTTAACCGAAGCAACGATTACATCACCGATGTTCGCATATCTTCTTGTTGATCCACCCATAACTCTGATGCAAAGAAGCTCTTTAGCACCTGTGTTATCAGCAACCTTAAGTCTGCTTTCCTGCTGAATCATGCTTAATCTCCTTCCAATAATGGACAATAGCCCATTCTTATTATTTTGCTCTCTCTACAACTTCTACAAGTCTCCATCTCTTATCCTTAGATAAAGGTCTTGTCTCCATAACTTTAACTGTATCACCAATATGGCAATCATTGTTCTCGTCATGTGCTTTCAACTTGTATGTTCTTTTAACGATTTTGTTGTACAGTGGATGCTTTACATTATCCTTAATTGCAACAACGATTGTCTTATCCATCTTATCGCTTACTACAATACCTGTACGTGTTTTTCTAAGATTTCTTTCCACGATTTATCTCCTTTCCAATCTGCTAATATTAGCAACAACTTCTTATTCAGCAGCCTTCTGTGTAATAACTGTCTGAATACGTGCGATGTTCTTACGAACCTCTTTGATTCTAGCTGTGTTGTCTAACTGATTAGTAGCATTTTGGAATCTAAGGTTAAACAGCTCTTTCTTAGCAGCTACAAGTTCATTGTTAAGTTCTGTAGCTGATTTGCTGTTTAAGTCCTGTACATACTTATTAGTTTTCATTTGCTACACCGCCTTCCAAATCTGCTTTAGAAGCAATCTTACACTTTACAGGGAGCTTGTGCATAGCAAGACGAAGTGCTTCTCTTGCAACTTCCTCTGAAACGCCACCGATTTCGAACATTACACGACCCGGCTTAACAACTGCTACCCAACGATCAACTGCACCTTTTCCGGAACCCATACGAGTACCGAGAGGCTTAACTGTTACCGGCTTATCCGGGAAAATCTTAATCCATACTCTACCACCACGCTTTGTGTAACGTGTCATGGCGATACGGGCTGCCTCGATCTGATTTGCTCTGATCCAACATGGCTCAAGTGCAACAAGACCGAACTCACCATTAGAAATTGTATTACCTCTAAGCGCCTTACCAGCCATGCTACCACGGAACTGTTTACGGTGCTTAACTCTCTTTGGCATTAACATTACTTATCGCTCCCTTCCAGGGCCTTCTCTTCCTTGTTCTTTGTAGGAAGCACCTCGCCCTTATAAATCCAAACCTTAACACCAACCTTACCATAGGTTGTATCAGCCTCAGCAAAACCATAATCAATGTCTGCTCTTAAGGTCTGAAGCGGAATAGTACCTTCACTGTAGAACTCTGTACGAGCCATATCAGCTCCGCCAAGACGACCAGAAACGCTTGTCTTAATACCCAAAGCACCGGTCTTCATTGTTCTACTCATTGTTGACTTCATAGCTCTTCTGAATGATACACGGTTCTCAAGCTGACTTGCAATGTTCTCAGCAACAAGCTGTGCATCCTTGTCAGGTCTCTTGATTTCCTTAATATCAACAGAAATCTTCTTATCTGTAAGCTTAGCAAGTTCCTTCTTAGTAACCTCGATCTCCTGACCGCCCTTACCGATTACAAGACCCGGCTTAGCTGTGTAGATAATAACTTTTACTCTGTCAGATGCTCTTTCGATTTCAATCTTAGCAACACCGGCAGCATATAATTTCTTCTTCAGATATTTTCTGATATTGTAATCTTCTACAAGATAGTCTGCAAAATCTGCGCTATCAGCATACCACTTGGAATCCCAATCCTTGATAACGCCGACTCTAAGACCATGAGGATTAACTTTCTGTCCCATAACGTTCTCCTTCCTTATCTCTCATCAAGAACAACAGTGATATTGCTCATTCTCTTTTCGATTCTGTATGCTCTACCCTGTGCTCTAGGTCTTACTCTCTTCATTGTAGGTCCTTTATCTGCATAGCACTCTGCAATGTAGAGGTTCTCACGGTTCATACCGTTATTGTTCTCAGCGTTAGCGATTGCTGACTCAACCAACTTCTTAACAATGCTTGAAGCATATCTTGGGTTGTATGTAAGAATTGCAAGTGCTGTATCTACATCCTTACCTCTGATTGCATCAAGTACGAAACATGCCTTCTGAACAGACACTCTAGCGTAAGATAACTTAGCTGATGGTCTTGTATCCTTATTAGCATTTCTTTCTCTTTTTATCTGGGATCTATGTCCTTTAGCCATTTTAGGTAAATCCTCCTTTCAGATTTATACGGCTTGTATCAATTTATTTTGCCTTAGACTTCTTCTCGTCTTTTACATGTCCTCTGTAAGTTCTTGTTGCAACGAACTCACCGAGCTTATGTCCAACCATGTCCTCAGTAACATATACCGGTACATGCTTTCTTCCATCATGAACAGCAATTGTGTGTCCAACGAATGATGGGAAGATTGTTGAACGACGTGACCATGTCTTAATAACCTGCTTATTACCTGAAGCGTTCATAGCATCAACAGCCTTAAGAAGGCATGCATCTGCGAATGGACCTTTTTTAAGTGATCTAGCCATTTTAGTCTCCTCCTATTATTTAATAGCTCTACCGTCTTTTCTTCTAATAATCAACTTATTAGAAGCTTTCTTCTTCTTACGTGTCTTAAGACCAAGTGCCGGCTTACCCCATGGTGTACATGGACCCGGACGTCCGATTGGTGCTCTACCTTCACCACCACCGTGTGGATGGTCGTTAGGGTTCATAACCGAACCACGAACTGTAGGTCTGATACCCATGTGACGCTTACGTCCTGCTTTACCAATGTTAACCAGATTATGATCTCCGTTACCTACGACACCGATTGTAGCACGGCAAACAATAGGAACCATTCTCATCTCACCAGAAGGAAGACGAAGTGTTGCATACTTTCCTTCTTTAGCCATAAGCTGTGCAGCATTACCTGCGCTTCTTACAAGCTGACCACCCTTGCCCGGGTAAAGCTCGATGTTATGAATCATTGTACCTACAGGAATAGCTGTAAGTGGAAGGCAGTTACCTACTCTTACTTCTGCTTCTGCACCGTTCATAATCTTCATACCCACCTGAAGTCCTTCAGGAGCGAGGATGTATGCCTTCTCGCCATCTGCGTAGCAGATAAGTGCGATATTGGCAGTTCTGTTTGGATCGTACTCAATGCTCTTAACAACTGCAGGGATTCCATCCTTGCTGTTACGCTTGAAATCGATCATTCTGTATTTTCTTCTGTTAGCACCGCCCTGGTGTCTTACAGTAATCTTACCCTGATTGTTACGTCCAGCGTTGTTCTTAACTGATGTACAAAGGCTCTTCTCAGGAGTTGACTTTGTGATTTCAGAGAAATCCGAACCAGTCATGTTACGTCTGGAAGGTGTATATGGGTTATATGTCTTAATTCCCATGATTTAATCTCCTTTACTGTTTGTTATCAGGCTTAACCATGCCTATATGCTCGAGTTATATTTTACAGTCCTGCAAAAATCTCGATATCCTTGCTATCAGCTGTAAGCTTAACGATAGCCTTCTTAGTCTTAGCTGTCTTACCGACTGCCATGCCACGTCTCTTCTTCTTGCCATCCATGTTCATTGTGTTGACTGACTCAACTTTTGTACCTTCGAACATCTTCTCAACAGCTTCCTTGATCTGTGACTTGTTAGCTTCCGGATGAACCAAGAATGTATACTTCTTCTCGCCCATGCCTGCCATACTCTTCTCTGTTACGACCGGCTTGAGGATTACATCATAATATTTAACGTCTGCCATTATGCGTACACCTCCTCGATAGTCTTAACGGCGTCCTGTGTAAGAACAAGTGTCTTAGCATCCAGTACATCGTATACATTGATTGTGTTTGTAAGAGCTGTCTTTACTGAAGGAATATTTCTTGCAGAAAGAACAACCTTCTCATCATTCTCATTGATAACTACAAGAGCCTTGCTGTCAACCTTAAGGTTGTCAAGAACATTCTTGAAGTTCTTTGTCTTAATCTCATCAAATGCAAGCTTATCAACTACGATCAGCTTATCATTGTTGAGTTTGTCTGTAAGTGCGCTCTTAAGAGCTGCTCTCTTCTCTTTCTTATTAAGCTTGAAAGAGTAATCTCTTGGTGTTGGTGCAAATACAACACCACCGCCTGTCCACTGTGGAGATCTTGTAGAACCCTGTCTTGCATGACCTGTTCCCTTCTGTCTCCAAGGCTTTCTACCACCGCCGGATACTTCCGAACGTGTCTTAGCCTTCTGTGTTCCCTGACGATTATTAGCAAGCTGTGAAACAACGGCCATGTGAACAAGGTGCTCATTAATTTCTACACCAAAGATCGCATCGGAAAGTTCCATTGTACCAACTTCTTTACCTTCCATATTATAAACAGATACGTTTGCCATCGTTAAATGGTCCTCCTTTCAGTACTATTAAGCCTCAGCTCTTGTTGTCTCTTTGATTGTAACGAGTGCCTTCTTAGGTCCCGGTACGGCACCCTTTACAAGAAGAAGATTCTTCTCAGCATCTACTCTTACAACCTCGAGGTTCTGAACTGTAACCTTAACATGTCCCATATGACCAGGCATTCCTTTGCCCTTAAATACTCTACTTGGTGAAGAACATGCGCCATTTGAACCCTGATGACGATGGAACTTAGAACCATGCTTCATAGGTCCTCTGTGCTGTCCTAATCTCTTGATAGCACCCTGGAATCCTTTACCTTTTGAAATAGCTGTTGCATCTACCTTATCGCCTGCAGCGAAGATATCTGCCTTAATCTCCTGAGCAAGTGCATACTCTGCAGCGTTCTCAAACTTGAACTCTCTGACATATCTCTTTGCACTTACGCCGGCCTTATTGAAGTGACCCATCTCAGCCTTGTTAACACCATTTCTGTGTGCGATTTCCTTCTTGCCAGATTTGTCTTTGCTGACAATCTTTTCTTTCTTGTCGCCAAATCCGACCTGAACTGCTGAGTAGCCATCATTTTCTACTGTCTTGATCTGTGTTACTACACACGGACCAGCTTCAAGTACTGTTACCGGTACAAGAACACCTTCTTCATTGAAGATCTGTGTCATACCGATCTTTGTTGCTAAAATAGCTTTCTTCATTTTGTTTCTCCTTCCTGTTTTCTACAGCGGGTCGCCATATCTTCATTCCTCAATAAGCACTGACTTTTGTCAGCTGTTAGCGGGCGGCCATTCTAGTGTAGAAGGTTTGTTGTTTGTTACTGTCTTGCTCACTGCGCTGATCTAACGAGCAAAACTACCTATTAAAATACTATTAATAAATTAGTAGGATTTACTTGTTCTTCATCTTGATGTCGATGTAAACACCTGCAGGCATCTCCAGTCTCTGAAGAGCATCTACTGTCTTAGGTGTTGGTGTGATGATGTCGATGAGTCTCTTATGAGTTCTCTGCTCGAACTGCTCACGGCTATCCTTGTACTTATGTACGGCACGAAGGATTGTAACTACTTCCTTTTTAGTAGGAAGCGGTACAGGTCCACTTACCTGAGATCCGTTCTTCTTAACTGTTTCGATGATTTTCTTGGCAGATGCATCAACAAGCTGATGATCGTAAGCCTTGAGTGTAATTCTCATAACTTGATTTGCCATAAAAAAAGTCGCCTCCTTTTCGCACTTTTGTTGATAAGTACGACAAGCGGTGACTGTACACTTTTCCGTGTGTGTCCTCAACTTTTTCATAGCGAACTTGCGTCCGCACTCCTCTGTAAGACCTTAACACGTTGTTTCTTAATAAATAAGACTTTCTGGTACAGTGACTTGTCGTCAGTTTCTAACATGACCTTCGCTCCACGGAAAACCTGCCTGGCCTCACGACCGGCAGCAACCTCACGCTTCATAGCTATCATGCCACAGCACTTGATATAATACACTACTGTCTACAACAATGCAAGCCTTTATAACGTTTTCTTTCGTGGAACTTTAGTCGCAATTTGTTCGATTTGTGTATACAATTCTAAATCTGCTCCCATAGCTCCATTTTCACCACAACAAATTGTTATTGCCATTGTTGTAGTCCTAAAAAGGAGCAGGTTCCTTATAACAAGAATCTGCTCCTTCATAATATCATATATCTTTACAATACTGTAGCTAACAATTATTCTTCTGTGTTAGCTGCCTTATTCTTGTTTGATACAACCTTATATGCAGTAAAGCCCACTACTGCTACTCCAAGGAGCAACAGGAGCCACAAGAAGTTGAATCCGTCTTCTTCAACACCCTCAGCCTGAGGTGTCTCATTATCAGGAATTGTTGAAAGATTATCACCGTCTGCAAGAGGTGTCTTATTGTCTGCGATTACTTGCGTATTATCAGCCGTTACCACGCCTTCAGGTGCTACATTGTCTGCATTATTAACTACTGCATTTGCTGTATTGGCATTAGCTACTGTGTTAACAACTACTGTGCCCGGAACAATATTTGCGTTAGTGTTGATTGCAACAACATTTGTGTCATTATCTCCATTATCGCCATCATTATTGTTATCATTGTTGTTATCATCATTGTTGTCATCGCCACCATTATTATCAGGTGTAGGAACAACTATTCTTGCTGCAAGTCTCTTAGCCTCATCAGCTGCGCTCTGAGCATCATTTGCATTCTGTGTTGCCTCTTCAAGCTTCTCTTGTGTTGCTGCAGCCTTTTGGGCAGCATCATCATATGCCTTCTTTGCAGCATCAAGAATCTTCTGAGCTTCTTCAAGTGCAAGCTCGAGAGTCTCCGGAGTAATCTCCTCCAAGTTGCCTAAATCAGTACCAAGTTCATCAGCGATTTCATCAGGTAACTTCTCTACTGCCTCTTCAATCTTACCTGCAAGTTCTTCATCATTAATATCAAAGTTCTCATCTACCGAGATATTCTTGAGTGCATCTTCAAGATTACCTACAGCTTCTTTTGCATCATCATATGCGCCAAGTGCTTCCGCCTCATTATCAGCTGCTGCCTTAGCTGCATCTGCTGCACCCTTAACTGCATCTGCTGCTGTCTGGGCTGCCTCTGCTGCTGCATTAGCCTTCTCATCTGCCACAGAAGCTCTGAACTGTGAAAGCTTGTCCATGTCCTTACAAGTCACAATACACTTATCACTTGTCAATGTAACGAGTCTTTCAAGATTCTCTTCATTACTCATTGAAAGATGCAATCCGTCTTCATCATCACCTAAAATACGAATTTGTCCATCATGATACTCGAATTCCATACCTAACTTTTTAAAGAAGTTCTCTATAGTATCCCATAGTCCATCAGATTCAGATATGACCTCTCTATAATCGCTTGTTATTGATTCCTTCTTATTATATGCATTCTTATCTGCAGCAATCTTATTCATCAACTCGGTGTACATTTGCTGCTGTGTTGCATCCATCTCATACGAGAAAGTATCATCAGGAGTGAATGTATACTTATCTACTGCTGCAACCTTGCTGTCCTTATCTGCAAGATTGGCATTTGCACCGTTAAGTTTTGAAGCCATACCCTTAGCAGCAACAGCTGCATTGTACTTATCTACAACTGCCTGAGCTTCATCAAGGTCTTCCTGAGTATTTCCAACCCATCTTTTATGCCATCCAAAGAACCAATACTCATCCTCATATCCAAGACCTTCATCAAGAATATCCTGAGCTTTTTCAAGATCTGAATCAAGCCATCCGGTTATTCCGTTACCCTCCGTGAGATCTTCAATTGTATCATCACTACTCTTCTCTAAATCAACAGGATTCTTTCCTGCATACTTCTCATCATATTCACTCTGTGCAGTCTCCTGCTTTTCTTTAGCATCAGCTGCATCCTTTGCAAGATCATTGTATGACTTTCCTTCAACAACTGTACCTGCAAGAACATCCTTTGTAAATGCTGCCTGCTGTTCTGCTACACCTGCCTGCTGCTCTGCTGCATCTGCTGCATCCTGAGCTTTCTTAGCTTCAGCCTCTGCTGTCTTAGCTGCATCTGCTGCACTTCCGCATTCCTTTATTGCTTCATCATATGCAGCCTTTGCATCTTCGAGAGCATCACTGAGTTCACCAAGATCGTTCTCAGCCTTTCCCTTAGCATCACTTGCTGTCTGCTCATCATTCTTGGCTGTATCAATCTTGCCGTTAGCTGTCTCAATCGCACCATTGGCTGCATCAATCTTGCCATTAGCTGTCTCAATCGCACCATTAGCCGCGTCTACTGCTGTATCGGCATCATTCTTCTTATTTGCGGCATCTGCAATCTTCTCATTTGCATCCTCTGCCTTTGCATTCGCATCTGCAACCTTGCTGTTAGCATCTGCTATATCCTCATTAATGCCCTTAACTGTATCTTCATGCTCCTTCTGCTTATTTGCGAGAGCCTCTTTAGCTTTATTATATGCTGCAAGAGCCTCTTCATACGACTTCTTTGCTACTTCTGCTGCATCTGCTGCAGTCTCTGCTGCTGCTTTTGCACTTTCAGCAGCTACCTTTGCAACATCTGCGGATGCCTGTGCTGAATCAGCAAGCTTCACCATCTGATCCTTCTTGGCACCTGTCATTGTATTATTTGATTTCTTAATTTCATCCTTAATCTTTTCAAGATTTGCCTCTGCAGCATCTTTACTATCATTAGCAGATGTAGCAAGCTGCTGTGCTGTCTCATTGGCATCACCTGCTGTCTTAGCAGCCGCCTCTGCCTTGTTCTTTACATCTTCATTTACTGCAGCGTCAAGTTCATTCTGAAGAGCTGTTACAGCGTTACCGGCTGCTATCTGTGCTTCCTCTATCTTCTTCTGGACATCTCCCTTTGCTTTCTCTGCATCTGTGATTGCTTTATTTGCATCGCTTGCTGCAGCATTTGCAGCATCAATTGCACTCTTCGCATCCGCATTGGCAGCATTTGCATCACCGATCTTTGTATCTGCATCACTCTTGGCTGCATTGGCATCAGTAATCGCCGCATTGGCTGTAGCTACAGCACCATTAGCTGCCTCGATAGATTTGTCAGCTGCCTCAGCTGCCTTATTTGCATCATCAACACTGGCCTCAGCTGTCTCCATCTCATCACTCATACCGTTTATGAGTTCCTGAGCCTCTTTTGCTGCCTTCTCAGCTGCCTTAGCTGCTGCTATTGCATCACTTGCTGCATTTCCGGCTGCTATTGCATCGCCTGCCTGCTTTACTGCCTCAGCTGCTGCTGCCTCTGCAGTCTCTGCTGCTGCCTCTGCGTCTTCGGCATTCTTTACATAACCTTTGGCTTCGTCATTCAAGTTCTCCTCATTGGCCCATCCCTGTGCATATACAGGTACACTGCTTGCCACCGGTGATAATGCCATCGCAACAGCCAGACCGATTGCCATTGCTTTTGTCATCATGTTCTTTCTTCTCATTTTATTTCTCTCCTTTTTACTCTTTCCCAAACCTACATATTATAAAAAAATTGTTACCACTTTAGTATAGTGAAGTGCAATAAAAAAAGCCAAACCATGTAAAACATGATTGGGCTCAAATGTAACGGGCGTTCCCTCACTATATTTATAATGTAGAAAATAAGTTTTTTCTTTCTCTCCCTTGTTCTTTATGATACTATCATATTGTATTACTTCGCACAACATATATTAAGCGCAAATCGGTACCTTAGTACCCTTTTCTACGTTTTGCACAATACACATGTACAATGCGGATATGTTTTTGTATGTTTTGCAGAGAGGAAATCAACATGTTGCGACAAGTAGTAATCAATTCTACATATAGGCACAACATATTGTGGTGTGTATGTATCATCACCACACTATTTTCCGCTACGCTTTCCGGTTGTACCCCGGCAAATGTGACACAAAGCCAAGAGTCGGGAGTACTTTCTACATATAATAATGAATCTTCCGTTGCAGCCAAAGCCACACCTCAAAAGGGAACGCGTGATAACAGTTCACACATATATATTCCGTCTGCTCCGGGAAATGCTACAGAAGGCGATAGCATCGTTGCCATAGATTATTCCAACATTAACTGCGGATATATCACGCTTGACTACAAAGGCAGCAATCCCAAGCCCAAGCTTCAATTAACAGGGCCCGAGGGTATCACGTACACTTTCGATATTAAAAACGGTTCACAGGTTATCCCTCTGACGCAAAGTAGCGGTAATTATGATATCACCGTACATGAGAATGTATCGGATGACCGCTATGCCATGATATACAGTACTTCGCTTTCGTCCGATATGAATAATGATTACGAAGCTTATCTGTATCCGAACGTATATGTTGATTTTGATGCATCGTCTCAAGTCGTAAAAGAGGCCACCGATTTGGCATATTCTGCCAACAACGATCTTGATGTAGTCAGCAGCGTATTCAATTATATAATCGATAATATATCCTATGACAAAGAATTTGCCGCAAGCGTATCCAACGGATATGTACCATATCCGGATAACACATTGCAAAGCAAAAAAGGTATATGCTTTGATTTTGCCTCATGCATGGCAGCTATGCTTCGTAGCCAGGGTATCCCAACAAGACTTGAGATTGGATATGCCGGTGACGTATATCATGCATGGATTTCTACATATATAGAAGATGTTGGCTGGGTCAACGGTATCATACAGTTTGACGGAATTGACTGGGAGTTAATGGACCCCACTTTTTCTGCCAAGAACGGTGTTAAAAAAGTACAGCAATATATAGATGACGGCAATTATATAACCAAATACATGTATTAACAGGAGCAGGTGAACTTATGAGCAAAAAAATCGTGCTTAACAACAACGAAATAGCAGCATTTTGCGAACAAATGGCAATGATTACCAAATCCGGCATCACACCGCGCGACGGATTGACGCTTATGTTGAATGATGCAAAGGATAATACCACCATTACTGTATTGGAGGTATTGATAGCACTCGCCAATGAAGGCAACAAATTCAGCTACTGTATCAAAGAATCAGGGTTTTTCCCGGATTATGTCGTTAATATGATTATTGTCGGTGAGGAAACAGGTAAATCCGACAAGGTTTTACAATCACTTGCCGATTACTATAATCACGAACAGTTGGTAAATGACAACATCCGCAGTGCAATATCATATCCTTTGGTTATGCTCATTATGATGTTATTCATAATAGTAATACTTGTCGTAAAAGTATTACCGCTATTCGAGAAAGTATATGAACAATTAGGCACACATATGACAGGTGTTGCTGCCACATTGCTTCACTTGGGCGACATTCTTAAACGTTACTCAATCCTGTTGTCTCTCATACTTATTGCAATACTGGGATTCTTCCTATTTATGTCCTATACACCGATTGGAAAAAAATTGAAGGCTCATATGCGCAACAATTTTCCGCTTACCAAAAGTTTCTTCAAAAACATCGCCTACGGCAGATTTGCTCAAGGCATGGCTCTCACCATCGGCAGTGGAATGGGTATATATCAGGCACTTTCGCTGGTATCGGAGTTGGTAGAGCACAAAGAAGTATTTGCGCAGATTGTTGATGCCAAGGATGCGCTCGAGAAGGGCGACTCCCTTTCAGATGCACTTACCGGCGCCCATATGCTCGGTACATTATATTCGCGTATGGTATCAATCGGTGTGAAAACAGGTAATGTTGATGAGATATTTGCCAAAATCGGCAATCTTTACGAAGAAGAAACCGACAAGAAGCTCCAATCATTTATTGCAATCATCGAACCGACATTGGTTATCATATTGTCATTGATTGTAGGACTTATTATGTTATCGGTGATTCTTCCGCTCTTAGCTACAATGTCCAATCTATAATGATTAGAATATGTTAACAGACAGAGGCTAAATATATGAAAGCTTTTACCATTAAAAAGAAACACATATTCAAAACTTCATATATCGGTATAATTGTTTTTATCGCCGTGATATGCGTATTTTTATCAGCAATCAATTACACGGCAAATGCAGCAACTACGCGCAACGAGCAAGCCCTGAGAAATGCTATTTCCAAAGATATTGTCCATTGCTATGCGCAAAACGGATATTATCCGCCTTCACTTGATTATATTCAGAAAAAATACGGACTGAAATATAACACAGACGAGTTTTTTATTGATTACCAGCCCACAGGCAGTAATATGTATCCGTCTGTTACCATTATCAGAAAGGAGGTACCAAAATATGCATACCTCCACTAACAGACATACTGTTGATATGTTCTTTGTTATTACACTATTTGGAGTCTTCGCTTTATGCGCATCACTCCTTATAGCATACGGTGCAAGAATCTACAACAAAACACTGGTTACCAATGATACACATTACACGCTGACCACCACCCGTGATTTTATTACGGAAAAATTGCATCAACATGATGAATCAGGTTGCATTCACATCTCCGACTTCGGTGGCCAATCAGCCTTTCTTCTATACGAACAGGTTGATGATGTCAGATATTGCAACTATATTTACTACTATGACGGATATCTCAAAGACTTATTTGTTCCCGAAGGTACAGATGTATCTCCCCGCCTGGGTCAAAACATTCTTGAGCTTGCAGATTTCTCCGTAAAGGAGAAAAACAATACTACAGCAGATGATGGCACCTGTTATGAAGTGTCGATTACAGATGTATCGGGAGATAAAGTTGACTTTAACATTTTCACACATTCATCGAGGTAATTATGAACAAATCACGAGCAGGTCTCCTATTAATGGAGCTTACAATTGCATTACTCTTCTTTGCAATCACAGCCGCAGTATGCCTGCAGGTGTTTGCCAAAGCACATTTGATCAATCAAGAGACCGAGCAGCTGACTACCGCTCATACTATTGCAGTAAACCTTGCGGAAGATTATCGTGCTACACTTCTTAGTTCATATGATTTTAACAATAAGGACAGTATCACGCTCTTTTTTGATGATAACGGTCAAATTGTTAGCGATAAAAGTGTCACTACTTCAAGTGCTCCCTATTTTGCCGTAATATCACCCATTCCCTCAACTGAAAGTACGCTTACAAGCATTCAAATAGAGTTACATTCCGGTGAAGATATGCATATCATCTATACTCTTCCCGTCACAGCCTCTAATCGTACACAGGAGGTGCAGTCATGAAAAGACGTCTCGGCAGCAATATGAACATCGGTGCATCAAGCTTACTACTCATATTCATAGTACTAAGCCTAATTACCTTTGCAATAATGACGCTCTCCGAAGCTCTTACCAACAAGCAGTTAATCAGACGTAGTCTCGATAACACTACAGCATACTACACTGCTTGCAACGAAGCTGAAGTACGCCTATCAGAATTGGCCACCACCTCAACCACAGAATCCGTATCATTCAACCAACCCATTAACGAGGACAGTTCACGTTACCTTCACGTCAGCGCTCTCATCAACCGCGACGAAGGCACCTACTCCATCCTCGAATGGAAAGTAATCACCAAATCACCTCAGCTTGATACTTCCATCACCGTTTTACAATAGCAGCACTTAAAGAATCAGGGGCGACACCTTTGCGCAGCGTAGTACAAAATGTGCGCCCGGGCCTATATATGTATGCTTTCCAAAACGGTCATTGTACTAGAACGCTTTGCGCATTCGAATTATCAAAAACACGACGTCGCTCAAACTCACGTGACAAAATGGGCACTTTGCTTGACGGCGAAAAAGGAATATGTTCAAAACATTTGCTACCATGCCTTAAAGGTTTAGCAAACGGAT
>JAGHVF010000025.1 GCA_018064425.1 Candidatus Colinaster equi | reverse complement strand
CTTATTGGTATTATATTGGTTGAAAGCTTTGTGCTTATCGATTATTTCGTTCCAAAGGCCGATATCTCAAAAGAAAAGAATAGTCGTATTCCTTTTGTTGTATGTACATGCTTAGGCGTTCTTTTATACATAAGTATTCATGTGCTGAATTCTGCTTATGTATTGAAGATTACTGATAATGATGTTCTTGGAGCAAATGTTGTTTCAAGAGCCTTCATTGGTGACACAGGTAGATTGTATTTTGATTTTACCGACATTGAAGGAATATATTCTTCAATATTGTCGCTTTTTTTCAAGTTTTTGGGCAATGCAACAGTCGGATTAATTGTATGCGATTTTGTTATTGACATTGTTTGCAGTGCACTCATCTATTTTGCATTTATTATGATGCTTGGTCGTTTTGAAGCGACATATTCTCTTATTGTTTTCTCATTTTTACCATTTTTTTGGAGTACGGAAATCACCGGTGGTATCATTGGCGCTAAAAAATGTGCATTTGCATTAGGAATTTTTGTTTTAGCACTGTTAAAAAAGTGGATGTCCAACGAAAAACTGTGTGAGCTTAGTGTTGTAATATGTGCATTAATTATCGGACTGCTAATCTTGTACGAGCGCATCAATTTACCGATTATTATTGTTGCCATAGTTGTAATTTTTGATTCAAATATTCATATTGCGAGAAAGTTTGCGGATTCTGTATTAGCAGTGTTTGCGGCAACTGTTGTTTTTTTGTTGGGATTTGTTGACGTATTATCATTTAACGGTAATATTAATGAATTAATGACTAATATTGCAGCAAATTTGGCGGATAGATTTGCATTTTCGCCGGATTTAACTATATGTTCATCTTTATTATCTAATGAATTCATTTTTGTTATGTTGCTGCTGTGCTCTGTATATGCTGTTACATTTATAAGAAATAAGTATGATAATGCTCATTCGGTTGTGATTTTGTTTATTTTGTTCTTTTCGGAATTCATGTTATTGCAGAGCAAATCGGGAGCTTTGTTTAGTTGGATAGTTGCTACGTTTTTGACTGTATTATCATCAATAGGATTTCTTAAACTTTTTACTGTCGAAAAAGCAACAGAGCAAAACGACAACACAATTCAAATTGAAACATTTGATGTATCAGCGGTTGAAGAACCTGTTAAGGCGGAAGAAATGTTGTTAGCTGATGATATAGACATTGATAACGAAAGCATAACTCCCTCTAATGAAAATGCATCAAAACTGCAAGAGAACAACGAAATAATTGTTATTGACGAACCGGATGAAATAATCGGTGTTGAATTATTGAAAAATCCTCTTCCGGTACCCAAAAAGCATGAAAAGAAGACGATGACATTTGATTATGATGTTGATGAGTCTAATTTGAAATATGATTATGAAATTGACGATGATAAGCTTGAATTTGACATCGAATAGGGCTTATTTGTTTTTATTGAGATAGATTAAGGATGAATTGAGAGGTTATTATGGCAGGTACATCCGGAAACAGAAAAAGAAAAACAAATAATAGAAAAAGAAAAAACGATGATATCTATATGTCACCGGAAGTGAAGATGATTATTACTGTTGCAATAGGTATCTTCTTGTTTTTATGTAATATTCACATGATTGGTGATGTAGGTAACGTTGTTGCGCAAGGTATGTTTGGATTGTTTGGCTTTCCTGCATATGTTGTTCCGGTGTTATTGGTTGTTGCAGTCTATTTTTACTTAAAATCTCAGACTGACAAAAAATATGGCGGTGCGTTAAGAATCAAAATCTGGTCAGGAAGTGTTTTCTTCTTGTTCTTGTGTGTCTTATTTGATTTATTTGGCGGAATAAGCGGTTCCTTAATGGAATACGATGTTGCGATGATTTGGTCTGAATGTGCTCAAAAAAGATCCGGCGGTGGAGTGATTGCCGGCTCTTTGTGCTATGTAATGAACAAATATCTTGATATGGCAGGAACCATTCTTGTTGCATTACTTGTTTTGATAATTACATTAATTGTAATAACAGGAAGACAATTTATTGATGCGGTTAAAGAAGGAAGTTCAAAAGCATTTTATTCGGCTAAGGATGATGCGGCTAACTATATGGAGCAAGCTGCTGTAAGAAAGAAAGAACGCGTAACTCAAAAGTGTGAAGAGCAGCTACCGCGTTATGCCAAGATTAAACGTGGCGTGGATAATGATATGTTGGATGATGTCGTAGATGGCGACGAACTGACAGAAAAGAAAATACCAAGAAGAGAGCGCAAGGTATCTGGCGTAATGGACGATACCAATCTTAAGAAAACTAAGAAAAGTACGTTTGAAAGAGATGATATTCATGAAATTACAGTTGATGATATAGAACAGGAAAAGGAATATTCATCTGTTAGTGCTATAAATGAGCATCCTTTTGATAAGATGCAGGAAATTAAATTCCATGGTATTGAGAATGATATCGAGCCCGATAACGGTGAATCAATCAATGCAAAATCCAAGAAAGAAGTTGCAAAGGACGCAGATAACGGATTCGCAGGACGCAATGTAACCTTTAATAAAGCGGATGTAGGTTCACAGACTGACGTATATGATACCAAAGATGAAATTAGCCATAACGGCTCTAAAGCATATACAAACGTAGGCAATACTCAAAGCGTTTCTTTGAAAAAGTATAAAGCGCCGACAATTGATTTGTTAACAAAAACAAAGAATGCATCGAGCAAAGAGTCTCAAGCCGAATTGACGCAAAAGGCAGTTGAACTTGAAAATGCACTAAAAACTTTCGGTGTTGATGCTGAAGTAACCGACATAAGTCAAGGACCAAGCGTTACTCGATTTGAATTAAAACCGAAAGCCGGAGTAAGAGTCAGCAAGATTGTTTCGTTGACTGATGATATAAAATTAAGTCTTGCCGCTGCTGATATTCGTATTGAAGCACCAATTCCCGGTAAACAGGCTGTCGGTATTGAGGTGCCTAATAAAGAAAGTACAGGAGTATCGTTAAGAGAACTTTTTGAAGATAAAGAATTCAAGAATTTTGACAGTAAGATTGCGTTTGCCGTAGGAAAAGACATTACCGGCAAAGTAGTTGTAACAGATATAGCAAAAATGCCGCATATGCTTATCGCCGGCGCTACAGGATCGGGAAAGTCGGTATGTATTAATACAATTATTATGAGCATATTGTACAAGGCAAGGCCTGATGAAGTTAAACTTATAATGATTGATCCGAAGGTTGTTGAGCTAAGCGTATACAACGGTATACCGCATTTGATGATTCCGGTTGTCACTGATCCTAAAAAAGCTGCTGCTGCATTAAATTGGGGCGTAGCGGAAATGACAGACCGTTATCAGAAATTTGCGCAGATGAATGTTCGTGACTTAAAGGGATACAACAAAGCTGTCGAGGCACTTAAAGCCAAGAACGAAGGTGAGGATTTATGTATTTTGCCACAAATTGTTATAATAGTCGATGAGTTGGCTGATCTTATGATGGTTGCGGCAAAGGAAGTTGAAGAGTCAATATGCAGACTTGCGCAGTTGGCACGTGCATGTGGAATTCATTTGATTATTGCAACGCAAAGACCATCGGTGGATGTTATTACCGGTCTTATTAAAGCAAATATGCCAAGTCGTGTTGCTTTTGCTGTCAGCAGTGGTGTTGATTCGCGTACAATACTTGATATGAATGGTGCGGAGCGATTGCTTGGTAAAGGTGATATGCTTTTTTATCCACAGGGTTATCCGAAACCTGCCAGAATGCAAGGTGCCTTTGTATCTGATGCAGATGTCAGCAGAGTTGTTGAATATTTAAAAGCTCAAAATATAATTATAGATTCTAATGAGGATATTTTGAGTAAGATGTCTGCTTCCGGTAACGGTGGAAGTATTGGCGCAGGTGATGGTGCAGATGACAAGGATGAATTATTTGTTTTGGCTGCAAAATTCATTATTGAGCAGGAAAAAGCATCAATCGGTTCTTTACAACGTAAATTCAAAATCGGATTTAACAGAGCGGCCAGAATAATGGATCAATTAAGTGAGGCCGGAGTTGTCGGACCGGAGGTCGGAACAAAGCCAAGAGAAATTTTAATGGGACCCGAACAGTTCGAGGAATATATTGAGGAATATTTGTAATAAAAATGGAGGGCATATGAAAAGTGATATTGAGATTGCACAGGAAGCAAAGCTTGAACCTATCGAGCACATAGCTTCGAAACTTGGGATTGAAAGGGACGATTTGGAATTTTACGGAAAGTATAAGGCCAAAATTTCGGATGAGTATATAAATAAAGTACAATCAAATAAAGATGGTAAGCTTATTCTTGTTACAGCTATTAACCCAACACCTGCAGGAGAAGGCAAGACAACTACTACAGTAGGATTAGGTCAGGCATTTGGAAGACTTGGCAAGAAAGCAATCATTGCACTTCGTGAGCCTTCGCTCGGACCATGTTTTGGAATAAAAGGTGGAGCGGCAGGTGGCGGAATGGCTCAGGTTGTGCCGATGGAAGATCTCAACCTGCATTTCACCGGTGATTTTCATGCAATAACGTCTGCAAACAATTTATTGGCGGCTATGTTGGACAATCATATTCATCAAGGAAATGAACTGCGAATAGATACAAGACAAATCGTTTGGAAACGATGCCTTGATATGAATGATCGTGCATTACGTAATATAGTGGTTGGCCTCGGTAATAAAACAGATGGTTTTGTCAGAGAGGATCATTTTGTAATTACAGTTGCAAGTGAAATAATGGCAATACTGTGTTTGGCTTCGGATATGGATGACTTGAAGTGCAGACTTTCAAGAATAATAGTTGCATATAATTATGACGGCGAGCCTGTGACAGCAGGAGATTTGCAAGCAGTAGGTGCAATGGCTGCATTATTAAAAGATGCATTGAAACCGAATCTTATACAAACCTTGGAACATACGCCGGCAATTGTACATGGTGGCCCATTTGCCAATATTGCACACGGATGCAATTCTGTAAGAGCAACCAAAACAGCACTAAAAATGGCTGATTACTGTATAACCGAAGCAGGTTTCGGTGCGGATTTGGGTGCTGAAAAATTCTTGGATATTAAGTGCAGAATGGCAGGAATTCATCCGGATGCTATTGTTCTGGTAGCTACAATAAGAGCGCTTAAATATAATGGCAAAGTTGCAAAGGCAGATTTGTCAAAGCCGTCGCTTGATGCATTAAAGAAAGGTATTGTTAATTTGGAAGCTCATATTGACAACCTTATGCAATACGGAGTTCCTGTTGTTGTGACCCTTAATGCATTTGTTACAGATTCGGACGAAGAAGTTGAATTTGTAAGAGAGTTTTGTAAAGAAAAAGGCGCTGAATTCGCTTTGTCGAAGGTTTGGGAATTTGGCGGTGAAGGTGGTATTGAACTGGCTAATACAGTTATTGATACAATCGAAAATAACAAGCCTGATTTTAAAATGATATATGAAGACAGCGATTCAATTGAAGAAAAAATAGATGCAATCGCAAAGAAAATCTATGGTGCAAAATCAGTTATATATTCTGCATCAGCGCTTAAGCAAATTGCAAAGCTTAAAGAACTTGGTTTTGATAATTTGCCTGTTTGTATGGCGAAGAATCAGTATTCATTGTCAGATGATCCGAAGCTTTTGGGAAGACCTAAGGATTTTGATTTGAATGTACGAGAAGTATATGTAAATGCGGGTGCCGGATTCGTAGTTGCTTTAACAGGCAGTATAATGACTATGCCCGGATTACCAAAGCAGCCGGCAGCATATTCTATTGACGTAAACAGCGACGGAGTAATCACAGGATTATTCTGATTTAAAGTTGCTTTTTTTAGTAGTTAACGCATAAATGACATGTTTTTTATATTTTGAGCAATTTGGAAATAGAAGGGGAAAATATGGTTTGTCCAAAATGCGGTAAAAAAATTGAAGACGGAATGCTATATTGCGGATATTGCGGTGAAGAAATAAGGATTGTTCCTGATTTCAATCCGGAAGTCGAAATAAGTATCGAAGAGACTCTTAATAATGTTGTAAGAGAAATTAATGAAGACTTATCTGACGATTCAAAAGAAGAGACTGCTTTTGCGGAGGTTGAAAGCAGCAAACTCAAGCTTATTTATACTTCAGCGATTGCAATGGTAGTTGTTATATTGCTTACATGTTTGGCTGTGATGATATATCATGATAATTCGGCATCATATCAGGCCAAAATGGGCGATAAATATCTTGCAAAAAACAGATTAAATGATGCATGCACATATTTTGGTAAAGCAGTAGGCTTAAAACCTACAAATTTTGACTACAGAAATAAGTTGGCTGAATGCTATATTGCAATGGATGATATAGATATGGCGGTTGAAAGTTATCGAGGAATGCTAAATTACGATAAAGAGTCAACTTTAACTTTCAATAAAGTCATTGATTTGTATATGCAATACGGAGAATATGAAAAGATAAATGATTTTCTTATTCAAAACGGTGACGAGCAAATATTGGAGGCGTTTGAGGAATATGTTGCGATTCCGCCTACCTTCAGTATTGATGAAGGCAATTATGATGATTCCATTGTTGTTGCAATGTCCGATATTTCCGCGGGTAAGATTTACTATTCAATTGATGGCGGTGAGGAATCAATTGAAGATGCAGAATATGTTGAACCGTTATATTTGAAGAACGGTACATATATTATCACTGCATATTTTGTTAATGCTCATAATATTAAAAGTTCGGTCGTATCAAAAAAATATGTGATTGAATCACAAAGTGCAGGAGAGCCTGTTATTATGCCTCTCAGCGGTGAATATACAACTCCGCAATTGATTCGAATCATTGTACCGAACGATTGCAATGTATATTACACATTTGATGGAACAGATCCTGACGAGAATAGTCGTATATATTGCGATCCGATTGCATTACCCGAAGGTGAGTCGGTGTTCAAATTCATCTCTGTAAACAGTAAAGGGCAGAAAAGTGATATTTCAACCGTAAACTATACTTTGAATGTTCCTGTGGCGCTTTCAATAGAGGATTCGCATAACTTATTGATTTCCAAACTTGTGGAAGTTGGCTATATTCTTGATGAAAACGGAAGCATTAAAGATTATCCCGGTAATTTCTCGTATGTATATGCTGATATGAGATTAATCGGAGGCGTATCGCTATATTGTTTTAATGAATATTATGATTATGCATCAATTGCCAAAAATATGACCAGCAACAGATTCGGCGTCGATGTAATGACCGGAGATGTATATGTTGTTACAAGAACCGAGAACAATGTATATTCGATAAAGAAACTGTAGTATTGACTTTTATTGTAAGTTTGGACTATTATTTACTAGGTTTTCTATTTGATTTTTATATAGATGAGGAGGATAAAATGTATAAGATTCTTGAAGCAAAGGAGCTGACAACTAATATTTTTGAGATGGTTGTCGAAGCACCTCGTGTTGCCAACAAATGTATGCCGGGTCAGTTCTTAATCGTAAGAACAGACGAAAACAGCGAGCGTATTCCGTTAACAATATGTGACTATGATCGCGAAAAAGGAACAATAACAATTGTTTTCCAGATTGTGGGTGCAAGTACTAAGTTTATGTCCGGATTAAAGACCGGTGATTCATTCCATGATGTTGTAGGACCACTTGGAAAAGCTTCTGAATTGACGGAAGAATCTGCTGATACATTAAAAAATAAAAAGATTTTGTTTGTAGCAGGCGGTGTCGGAACAGCACCTGTATATCCACAGGTAAAGTGGCTTAAGTCTATGGGTGTTGACGCTGACGTTATCGTAGGAGCAAAAACAAAAGATCTTCTTATTCTTGAAGATGAGATGAAAGCGGTTGCGGGCAATCTTTATGTTACTACAGATGACGGCTCATACGGAAAGAGCGGTATGGTTACAAAGGTGATTGAAGAACTTGTAGCTGATGGTAACAAATATGATGTTTGTGTTGCAATCGGACCAATGATAATGATGAAGTTTGTTGCAAAACTTACTAAGGAATTAGGTATACCTACTATCGTCAGCATGAATCCAATTATGGTTGACGGTACAGGTATGTGCGGTGCCTGCAGAGTTGTTGTAGGTGATGAGATTAAATTTGCTTGTGTTGACGGACCTGAATTTGACGGACATCTTGTTGACTTTGACGGAGCTATGAAGAGAGCACAGTTATATAAGACTGAAGAAGGTCGTAAGATGCTTGAGGCTACTGAGGGTGATACACATCACGGTGGATGCGGTAATTGTAATTAATAGACAGTGAGGTTAATATAATGGATGTTTTGAAAAAAGTGCCTGTTCGTGAGCAGGATGCAAAAGTTAGAGCAAAAAATTTTGATGAAGTATGTCTTGGATATAATGAAGAAGAAGCAAAATGCGAGGCATCAAGATGTATTAATTGTAACAACGCTCAGTGTGTCAAGGGATGCCCTGTATCAATCAACATTCCGGGTTTTATTGAGCAGGTTAAGAATGGTGACTATAAAAAAGCTTATGAGATTATATCAGAATCAAGTGCACTTCCTGCAGTATGCGGTCGTGTATGCCCTCAGGAAAGTCAGTGTGAGGGAAAATGTATACGTGGTATAAAAGGTGAAGCTTTATCAATCGGTAAGTTGGAGCGTTTTGTAGCTGATTGGGCTGCATCAAACGGAATTAAGCCTTCTGTTTCAGCAGATAAGAAAGGCAAGAAAGTTGCTGTTATCGGTTCGGGTCCTGCAGGACTTACATGTGCAGGTGATCTTGCAAAGATGGGATATGATGTAACAATCTTTGAAGCATTGCATGAGGCAGGCGGTGTACTGGTATATGGTATTCCTGAGTTCAGATTGCCGAAAGAAAAGGTTGTTAAGAAGGAAATCGAGAATGTTAAAGCTCTCGGAGTAAAAATCGAGACTAATGTCATCATCGGCAAGTCTGTTACTATTGATGAGCTTATTGAAAATGAAGGATTTGAAGCTGTATTTATCGGATCGGGTGCAGGTCTTCCTAAGTTTATGGGTATTCCGGGAGAAACAGCAAACGGTGTTTTCTCTGCTAACGAATTCCTTACAAGAAGTAATCTTATGAAGGCGTTTAACGAAGCAAGTCCGACTCCTATAAAGAGAGGTCAGAAAGTAGCTGTAGTCGGAGGCGGTAATGTTGCTATGGATGCTGCAAGAACTGCTTTAAGACTTGGCGCAGAGGTGCATATTGTATACCGTAGAAGTGAAGAAGAACTTCCGGCAAGAGTTGAAGAAGTTCATCACGCAAAAGAAGAAGGTATTATTTTTGATCTTCTTACCAATCCAACAAAGATTCTTACAGATGAGAACGGTTGGGTTAGCGGTATTGAATGCATTAAAATGGAACTTGGCGAGCCTGATGCTTCAGGACGTAGAAGACCTGTTGAGGTTGCAGGTTCAGAATTCGTTATCGACGTAGATACAGTAATTATGTCATTGGGAACAAGCCCTAATCCGCTTATTTCATCTACTACAGAAGGTTTGGATGTAAATAATCGTAAGTGTATTGTAGCAAGCGAGGAAGATGGTAAGACATCAAAGGCTGCCGTATATGCCGGTGGAGATGCTGTTACAGGCGCTGCGACTGTTATTCTTGCAATGGGTGCAGGTAAAGCCGGTGCAAAGGGTATTGACGAGTATTTATCAGCAAAATAGTAATGAGGTGCAATTATGCCATGGTGTCCAAACTGCAAAAATGAATATAAAGAAGGCTATACAGTATGCTCTGACTGCGGAGCAACTTTGGTTGATTCGTTATCGGATGTTTTACGCCCTATATATTTTTCAAGTGAGGAAATTATTGATGGCATTTTGAGTTTTCTTAAAGCCAACGGTATTGATTCTTGTCAGAAGAAAACATCGGATGATTCTTTGCAATTTGAATTGTGGGGACCTGAAGACTCTGCAAAAGATATTGCATCGATGATTGCTGTTTTTCTAAAAGAAAATATGAGCAACGATTGTGATGAATGTAACTCTGACTCCGGCAAAGAAGATGAGTATGCAATTTCTCACTATAAAGATGCTTTTGAAAGAGCGAATGAATATAAATCGGGAGCATTTGTATTATTGACTGTTGGTATTATAGGCATGGTCGCTTTGGTGCTTTTGAACATGGGAATACTTCCGTTTGCACAATTTGGCAATAATAAGATACTTATTAGCATTGTAATGGGTATACTTTTTGCAATATTTATTATTGTCGGATGCAGCTCATATGTATCTTATGGCAAATTAAAAGCAAAAGGCATAGTAGAAAAAGAGTTGAAAGAACGCATATTTAATTGGGCAGAAAATGAATTGGATGTCAAATGTATTACTTCACAAGATGTCGATTCACAGGATGAAGAAAACAACTATTTTTCGAGAATTGCAATAATAAAGAAATGTATTGAAGAAAACTTCGATAATGTAGATATTGCTTTGCTAAATTATTTAGCTGAAGAGATTTATGATAATAAATTTGGTGAATAATGAAGATATCGATAATTTGTGTTGGTAAAATCAAAGAGAAGTTTTATAGTGAGGCGCTTGCAGAATATGCTAAGCGCCTTTCAAAATACTGTAAGCTCGATATAATTGAATTGGCTGATGAGAAAACGCCCGAGAAAGCATCAGCACATGAATGTGAGCTCATTACAAAAGCTGAAGGTGATAGAATTCTTGCAAAGATAGCATCCGATGCTTATGTAATTGCAACAGCCATCGAAGGAGGCAAGCTGGATTCTGTTTCTTTTTCGAAGTGTATTCAAAAAATTACATTGGATGGTAAAAACCATATCGCTTTCATTATTGGCGGTAGTTTGGGATTGCATCCGGATGTGAAAAAGCGCGCCGATATGTTGCTTAGCTTTTCCGATATGACGTTTCCGCATCAATTGATGAGAGTTATATTGCTTGAACAAATATATCGTTGTTTTAGAATAATGAATAACGAACCATATCATAAATAGTTTGATAACACTGCTTTGACAAGTAGTGTTATTTTTTTACATGTTTTAGCCTATATTTTTATTGAAGATATATGTCACATTACTTGAGAATTGGTATTCAGAATGGTAAAATAAGTAAGATTGGGCGTAGTGTGAGAATATGAATGATTATATAATGATTAATGCATCTGATAGCTGCAATATCTTTGGCGGTTTAGATGTTAATATGAAAAAAATTGAAAGAAGTCTTGATGTTGATATCGTTTGTCGAGACGACAAGGTGATGATAAACGGTACGGAGAGTCATGTCAAAAGAGCGAAAGCAACTATTGAGACTTTATATGAGTTATCAAAAAGAGGTAATACAATAACACAACAAGATGTGGATTATTCAATTGCTATGAGTATGGACGAACAACAAAACGAAATTTTAAATCTTGATAAGGAATTGATATGTCATACAATATCAGGCAAACCGGTAAAGCCCAAGACGCTTGGTCAACGTGCGTATGTCGAAGCAATCAAAAAGAATATGATTGTATTCGGATTAGGACCTGCCGGAACGGGAAAGACATATTTAGCCATGGCTATGGCAATTACGGCTTTTAAGAATAATGAAGTTGAGAGAATTATTCTGACTCGCCCGGCAATTGAAGCCGGTGAAAAGCTTGGATTTTTACCCGGAGATTTGCAAAGTAAAGTTGATCCGTATTTGCGACCGTTATATGATGCCTTGTATCAAATTATGGGAGCTGACAGTTTTTCGAAGAACATGGAAAAGGGCTTAATTGAAGTTGCTCCTTTAGCATATATGAGAGGACGTACTCTTGATAATGCATATATTATATTGGATGAGGCGCAGAATACGACACCGGCTCAAATGAAAATGTTTTTAACAAGAATCGGTTTTGGTTCAAAAGCAATCATTACAGGTGATTCTTCGCAAAAGGATCTTCCCGCAGATGCCAAATCCGGTCTTGATATTGCGCAAAAAGTATTAAAGCGTGTTGATGGAATTGAATTTTGCACACTTACGGCAAACGATGTTGTCAGACATCCGTTAGTGCAAAAAATTGTTGATGCATACGAGAAGTATGAGAGCAACGAATCGTCAAAGCACAGAAAACAGGGGAATAATAAATGATTTATCTTGATAATGATACATCCATTGAATTGGGTTTTGATTATATGGAAATTGCTTCAAAAGTTGTTAATCATACGCTTGAAGTTGAAAACTGTCCGTTTGATGTATCTGTCAACATTCTATTAACAGATAATGACGGAATACATCAATACAACTTGGACTGTCGTGGCATTGACAGACCGACAGATGTATTATCTTTTCCCAATCTCTTTTTTGAAGAAGAGTCAAATTTTGATATTGATATTGAACATCAAGCAGATTATATGGATCCGGAGACAGGTCTTGTTGTACTCGGAGATATTGTTATTTCTCTTGATAAAGTTAAAGAACAATCTAAAGAGTACGGACATAGTATGTTAAGAGAATATGCATTTTTGATTGCACACAGTATGCTGCATTTGTGCGGATATGATCACGAAGATGATGATATGCGAAAAAGAATGGAAAGTAAACAAAATCGAATTTTGGATGACCTTAATATTACAAGGGATTAGCGAGTAATGAATATTAGATCGTTTGGACATATTATTAAAAAAATAGTATATATTGTTTTCTTTATGTTGGTGAATTTCCTTGGAAAGGATGTCGGAAGCGGTGTTTTTTCTTTCGGATTATTATTCAGCATATGTGTTTATGCACTTTTGTTTGGAGACCTCAAAGATGTAGTTGCCAAAATGGTGCAAGTAAGAATCGGAAGAGGATTTTATAACAATGCAAAGAAAATCCTGCGAATGAGTTTAATGTATTGCTTTATTATATGCGTAATATTGATAGCAATTTTTGTCTTTTTAGGTTCATATATTTGTAATATTACATTGAATATATCATCTTTGTCAGGCACTATGTGGCCATTTGGTATACTTGTTTTCTTATGGGCTGTTACCGGTTGCTTAAAAGGATATTTACATGGGTTTGAAAAACATATATGGTGTTCCGTTGCCGATGGGATATTTTGTATTTCACTAATGGGATGTTCGACATTTGTATTGAAATATATGTATTCTTACGGAACCAATATTTCCGCATTACTCAGAAATGGTTTTTATACCGGATTGCAGAGTGCAGTCGGCGCAATTTATGCATTATGTATTGCGCAATTTTGCGCGGTAGTTGTTTTACTTATAGGAATGTTGAAATGTAACTTGGGCAATGGCGGAAAAAATATTGATTCATTTTCCGGGTTTATTACAAATTATTACAAAATTCATTTATCCAACATTGAAAAGAGTATGTTTCCATGCCTCTCAATATTTGTTTTTGCACTGATTTTTGTCAGATTATCTACAAAAACATCACTAGATTGCAATGTGTTGTTTGGTGAATACGGTGTTTTGTTTGGAAAGGTTGGCACAGTGCTCATTTTTTCGTTTGCATTTTGGCATGAATATATACAGCAAAACGAAAAGAAACTTAGAATTGATTTAAAAAGAGAAGAACACGGTAATATTCGAAATCGATCAAATAATATTATTTTGAATTCCTTTTATGTATTTCTACCGCTGAGCGCAACATTAATTGCACTTGCAAAACCTATTGTGATGATTTTCTTCGGCGGTGCTATGGCACAAGGCGTAACAATACTTAGAATGTGTGGCATTCTTGCACTTATGGCTGCTGTGACAACAGGTTGTAAAGCTATTTTACGTTCTATTGGCTTGAAGACATATAGTTTGATTATATCGGGTACCGGTTTCTTTGCAGGCCTGCTGTTGCTTATTCCGTCACTTAAATCATCAGCAAATATAAAAACGCTGGTATATGCCATATTAATATATTATATTATTCAATTTTTTGTTGGACTTGCATTGGTACACAGAATGGTTGGCTTAAGGATTTTTGAATTGGGTGAAAAACTTATCAAAATCTTGATATCTACAGTTTTTCTTTTGATGATACAACTGATTCTGGATAAATTTTTAGTTATGAATATAGTGTTCCTGTTAATAACACTTTTGCTTTCTTATGCGGTGTTCTTTATTTCAATATCTGTACTCAGAGTATACGGCAAGAGAGAAGTAAATTCGTTAAAAGGAACAATGATTTATTATCCGACAAATATAATTAACGGATACTTTTTAAGAAGGTAATGATGAACAATTCAGTGCTTATCGTTGGACTCGGAGCCTCAGGCTTGATGGCTGCATTGACGGCTGCAAAAAATGGCGCCAAGGTTACAATAATTGAAAAAAACGATATACCGGGGAAAAAAATACTTGCAACAGGAAACGGAAAATGTAATTTAGCCAATTTGGATTTTAGGCTTGATTGTTATTATAGTGACTGTGAAGATTTAAATCTGTTTTTTAAGCAATTTGATGTTCAGGATACAATCGAGACTTTTGAAGAGTTAGGCTTGATAATAAAAAATGTGAACGGATATTTATATCCTGTTACTAATCAGGCCACTTCCGTAAGAGATGTGTTGTTTAACAGGCTCAATCAATATGACATCAATGTCATGTTTAGTAAAGTGCCTCAATCCATTACAAAAGAAAATAATGGTTTCAATGTGGTGATTGATAATAACAAACATTATTTTGATAAAGTTATTCTTGCATGCGGAAGCTATGCGGGTATTCGTAAATGTGACAGGGTTGATAGTTCAATAGACGGCTATTCTTTGGCTTATCATTTGGGTCACTCAATTATTCCGGTTAAACCTGCATTGACACAAATTGTATGCAATGAGAATTTCTTCAAAGATATTGCCGGCGTACGCATTGATGCAATTGTCAAACTCGTTTTAGATAATTCGTATATTGCTGAAGAATACGGTGAATTGCAGATAACCGATTATGGTTTGAGCGGAATTCCTATTTTTCAAATGAGTCGTATTGTAGCCGCCGATAACAAGAGAAAGTATTCGATTGAAATTGATTTCATGCCGGGTGTAAGTGAGGAAGAATTTGCACAGATTTGCGAATCAAGGATTATCAGATTCCAAGGAACGACTGTGTCGGATTTTTTCACAGGCTTGATAAATACGAAATTAGCTGAATTGATTGTTAAACTATCTAAGCTTGATAAAAATCAAATAATCGATGAAACACTTACCGATCAATTGATATCTGCTTTAGCATTGATAAAATGTTTTAATGTTACCGTAAAAAACACTAAGTCATTTGAGAACGCACAATGTTGTAGCGGAGGAGTGCCGGTTAGTGAAATTGATATGACATGCATGTCACAAGTGTGCCCGAATCTATTTTTGTGCGGAGAGATGCTTAATGTTGATGCCAAATGCGGTGGCTATAATTTGCAATGGGCTTGGACAACCGGATATATTGCCGGAAAAAGTGCTGCCGGTGTAATGAAATGATAAGAATAAGTCAGATAAAAGTTAAAGTTAATGAAGAAACAGACAAAAGCATAGAGAAACAGATTAAGAAACTGTTAAAAACAGACGCATCACTTGATTATACTATTGTGCGCAAATCAATTGATGCCAGAAATAAACCTGAAATATTTTATGTTTATACTGTTGACGTAAATGTACCGAATGAAGACGTCATTTTAAAAAAGAACAGGAACAAAAATATTACAAAAGCAATAATTAAGGAATATGCTTGGCCTAAAAGGGCAAGAAAGAGTGATGTAAGACCTATTATTGTCGGTTTGGGACCTGCGGGACTTTTTTGTGCCTATATGCTTGCAAAGGCAGGGGCTAATCCGATATGCATCGAACGAGGAGATGCAGTAGAGAATAGAGAACTCGCTGTAAAGAAGTTTTGGGAAACAGGTATTCTCGATACCGAATCCAATGTTCAATTCGGTGAAGGCGGAGCAGGAACATTTTCGGATGGCAAACTTAACACATTGGTTAATGATAAGTTTGGCAGAAATGATTTAGTCCTCAAGATTTTTGTTGAAAACGGAGCTCCAAAAGAGATTTTATATGATTCAAAGCCACATATCGGAACCGATATATTGTCAAAAGTTGTTATTTCAATGAGAGAGTATATTAAAAAGAACGGTGGCGAAATACATTACAGAACAAAGCTTACTGATATAATTGTCGAATCATTTAATGACAAGAAAACAGTAAAGGGGATTCGGATAAACAATAATGACATAATTTACACCGATACTGTTGTATTGGCATTGGGACATAGTGCAAGAGATACTTTTGATATGTTATATAAAAATGATATATATATGACTCCAAAAGCGTTTGCAGTAGGTATCAGAATACAACATCCGTCTGATTTAATTGATGAATCTCAATATGGCAGTGTTTGTGACAAGTTGCCTGCCGCAACATATAAACTTACATATCATTCTTCATTTGGAAGAGGCGTATACAGTTTTTGTATGTGTCCGGGAGGATATGTTGTTAACGCATCCAGCGAAGAAAACGCTCTTGCAATTAACGGAATGAGCTATTATGCAAGAGACAGTAAGGTATCAAACAGTGCTTTGATTGTTACTGTAACGCCGGATGACTATAGTAGCGAAGATGCTTTGGCAGGTGTAGAGTTCCAAAGACAGTTGGAGCGAAAAGCTTATGAAATAGGCGAGGGAAAGATACCGTCAATCTGCTTTAAGGACTTTAAGCAAAAAGCTATTACCATGTTGCCTTTAAGCGATATGGATGACAAAACAAAATTTATGGGAAATACTAAATATCCAGCTAAGGTATATGATATTTTTCCAACCGAAATAACAGATTCGTTAGTTGAAGGAATTGAATTCTTTGGTCAAAAAATCAAAGGTTTTAGTAATGATGATTGCATTATAAGCGGTGTCGAAAGTCGAACATCTTCACCACTTAGGATAGAGCGTAACGAAAAACACATGAGTATATCATGCGAAGGTATATATCCATGCGGCGAGGGAGCCGGATATGCCGGTGGAATAATGAGCGCTGCTATGGATGGAATATTAATAGCTGAGGAGATATGGAGAAATGAATGATTTGGAAAAAGAAATTGTCCGTCCGCATATTAGAGACAAGAAAAGAATTGTGGTAAAAATAGGTTCATCAAGTCTGATTCATCCACAAACGGGCGGTTTGGATTATACCAAATTAGATGTTTTGGTAAGAGAATTATGTAACATAAGCAATCAGGGAAAGGATGTTATTCTTGTAAGTTCCGGTGCCATTGCTGCCGGAAAGCGTGCCCTTGGTTCTAATGTTGTTCAAGAAGAAAGTTCAAAAATGGGCTTCAAACAAGCATGTGCCGCAATAGGTCAGGCTCGTCTTATGATGACGTATCAAAAATTGTTTGGCGAATACAATCATATGGCTGCTCAGATTTTGATGACAAAGAACACCATAACCGATGATATCAACAGACTTAATGCATATAACACCTTTACCGAATTATTAAAGATGGGAGTTGTTCCCATTGTAAATGAAAACGACACTGTTTCAACCGATGAGATATGCGTAGGCGAAGATGATATATTAATAGGCGATAACGATACATTATCGGCAATTGTTGCATCGCTTACGAAAGCTGATCTATTAATTTTACTTTCGGATATTGATGGATTGTATACAGATGATCCGAGAAAAAATACCGATGCCAAATTTATTGAAGAAGTTAAGGATCTTACGGATGAATATATGAATATGGGAAAAGCATCAACCGGAAGCAATGTTGGTACAGGCGGAATGAATACCAAAATGTGTGCTGCCAAAATTGCTACCAGTGCAGGAGCTGATATGATTATTGCAAACAGTTCGGATATTCGTATTATTCATCGCATCATTGACGGCAGAAACGAAGGAACTCTTTTCCATGCCAATGAAGACAGTACATTTGATGTGATTGATTATATTAATCATATGCATGATTGAGGTAAGTATTATGACAATGGATGAAAGAATTGAAAGAATTAACGAACTCTATCATCTATCAAAAGAGCGCGAGCTTACGGATGATGAGAAGGCTGAACAGCAAAAGCTTCGTAAGGAATACATTGCATCGGTTAGAGCAAGCTTGCGAGGCCAGCTTAATAATATTGATATTCAGAACGAAGACGGCAGTGTAACAAACCTTGGCGATAAATATGCAGGTAATATGACACATTGATTATGGATGAAATTAGTGTACTCAGAAAAGAAATCATAAACAAAAGAAAGCAGCTGTCTTTAGAAGCAAGACTTAGTATGTCTGATACGATTTATGAAAAAGTATGCCAATTATCCGAGTATAAGAATTCGGATAATGTTTTAGTGTATGCTGATGTAAATGGTGAAGTAGCAACGGATAAAATTATACTTAATGCGCTTTTACAAGGCAAAAATGTATATGCTCCGGTATGTCTTGATAATCACAGCATGGATTTTTATCAAATATTTGCAATTGATGAAATGTATCCCGGTAAATATGGTATTCGCGAACCGTTACAGATAGACAATCTTGTTTTTTCAAAGAGTAAAATAACCGCCAATACAATATGCATTGTCCCCGGAGTATTATTTGATAATTGCGGAAACAGAGTAGGATATGGTGCAGGTTATTACGATCGTTACTTTGACAGGATGAAAATTAAGAATCGAATAGCTATATGTTATGATTTTCAAATTGTTGATACAATCAAATGTTCACCGCATGACATTACGATGACAAAGGTTATATGTAATTAAAGGAGTAAAAAATGACTGATTTATTAAAAATGGGACAACTTGCCAAAGCATGCAAGTATTATATGAATTCATTGTCCACAGATGCCAAGAACAAAGCATTAATAAAGATTGCCGATGATATTTGTGTTGCAAAAGAAACAATAATTGCGGCAAATAATGTTGATATAGAGAACGGAATAAATAAAGGTATGCATGAAGGCCTTATTGACCGTTTGAGATTGACTCCGGAAAGAATAGAAGGAATAGTTGAAGGAATAAGACAAGTTGCGGCCCTTGACGATCCGGTCGGCAGAATACTGGAAGAACGTTCATTATATAACGACTTAAGGTTAAGCAAAGTTTCTGTTCCTCTCGGCGTAATCGGAATAATATATGAATCACGTCCAAATGTTACAGCAGATGCATTTGCTTTGTGTTTTAAAGCAGGGAACGCTGTGATATTGAAAGGCGGAAGCGATGCACTTAATTCCAATCTGGCAATAACAAATGTAATACGCGAGAGTTTAAACAAGCAGGGATTGGATAAGAATTGTATTCAATTGATTGATTCAACGGATAGAAATGTTACAACCGAATTTATGAAGCTCAAAGAGTATGTTGATGTACTAATTCCACGAGGAAGTGCCGGATTAATAAAAAGTGTTGTAGAAAACAGTTCTATCCCTGTAATTGAAACCGGTAGCGGCAACTGTCATATTTTTGTGGACGAATCAGCAGATTTGGATATGGCAACAGAGATTATTTTTAATGCCAAAACACAAAGAATCGGTGTATGTAATGCATGCGAGTCATTGGTAGTACATAAGAATATAGTTATGGATCTTTTGCCGGCATTAAAGAAAAAATTGGATGAAAAAAATGTGGTTTTGAAGGTCGATGATTTAGCAAAAACAGTACTTACCGATTGTGAAAGTGCTACAAGCGAAGATTTTGCAAAGGAATATTTGGATTATATTCTTTCTATCAAGACAGTTGATAATTTGGATGAAGCAATTGCACATATTAACAACTACAGTACGCATCATTCGGAAGCTATTATCACGAATGATAAGAAAAATGCAGATATTTTCCTTAGAGATATTGATTCGGCATGCGTATATGTCAATGCATCGACTCGATTTACCGATGGATTTGAATTCGGACTTGGTGCAGAGATTGGAATAAGCACACAAAGATTACATGCAAGAGGCCCTATGGGACTAAATGAATTAACAACATATAAATACAATATTATCGGTAAGGGGCAAGTACGTGGCTAATATAGAAGAGCAAAAAAGACAATATGAATATATAGATAAATGCAAAGAAATCATTGCAAAAAAGAAACAAGATAACGGCGGACACTATACATGTGCAGTTGTTACCTTCGGTTGTCAAATGAATGCCAGAGATTCGGAGAAGCTTGAAGGAATATTAAAGGAAGTCGGTTACGAGGTTATAGAAGATGAAAAATCGGCTGATTTTGTTATATATAATACCTGTACCGTAAGAGATAATGCCAATCAAAAAGTATATGGACATCTTGGAATTCTTAAAGCCAGAAAGAACAAGAATAAAAATCTTCAAATTGCATTATGCGGATGTATGATGCAGGAACCGTCCGTAATAGAAATAATCAAGACAAAATATAGATTTGTTAATCTTGTTTTCGGAACTCATAATATTTATAAATTTGCCGAACTGCTTTACAGAATGCTTACAAGTGACAGTCAGATTATTGATATATGGGAAGATACGGACCAAATTGTAGAGGATTTGCCCGTTGAGAGAAAGTACAGCTTCAAATCCGGAATAAATATTATGTTCGGATGTAACAATTTTTGCAGTTATTGCATAGTTCCGTATGTTCGAGGACGTGAACGCAGCAGAGAACCAAAGGAGATAATCAGAGAAATAGAAAATCTGGTCGCAGATGGTGTTGTTGAAGTAATGTTACTTGGCCAGAATGTAAACAGTTATGGCAAAAATTTGGATAATCCAATGACTTTTGCGCAGTTACTTCGTGAAATCGAAAAGATTGAAGGATTGAAACGTATTAGATTTATGACTTCACATCCAAAGGATTTGTCTGATGAACTTATTGACGTAATGGCCCATTCCAACAAAATATGTAAACAGATGCATCTTCCGCTTCAATCCGGTTCGGACAGAATACTGCAGGATATGAACAGACATTATACAAAAGAGAAATACTTGAGTATTGTTGACAAACTGCGTGCGGCGGTTCCGGATATTGCAATAACAACAGATATTATTGTAGGTTTCCCGGGCGAAACTGTTGATGATGTCAATGAAACAATTGATGTTATTAAGAAAGTGGGATATGACAATGCATTCACATTTATATATTCCAAAAGAACAGGTACGCCTGCTGCCGCAAGAGAAGATCAGCTTGATGAAGCATTTGTTAAGGAACAATTTGCGCGAGTGTTAGAGACTGTTTCAACAGAAGCCGCAAAGAGAAACGGCATGTATGTGGGACGTACTATGGAAGTGTTGGTTGAAGAAACAAATGAGCATGATAAAGACTATGTTACCGGACGATTAAGTAATAACAGTATGGTTCATTTTAAAGGCGACAGTTCACTTATCGGTTCTCTTGTTAATGTCAAATTAACAGAATCAAAGGGCTTCTATTATTATGGAGAAATGATATAAACATGGATATGATAGATTTTGAAAAATTGTCTCCGATGATGAAGCTATACATGGAGACAAAATCCGAATATAAGGATTGTATTCTTTTTTATAGATTGGGTGATTTTTACGAAATGTTCTTTGATGATGCACTAATTGCATCAAAAGAGCTCGACATTACACTTACCGGCAAACAATGCGGATTGGTTGAGCGTGCGCCGATGTGCGGTGTACCGTTTCATGCTGTAACGGGATATTTGGACAAGCTTGTTCAAAAAGGTTACAAAGTTGCAATATGCGAACAGGTTGAAGATCCTAAAATGGCAAAAGGATTGGTAAAACGTGAAGTAGTAAGAGTTGTAACACCCGGTACAAACATAAGCGAAAGCGCTATCAGTCGTGAAAATAACAATTACCTTATGTGTATTTTGTATACATGTGACAATATCGGCATGTCAGTATGTGATGTTTCTACGGGAGATTATTTTCTCACGGAGCTCAATTCAAACAAGGCACTTTTGGATGAAATAAACAAATTTATGCCTTCCGAAATAATATGTAATGATGCGTTCTTGGTTTGCGGGATTGATATTGATGATTTAAGAAACAGATTGTCCGTATCCATATCAAGTCTTGAACCACATTTTTATGATGAGGATAGAGCAAAAAATACAATAGCAGGACATTTTAAGACAAACGGTATAGAAGGTTTGGGAATATCGGATTTTCCAAACGGTACGATTGCTGCGGGAGCATTGCTCAAATATCTGCTTGAGACACAAAAGAATGATTTGAGTCATATTTCGCATTTGTATCCCTATATCGCAAGTACCTATATGTTGATTGATTCATCAACACGCAGAAATCTTGAGCTTACCGAGACAATGCGCGAAAAGCAGAAAAGAGGATCTTTACTTTGGGTACTCGACAAAACCAGAACAGCTATGGGAAGTCGAACTCTTAATCGTTTTATCAGACAACCTCTTATAAACAAAGATGAGATTATGTTACGACATGAAGCAGTTGAAACATTATGCAATAATCCTGTTGAACGTGACGAACTTAGAGAGTACTTAAATACCGTATATGATTTGGAACGTCTTATGGGCAAGATTAGTTTTAAAACCGCTAATGCCAGAGATATGATTGCACTTAAAAGTTCAATGTCAATGTTACCTGCAATCAAGATGATAACTCATGAATTGAATGGACAAATTCTTCAAAATATCAGTGACAGTATCGATGGTCTGGAAGAAATATATACATTGATTGATGAAGCAATCGAAGAAGAACCGCCTATAACAATACGAGAAGGCAATATTATCAAAAACGGTTTTAACGAGAATATCGATAATCTGCGCAGTGCTAAAACAGAGGGCAAGAAATGGTTAATGCAGTTTGAATCCGATGAGCAGGAAAGAACCGGAATAAAGAATTTGAAGGTCAAATACAATAAAGTGTTCGGATATTGTATTGAAATATCAAATTCAAACAAAGACAAAGCACCTGAGGATTATATTCGTAAACAAACTTTAACCAATGCGGAGCGTTTTACGACTTCCAGACTGAAAGAACTTGAAGATACAATTCTTAATGCGGAAGACAAATTAATAACACTCGAATATGATATCTTTTGCGAAATAAGAGATTATATTCTTGAACAAATTGAAAGAATTCAAAAAACCGCAAAAGCAGTGGCAGAACTCGATGTCTTTGCATCATTGTCCATTGTTGCCGAACAGAATCATTATGTTAGACCGTCTTTAAACGATAAAGGTGTAATAAACATTGTTGAAGGTCGACATCCCGTTGTCGAGAAAATGATAGACAACGATATGTTTATAGCAAATGATACGGTCCTTGATAAGAATAAGAATCTCATAAATGTTATCACAGGTCCCAATATGGCCGGTAAATCAACATATATGAGACAAGTTGCATTAATTGTACTTATGGCGCAAATCGGCTCATTTGTACCCGCTAAAAAAGCCAATATCGGAATTGTTGACAGAATATTTACTCGCGTCGGTGCAAGCGACGATTTGGCGAGCGGACAATCAACTTTTATGGTTGAGATGAACGAGGTTGCCAATATTTTGCGTAATGCAACTTCCGATAGCCTGGTTATTCTTGACGAAATAGGTCGTGGCACTTCTACATTTGATGGCCTTAGTATTGCATGGGCAGTGATTGAGCATATAGCAAATACCAAATTACTTGGTGCAAAAACATTGTTTGCGACACATTATCATGAACTTACCGAATTGGAAGATAAGATGAATAATGTGAATAATTATTGCATAGCTGTTAAAGAAAAAGGCGATGATATTGTTTTCTTACGTAAAATCATTCGTGGCGGTGCAGATAAGAGTTACGGTATTCAGGTTGCAAAGCTTGCCGGTATTCCCGACATTGTTATAGGCAGAGCAAAAGAATTGGTTAATCAACTTATAGATAATGATATAACTACCAAGGTGCAGGCAATTGCAGTTAATACAGGTAGTAATAATTCAAAAAAAGCTGAGCATTACGATCAGGTTGATTTACAACAAATGAGCCTTTTTGAAACAACAACAGATGAGGATGTATTGAAACAGCTAAAGGAACTTGATATTTCCAATCTAACGCCTTTAGATGCACTCAACACATTATATAAGTTGCAGAATACATTAAATAACCGTTGGTCAATATAACCGAAAGGGAAGATTATGGCATCAATTCAGGTTTTAAGCGAAGAAACAATTGATAAGATTGCAGCCGGTGAAGTAATAGAACGACCGGCCAGTATAATTAAGGAATTAGTCGAGAATTCTATTGATTCCGGCGCCAATGCAATAACAATAGAAATAAAAGACGGCGGAATTTCCTTTATTCGTGTAACCGACAACGGTTGCGGAATGGAAAAGGACGACATTAAGAAAGCTTTTTTACGTCATGCAACCAGCAAAATATCATGTTCCGATGATCTTGATTCATTGATTACGCTCGGTTTCAGAGGTGAGGCTTTAAGTTCAATTGCGGCAATTTCGCAAGTAGAATTGATGACCAAAACAATAGATTCCATATCCGGCTACAGATATGTAATCGAAGGCTCGAAGGAAATTGAGTTGAGTGAAATCGGTGTCCCGGGAGGAACTACGCTTATTGTAAGAAATATCTTCTTTAATACTCCTGTCAGACGTAAATTCTTAAAAAGTGCAATAACGGAAGCAGGATATGTTACAGAAATATGCGAGCATTTAGCATTATCACGTCCTGATATTTCATTCAAATATATTATTGGAGGACAGATTAAATTTCATACTTCAGGTAACGGCGATTTACAGGAATTAATTTATAGAATATACGGAAAAGATGTTGCAGCACAAATAATTCCGATTGAGCAAAAGAAAGATGCAATATCAATCGAAGGATATTTAGGTAAGCCGATTTTGAACAGAAGTACTCGTAATTACGAGAATTATTTTATTAACGGCAGATATGTTAAAAGTAAGTTGATTGCAACAGCAATAGAAGATGGTTACACGGAATATTTGATGCAACACAAATTCCCGTTTGTAATTCTCAATATAAAGATTAATCCGGAGCATGTTGATGTCAATGTTCATCCTACAAAGATGGAAGTCAGATTCAGTGACAACGATATCGTAAATGATTTTATTTCAAGTGCTATATCAAGTCGCTTACGCATTAACGAAATGATACCTGAATGCTTGCTCGAAGAAGAGAAAGAGCATGCTCAATCAATTACAAATGTACCGGAACCGTTTGAAACTCAGCGAATAATCAACGAGAACACGAATTATTCATTTGATATAATAAGCGATGAAAAGAATGATGACTTTGTTTCAAACAATGATAAGCAAGTAAAGTCATTTGATATTAGCAGTTTAAAGAAAATAATAGGCGAATCCATCAAGGATAATATTAGCAGTAGTTCTTCCTGTAAGGAGAGCAACATTATTAAAGCATCTAATGCCGTAATTGTTAATTCTGCGGTTCAAATGGATTTATTTGAAGACAGAATCTTAAGTAAAGACAATATAGATGAATATCATATTGTAGGTCAATTGTTTGATACATATTGGTTGATCGAATATAAAGATAAGCTGTTAATTATGGATCAGCATGCGGCGCATGAGAAAATCAGGTTTGAATCACTTATGAAACAGCTTGAAAGCAAGAATATATGCAGGCAAGCACTTAATCCGGCGTTGATTATTACACTGTCATCACTTGAAGTAACTGTTTTTGATAAATACAAGAGCTATTTCGAGGAGATGGGATTTGAAATCGATGATTTTGGTGGCAACGAAATAAGTATTCGTTCAATTCCTATGGATTTGTACGGCCAAAATCCAAAAGATATGTTTCTTGAAGTGCTTGATGAGCTTTCGGAAGGACATAGCAAAAATGTTCCTGATGTTATCAGGAGCAAAATTGCTTCAATGGCATGTAAAGCAGCAGTTAAAGGTAATATGTCAATGACAGAGGCTGAAGTAAAAGAGCTTATTGATAAATTACTGTCTTTGGATAATCCGTATAATTGTCCGCACGGAAGGCCAACGCTTATTACTATGACAAAATATGAGTTGGAAAAGAAATTTAAAAGGATTGTTTAATTAATGGCGCAAAAGATAATAATTATCGGTGGACCTACGGCAGTAGGAAAAAGTGATGCGGCAATTGAATTGGCACAAAAAATAGATGGTGAAATAATAAGTGCGGATTCAGTGCAGGTATATAAAGGCATGGATATTGGTTCGGCCAAAGTAAGTCCTGAAGACAGAAAAAAGATACCGCATCATTTGATTGATATATTGGAACCAAACGAAGATTTCGGCGTGGATATTTTTTGCCGATTAGCTTCTATGGCAATAAACGAAATCAGCGAAAGAAATAAAATACCGATTATTGTCGGCGGGACATCATTTTATATTCAGGCATTATTAAAGGGTGTTGATTTTTCTCAGGAAGAGGAGCATGACAAATCCTACAGAAATGAATTATTACTGCAGGCAACAGACGATGACGGTAAGAAACGGCTTCATGCTATGCTTTATGAAAAAGATCCGCAATATGCTGCAAAAACACCATATCAAAATGTAAAACGCGTGGTTCGTGCACTTGAATATATACATTATACCGGAATGCTTTTTTCCGAATATAATAGTATTCAAAGTCAAAAAGAAGCAATATATGATTATAATTTTTTTGCACTGACAGATAATCGTGAAGCAATATATGAACGAATAAATGCGCGTGTTGATGTAATGTTACGGAATGGTTTGGTTGATGAAGTACAGAAATTGCGAGCTGCCGGCTATTCGAAAGATTTGAAGTCAATGCAATCTATTGGTTATAAGGAGATTAACGAATATATTGACGGCACGATTTCATATGATGAGGCTTCATATCTTATAAAACTTAATACAAGGCATTTTGCAAAGAGGCAATTAACATGGCTTAGACGAGAAGAAAATGTAACATGGATTGATATATCAAAGGGGCAGAAAATAGTATTTTGAGGTATATGAGATGAGTATTTTTAATGAATTAGGCATTGATGAAGAAACACAAAAAATCAGTGAAGAAACTTGCAAACGATTAACCAAACGTTTTGAAGAAATTGATAGAATCGCTGAATATAATCAATTAAAAGTATTAAAAGCCATGCAGGAATGTAATGTATCCGAGGCATGTTTACTTGGAACAACAGGATACGGATACAACGATATCGGAAGAGATACATTGGAAAATGTATATGCACATACATTTCATACCGAAGCAGCGCTTGTAAGAGCACAGATTACGTGTGGAACACATGCTTTGGCTTTGGCATTAATGAGTAACCTTCGCCCCGGTGACGAACTGTTGTCTCCGGTTGGAAAGCCGTATGATACATTGGAAGAGGTTATAGGAATTCGTCCTTCAAAAGGCTCACTTGCTGAATATGGTGTAACATATTCTCAGGTTGATTTGTTGGACGATAGCGAATTTGATTATGATGGTATAAAGAAAGCAATTAATGAACGCACAAAGCTTGTGACAATCCAAAGATCAAAAGGTTATCAAACAAGAAAAACTTTATCGGTAGAACGAATCGGTGAATTAATCGCGTTTGTTAAAGGAATTAATCCCAATATTATTTGCATGGTAGATAATTGTTACGGTGAATTTACCGAAAAAATAGAGCCATCCGATGTCGGTGCCGATATGGTAGTCGGTTCGCTGATAAAAAATCCGGGTGGTGGTTTGGCACCAATCGGCGGTTATATTGTGGGAAAGAAAGAATGTATTGAAAATGCAGCCTACAGATTGACTTCTCCGGGACTTGGTAAAGAAGTGGGTGCATCGCTTGGTATATTAAAAGATTTGTATCAAGGATTCTTTTTAGCTCCTACCGTAACAGCAAGTGCATTAAAAGGTGCAATTTTTGCTGCTAATCTTTTCGAAGATGCCGGATACGATGTTATTCCGGACAGTACCGAGAGCAGGCATGATATTATTCAGGCTATTCGTTTTGGCAATGCCAACAAATTGATTGCTTTTTGTAAAGGTATTCAGTCCGCAGCACCGGTAGACAGTTTTGTTACTCCGGAGCCTTGGGATATGCCGGGATATGATTCACAGGTAATTATGGCTGCAGGAACTTTTGTATCAGGTTCAAGCATTGAACTTAGTGCCGACGGACCATTAAAACCGCCATATGCCGTTTATTTTCAAGGTGGTTTGACATGGCCTCATGTTAAGTTTGGAATAATGAAAGCCTTTCAGGCTGTAAAAGATTGTGATAAAATGTAATTTGCGTTTTTAGCAAACAGAAAGGAATTTTTAATAATGGGAAATAACATCTTTGGTATAGACATTGGTACAAGTAATATAAGAATTTATAATCAAGCAGATAACAGCATATTTATGGAAAAAAATATGATTGCTATCGAGAACAAAAATCAATTACTGGCATACGGTGATTCTGCATATGATATGTTTGAGAAGGCTCCGTCTAATATTGTTACATCATATCCTGTTGTTAACGGTGTAATTGCAGATATAAATAATATGGAGACTCTTATTAAGCTGTTCATTTCAGATTTGTCGAAAGGAAATATTAAGCCGGCCGATTATTATATTGCTGTCCCGACAGATGTTACTGAAGTAGAGAAGAGAGCTTTCTATGATTTGATAAAAGATTCGGGCGTAAAAGCCAAGAAAATTATGGTTGTTGAAAAAGCTGTTGCCGACGGACTGGGACTTGGCATCGATGTTAAGAACTCAATTGGTGTGATGGTTGTTAATGTTGGTTATTCAACTACGGAAATATCAATACTTTCTCTTGGCGGAATTGTTTTATCAAAGTTAATAAAAGTAGGCGGTTATGTATTTGATGATGATATTCGTAACATAATCAGAAAAGAATATAACCTTATTATCGGACAGAAGAGTGCCGAAAAGATCAAAATCAGTCTTGCCGATTTTGAAAAAGAAGGTAAGAATGCGGTAGCGTTCGGTAGAGATATCGTAACCGGTTTACCGATGGAACGTGAAATTCCGACCGAATTGCTTGATTCATCATTAGTCGATTCATTTTCACAGATTATTGATAATATCAAGGTAATTCTTGAAAGAACTCCTCCTGAACTTGGAGCAGATATTTACAGACACGGTATATATTTAACCGGTGGAGCATCGAAAGTTTCAAAACTTGCTGATTTGATTTCAAAGTCTACCGGATTGACAGTTAATGTATGTGAATCTCCGATAGATTCTGTTGCAGAAGGCTTGTCAAAAGTAATTAATGAAGATAAGTATAGAAAACTTGCATATACGATTGAAGGAATGAGTGCTAAATGAGCCCACTTGTAAAGAGAAAAAAAGAGAGATATTCGCTTCCAACGAAATATATTCTTCTGATACTTACATTAATATGTGTAATATTAATGATTTTATCTTTTACAACAAATATATTATCCGCACCTCTGAATTTCATCGGAGGTTATTCGATAGTCCCTTTTCAAAAGGGGCTTACTTCTGCGAGCTCATATTTTGTTAACCGTACTGCCAATTTGAAAAAAATGGAAGAGTTGACGGAAGAAAATGAAAAACTAAGAGCACAAGTGGATGAACTGCTTAGTGATAATACCAATTTACAGCAGGATAAGTATGAACTTGCGCAATTACGTGAATTATTTGATTTGAATTCGGAATATGAAGAATACGATAAAGTAGGTGCACATATTATTGCTTCCGATCCCGGAAATTGGTATTCAAGTTTTGTTATTGATAAAGGTGCCAAAGATGGAATTCAAGTAGATTGTAATGTCATAGCAGGAAGTGGTCTTGTCGGAAGAGTAACTTCTGTTGGCCCTAATTATTCCAAGGTAATATCTATTATTTCCGACAACGTCAATACGAGTGCGATGATGTTGGCTTCCGAAGATAATTTGATAGTGACAGGCAATCTTGAGACCATGAAAAACGGTGTAATCGAATACAGTCAATTAGCGGATTCCGATGAAAAAGTCGGCGTAGGTGACAAAGTTGTAACATCAAACATCAGTGATAAATATTTACCGGGCATTCTTATCGGATATATTGATACAATTAATACCGATTCGAACAACCTCACCAAATCAGGCACGCTTATTCCTGTTGTTGATTTTAAACATCTTGAAGAAGTTTTGGTAATCAAACAGGTTAAGCTTAGTCCATATTCGGAGTAAAATATGAGAATAATTGCATCCGGAGTTTTTTGCATAGTAAGTTTCATTTTGCAATCAACTCTTTTTTCTCAATTTAATATAGGCGGAATTGTTCCTAATTTGCTGCTGATTGTAACAGCAACGATAGGTTTTATTATTGGACGAAAATACGGAATGGTTACCGGTTTTGTTGCAGGACTTTTAACCGATATATTTTTTGGAAGTGTTATAGGTTTTTATGCCTTGATGTACATGTATATAGGCTACTTAAACGGTACATTTAAAAAAATCCTTTATCCGGGAGATTTTAAGTTACCACTGTTATTGATTGTGGGCAGTGATGTAATATACTCACATGCAGTATACTTCTTTATGTTTTTCATTCAGGGACAATTTCATTATGCTTTTTACTTAAAAAAAGTTATTTTACCGGAAGTTGTTTACACGACAGTAATTGCATGTATTCTATATCCGATAATGAAATTTTTCTTTAACAAAATCGATAAATGGGAACAAAAGGTAACAGGCGAAAGTGTTTAGAAAAAACAATGAAAATTTTATTAACTCAATATTCGGACGTACATTGTTTTTAAGTATCGTTATCGCTGTTTTTGCAGCGGTTCTTCTTGTACGTATATTTACGTTGCAAATTGTCAACGGTGAAGAAACTCTTTCGGAGTTTACGTTGAAGATACAAAAAGAGCGTACTATTCCGAGTACACGTGGCAAGATCTACGATAGAAACGGTAAACTTTTGGCCTATAATGAGCTTGCGTACAATGTAATGATTGAAGACGTGTATGAATCCGGTCGAAAAAGAAATAGCGAGCTCAATTCTACAATTTTAAAATTAATAAAAATCATTGAAAACAACGGTGATAAGATAATCGGTGATTTCAATATAATCATTAATGAAAATAACGAATACGAATTTACAATTTCAGATTCCAAATTGAAGCGCTTTTTGGCAGACGTATACGGCAGAAAAAGTGTTGGAGAGTTGAAATACGAAGAAGAAACGGCAACTGCCGATGATGTTATTAATTATTTATGCGGCTATTCAAAATTCGGAATCGGAGAATCATTAGATCCCGAGAATCCAAAGGATTCTTTTGTAGTCGGAAAAGGTTATTCAAAAAGTCAGATTCTCAAATTAATAAACGTTCGTTATGCAATGAGTCTGAACAGTTATCAAAAATATATTCCCACAATCGTAGCGGCCGATGTCAAAGAAGAAACGGTTGCTATAATTATGGAAAACAGAGAAAACCTTTTAGGTATATCAATAGAAGAGGACAATATACGTAAGTATAACAACAGCGTGTATTTTTCGGGAATATTAGGCTATACAGGCAAAATATCCGAAGAAGAATTAAATACATATAATAATATGCCGCCAAATCTTGAGACAGTAAAGCAACGTAGCGATTATTATATGAACGATATGGTCGGAAAAGCCGGAATAGAGCAGACACTTGAGACATATTTGCAAGGAATAAAAGGCAATGAGACTGTTTACGTTAATAACTTGGGAAAAGTAATCGAAAGCACAAAAACAGTCGATCCGATTGCGGGAAATGATGTATATCTTACAATCGACAGCGATTTGCAGATTGCAGCCTACAATATTCTTGAACAGAAATTGGCCGGTATTTTGGTTTCCAAAATTCAAAATATCAGAGAATACAATCCGCCGGAAGGTACACCCGCAAGTAAATATTTGATTCCTATTACAGATGTATATTTTGCATTAATAAATAATAGTGTTATTGACATCAATCATTTTTATTCAAATGATGCAAATGAAAATGAAAAGGCGGTATATTCAACTTTTTGCAATAAAAAGACGAATGTATTTGAATATCTGAAGACACAACTGACTTCAGTTAATACTCCGTATAAGGATTTATCAACAGAATACCAAGTATATGAAAGCTACATTGTAACTATGCTCAATGAAAAGGGCGTTATTTTAGATTCTGAAATAAACAAAAATGACGAGACCTACATTGCGTGGAAAACCGATGAAACAATCAGTCTCGGAGAATTTTTGAAATACTGTATTTCTCAAAACTGGATAGATGTTTCGAAAATCGAACTCAATACAAAATATTCCGATTCGGATGAAATATATAACAG
>JAGHVF010000022.1 GCA_018064425.1 Candidatus Colinaster equi | reverse complement strand
ATACATACTATTGTAGTGCTGAATTAGTTTTGGAAAAAAACGGAAAGATTTTAGATTTTTTAATTCTTGCGCCAATTATTAATTCTTTCCGTAACAAATATTGAGGATATTTCGTAAACGATTGAAAATGAATGTATAATATAATAAGGAAGGAACACATGAAACAGTCAAAATGTGAACATTATGTTAATGACACATTTGCACAAAATCGCCAATTTGTTTATGTTTATATGTACCAAAAAGCTGAAAAATGAACAAAAAATGAATGGAAAGGTATTGCATTCATGTGCAGGCTGGTATATATTAAAACTACGAAAACGATTAAGTAAACAAACCCTTGAACGGAAAAACAACAAGCGCCAGTTTCTTCGGGAGGGAGGAGAGCATAATGGTATCGATGAAAGATATCTCACTTGCTTGTGGCGTCTCGGTAGCAACAGTTAGTAAGTCACTTAATGATCAAAGCGATGTCGGTGAAGAGACCAAGCAGCGTATCAGGCAAGTGGCTAAGGAGATGGGTTACTTCCCTAATTCATCTGCCAGAGCACTTAAGACTAACAAAAGCTACAACATAGGAGTCCTGTTTGTGGATGAGATTCCACAAAGCGGTTTGACTCATGACTATTTTGCCAGTATCCTGGATAGCTTCAAGATTACGGTAGAAGCCAAAGGATATGATATAACCTTCATTAATTGTAATAAGGTTAGAAAAGGCAGATTGTCTTATTTAGAGCATAGCAAATTCAGAGGAGTTGACGGAGTACTGATTGCATGTGTCAATTTCGAAGATGAAGAGGTTAAAGAGCTGGCTCAAAGCGATATCCCGGTTGTCACAATAGATTATGCTTTTGATGACAGGCTTGCGGTGTTATCGGACAATTCAAAAGGAATAAGCGATTTGCTTCGTTACGTATATGAACAAGGTCATCGTGATATTGCATATATATACGGACAGTCAACAAGTGGTGTTACAAAGACACGAATTGACAGCTTTAAGAAGACTGCAGAAGAGCTCGGACTTGAGATTCATGATGAATACCTGATAGCGGGTAAGTATCGAGACATTCCTAATGCAGCGAAGCAGACAGCTACATTATTAAATATGATTAATCGACCTACTTGCATATTTTACGCAGATGATTATTCAACCATAGGCGGTATGAATGAGATAAAAGCAAGAGGCATGAACATTCCGGATGACATATCAATTGTTGGATATGACGGAAGTAATATAGCAGCACAGATTGAACCGAAGTTAACCACAATCATGCAGGATACAAGAATGATTGGTAAGGTAGCGGCAGAGAATCTGATTGATCTTATCGAGAGACCAAAGAATGCGATTGTTGAACATGTGGTAATAGAAGGCGTTCTTCAAACGGGTAAATCGGTCAAGAAGATAGGAAGATAACAACTTAATACGGTTTTAGCCACATAGTGTGGTTAAGATAGAATATTTTCATTAAATGGAGGGTTTTATAATGAAAAAGAAATTACTCAGCGCATTACTGAGCGTTGCCATGGTTTCTGCTTTATTGGTAGGATGTGGCGACACAGCAGCAGCTCCAGAAGCAGCTCCTGCAGCAACAGAAGCAACAGATGACGCAGCAGCTCCTGCAGATGACGCAGCAGCAGACGACACAACAGCAGCACCAGCTGGTAACTGGGTATCATCTGATGATGGTAAGACACTTAACATCTACTGCTGGAACGAAGAGTTCAAGTCAAGACTTACAGATCACTATCCGGGTTACACAGAAGTTGATGCAACACACGGAACAATCGGTGATGTTAACGTAGTATGGAACATCACACCTTCTGATGACAATGCATACCAGAACAACCTTGATGAGACACTTCTTGGTCAGATGGATGCAGCAGCAGATGACAAGATCGACCTCTTCCTTCTTGAGGCTGATTACGCACTTAAGTATGTTGATACAGAGTACACAATCCCTGTATCAGAGCTTGGTGTAACAGATGCAGACGTAGCAGATCAGTATCAGTACACAAAGGACGTTGTAACAGACTCTAACGGAGCACTTAAGGGTGTTTCTTGGCAGGGATGTCCTGGTGTTCTCATTTACAACCGTGCAGCAGCAACAGAAGTTCTTGGCGCAGATGATGCAGAGACAGTTCAGGCAGCTGTTAAGGATTGGGATACATTCAAGGCTACAGCAGCTAAGATGAAGGATGCTGGTTACAAGATGACAGCAACATCTAACGATGCATTCCGTGTATTCTCTAACAACGTAACATCTAAGTGGGTAGAGAACGGTGCAATCAACATCGATGCTAACATCAAGGCATGGGTTGATATGTCTAAGGAAATGGTTGATGCAGGCGAGACAGGTACAGCTGATCTTTGGAGCGATGACTGGTCAGCAGGTTTCTATCCAGAAGGAAAGGTATTCTGCTACTTTGGACCAGCTTGGTTAATTAACTTCTGTATGGCTGCTGATGATGCAGCTTCTATCGCAGCTCAGGGTGGCTGGGGTGCAACAGAAGGACCTCAGGGATTCTTCTGGGGTGGTACATGGATCTGTGGCGCAAACGGAACAGACAATGCTTCCCTTGTTGCAGATATCATGAAGCAGCTTACATGTAACCCAGATATCATGACAGAGATCGTTAAGGCAGATGATGACTTCGTAAACAACAAGCCAGCTATGGATGCTATGGCAGTTGACGCTTCATACTCAAGCAATGTATATGGCGGAATCAACCCACTTCCAATGTACTGTGCAGGTGTTGAGAAGATCGACCTCTCTAACCTTTCTAACTACGATCAGGGATGTAACGAGTCATTCCAGGCAGCTATGAAGGAGTACTTCGAAGGCAATGCTACATATGAAGAAGCACTTGACCTCTTCTACACAAGCGTAACAGAGAAGTATCCAGAGCTTACATACTAATTTGATTAGTAACTAAGGATTAGTTAATTAAGTAGATATATGTGCCCGTCTGTCGGGCGGGCACAGATTCTACTTTTTTTATGCAAAAGCGAAGAGTTGGGAAGTACAGATATTCAGGGCTAATATGTAGAACCGAATATCGGTTGTAGATATTAGCTCTGAAAGCTAAATAATATGTAAGGAGGCTCATAAAATGGCTAAAGAAAAAAAGAAAACCAGTCAAGTTGTTAAATACAACAAATGGGGTTATATTTTCTTGATTCCTTTTATTGTTGTATATTTGGTATTCCAGATGATACCTCTATTTTCAACAATATATAACAGTTTATTTGAGAACTATCGTCAAGGATTGACACAGATTGGTCCTAATTGGGTTGGACTGGCCAATTTCCAAAAGATTTTTGCAGGTACGGGAAATGATAGTATGCCCACATATTTCCTTAATACAATGATTATGTGGATAGCAGGATTTGTTCCGCAGATACTTCTTTCATTGCTGTTGGGTGCATGGTTCTCCGATACACGTCTTCGTGTTAAAGCAGCAGGATTTTTCAAGACAGTAATATATATGCCGAACCTGATTATGGCATCTGCATTTGCAATGTTATTCTTCTCATTGTTCTCGGATGCAGGTCCTATCAACTCAATGCTTATTCAGATGGGAATAATTTCTCAGCCGTTTAAGTTCTTAAGTCATACAGTTTCAGCCAGATCGTTGGTAGCATTTATGAACTGTTTGATGTGGTTTGGTAATACAACAATTCTTTTGATGGCAGGTATGATGGGTATTGATAATTCGTTGTTTGAGGCGGCTCAGGTGGATGGTGCTACATCAACACAGGTATTCTTCAGAATCACATTGCCATTACTTAAGCCAATACTTATATATGTAATGATTACATCACTTATCGGTGGTCTCCAGATGTTCGATGTACCGCAGATTCTTACAAACGGTGAAGGTAATCCTATGAGAACTACCATGACAATGATTATGAAGTTGAACAAGTACTTGTTTAGTAAAGACTTCGGTATGGCCGGTGCTATGTCAGTTATTCTGTTCATAATCACAGGTGTACTCAGTGTTATTGTATATAAGTTCTCAACAAAAGAGACAGATTACTAAAAGGAGGTAACTAATATGCCAAGTGAAGAATATAATAGCGTTGAAGGCGGTTTTGGTATAGTTGCCAGAAGAGTAATTGCCTATATCGTTTTAATAATTATTACAGTATTGTGCTTGTTCTGGTTCTATTTACTTATTGTTAACTCAACCAGATCACATGCAGAATTGAGCCGAGGATTTACTTTGTTGCCAAGCGGTAGCTTATATAAGAACTTTGACAATGTTATCCACGGTACTCAGCCGATTCTGAGAGGTATGCTTAACAGTTTTATAGTTGCAGGTTGCTGTGCTCTCTTTAGTACATATTTCTCTGCGATGACTGCTTATGCTATCCATGTATATGACTTCAAATTAAAGAAAGCAATCTTTACATTTATTCTTGCAGTTATGATGATTCCTACACAGGTTACTGCTCTTGGTTTCATCAAATTGATTGGTAATTTGAGATTGGATGATTCGTTCCTTCCACTCATTATTCCGTCAATTGCTGCACCTGCTACATTCTATTATATGAAGCAGTATATGGAATCGGCTCTTCCTCATGCAATTGTTGAGGCAGCACGAATTGACGGTTCTCCTGAGTTCCGTACATTCAATGAGATTAGTCTTCCGATTATGAAGCCTGCTATAGCAGTACAGTTGATATTTACATTTGTTACTAACTGGAACAATTACTTCACTCCGGCTCTTGTTCTTCATTCAGAGAATAAGAAGACACTGCCAATTCTTATTGCAGCTCTTCGTTCAGCCGATTTCCTGAAGTTTGATATGGGTCAGGTATATGTAACAATTGCATTGTCAATCTTCCCTGTTGTTATTGTATATCTCTTCTTATCAAGATATATTGTAACAGGAGTTGCAGTTGGATCTGTAAAAGGTTGATGTGTGTGGTTAGCTTAATGCTAATGGGATAAAGGTACTAATTTGTGTAGTAAATAACCACCTAAAATGATATAATCAATTTAGGTGGTTTTTTATATCTGATAAGGGAAAATTTATCAAATTATAAGTGCATAAAGATTAAGTGGGGTAAGGTTATGGAAGAGAATAATAATGAGGTACTATCACTAAATGGTACGCAGATGGGTGTTATTGAAGCACCTGCTCAAAAGGAAGACAAGGCTGAAAAGGAGAAGCGAATAAAGAAGGACAAGGCGGAGCGTTTGGGCGCATTAAAGGCAAAGCGGGCGGCACACGAGAAGTCACTCAAAAATGAGGCAGGAAATACACAGACTGATTATTCTTTATCGGCAGTGGTTAATCCTGTGATTCAAAATAACGGAAAGAAAGGTAAGATCAAAAAGAAATTCAATTTTGGAATTACTTTGAAACTGATTTCGGTTTGCGCAATTCCGATGTTGGTTGTATCAATCATCATTGTTACATTGTCAGTCAGAACATTGACTAATTCAATTGAATCAGAGATTGAGAAATCACTCAATATTGTTGCCACTTCTGTAAGTGAGACATATACGAATTTATATAAGGGTGATTATACACAGGATAAGGGCGGAAAGGTAAGAAAAGGCGATACCGTCATTTCCAAGAATACAAAGCTTATAGATGCGTTGTATGAAAAGACAGGTTTCCAGGTATCAATGATGTATGGAAATATGCGTCTGATAACTACATTAAAGAAGGATAACGGTGCCGGAAGAAGAATTAACGGTACTTCTATAGAAGAAGAATACTATCAGGCAATACAAAACGGAGAACCGCATTTTGTAAAAGGATATGTAATATCAGATGTTGATTATTACGTAATGTATACTCCGCTTATTAATTCAGATGGTTCGGTAATTGGTGCAATTGAAGTAGCAACTCCGTCAGCTTCGGTTAAGAAGACAACAAAATCACAGACACTTATGATTCTTGTTGTATCTGCAATATTTATGATTATTGCGGTTGCATTTGCGCTTCTTATTTCGAATCGAATGGGTAAGGCAATGAAAAAAATCAAGGAATTCCTTAAGCAGGTTAAGGATGGAAAGCTTGATAATGTGCCACATTCAAAGACTATGAAGCGTAAAGATGAATTGGGTGATATATATAGAACATCTGTTGATTTGCAGAAGTCACTTTTTGATATTGTAAATAATATTATACAGGCTGCCGGTGATCTTACGGCATCTGCGGAAGCATTATCCAATATGGCACAGAATACACAGGGTACTGTTGGTGATGTAGTTCATGCTACAGAGCAGATAGCAGAGAGAGCCAGTTCTCAGGCTGTTGACGCCAAGGTTACATCTGACGGCGTTATGGGTATGAATGAGGATATTAAACAGATTAAGTCTGATATGAAAGTCCTTGTAGGATATGCAGAATCAATGGCTGACGCTGAGCAGAAGAGTCAGGATATTGTTGAGGAGTTGAATACACAGTCGCTTAATACCAGAAAGTCTCTTGATAGTGTATCTAATCAGATTGATATTATGAACAAATCGGTTCAGGGAATCGAGAAAGCAATTACACTTATTACGGATATTGCGGATGAGACAGATTTGCTTTCGCTTAATGCATCAATTGAAGCTGCAAGAGCCGGTGAAGCAGGCAGAGGTTTCTCTGTTGTAGCGGAGCAGATAAAGAAACTTGCAGATCAGTCAAGCGGTTCTGCAGGTGAGATAAATAAGATAATAAAGGACGTAATGCAGATATCTTCCGAGACAGTTAATATTATGAATGATGTATATCATGATATGGATATGCAGCAACAGAAGCTTGAAGAGACAATGGCTCAGTCAAGACATGTTTCAGAGAGTGTAGATAAGTCGCTTGAAGGAATTAACAATATTAGCGGTAAGGTCGACAGTCTTCGTGAATCAAGCCATGATATTAAGGAGTCTGTTACAACTTTGGCAGGTATTTCTGAAAAGACAGCTTCTACCGCAGAGCAGACTATTGATACAGTAGACAGTATGAGTGATACAATGAATACACTTATGACATCAGCAGAGAGACTTACAATACTTGCAGATAAGTTGAATGCATCACTTGGAATATTCCATATTTGATTGAGTATGGTATAAAAGAGAATACTGAAATATGATATATACCCTCTTTATCGGATAATATATGTACCGATAAAGAGGGTGTTTTTGTGTAAAAAATTAAGGATACATTTCGTTCAATGTACGAAGAATTGATGATTTCATAGCCGAATTCAAAGTGTCGGCAATAGCCTTAAGCTCTTCGATTTTATCTGTTTTTCCGCACTTGGAATAGAGCGATGCTGCAAGATAATAACTGGAACTGATATCTGTACGACATTCAAGTGCAAATTCAAGTACTGTTAATGCTTCACTATCAAATCCAAGTTCATGGAGGCGCTTAGCCCAATCCTGAAGAGTACGTGCAAGCGTAAGAAATGCCTCGTCGCAATCCGACAAATGATTGATATTGGGAGCTCCGTACTGAAGTTTGAGGTCGGTGTTGGAGATTCCTGTAAAATTGGCAATCGGAGTATCGCGCAGACCTTCAATAATACTGATGTACTTGCTTATATCTATGTCATCGACAGCAGTATTCATTGGAAGTGTTTTAAATGGTATTACGATATAATTGACGGTATCCAATGATTTGCGTCTTGTCGAGTTGGCAAGACGTTCTTTTTCCCAAAATGATTCGTTAATTTCCTTATTCTTTTTGGTATTTCTATTAATATTATGCATTAAAAGCAGCGATAATATGACAAAACAACTAAAAATAGGGAATGCACTTGCTATTGCCAGTATCTTCATATATAATCCTCATTGTAAGTAAATTGTGTATTTTGCCAATGTAGCATTTCCCGTTTCTTGAGTCTCAAGGAATGAGAAATGCTACATTGAGGATAAGGTGAAAAAATATGTTCAATATGAACAATAAAAAGACACGAAAAACGGTGTCAACAGTTATAATCGTTATATTGGTATTGGCAATGATTTTGCCGTTACTTGTATCTTCAGTGATGTAATATAACACATCAACTCTAACACATTTTAGGTGTTAATGGTAGTGAATATGCGTAAGAATAAGATATTAATCATAATTGCAGTGTTGGCAACAGGCTTAATAATGTCGCAACCTGTGAACGCACAAGTAAATAAAGCTATGGACGGAGTAACACTCGGAAATGTTAATGTATCCGGGAGATCATACGATGAGATTAATACTATAGCGGCAGCGGCATATCAGACGGCAGCTGATGCTACAATATCTGTACATTGCGTAGATGACGGAGTAGCAACTTTTCATCCTTCCGAAATGGGAATTGAGTGGAAGAATGAAGATATTGCCAAAGATATAGTTGATTATGGTAAAAAGGGTAATGTTATAGCGAGATATAAAGCCTATAAGGATCTTATGCGCGATGGAGCAAACTATAATCTTAAGTATGAGTTCGACAAGAATAAACTTAGAGATTTTGTGGCCGTACAGAGCGAAGAATATAGTAAAGAAGCCCAGAACGTTTCTTTGGAGAAAACAGAGGGCGGATTCAATATTATTGACGGACAAAGCGGTGTGGTTATAGATGTTGATGAGGCTAGCGAGTATTTGTATGAGTATTTGGTAACCGAGTGGAACGGTGAGTCTTGTGATGTTGATTTGCCGGTCAAGGAAGAACAGCCGAAAGGTTCAAGGGAAGAGCTTGAACAGGTAAAGGATGTGTTAGCAACTTTTACTACCAGTTTTAAGACATCCGGTGCAGACAGAAGTACAAACGTTACGAATGGTTGCAGACTCGTAGACGGAACAACATTGTATCCGGGCGAAGAGTTCTCAATGTATGATACGATTAAGCCGTTTAGTGAAGAGAATGGTTATAGAATGGCAGGCTCGTATGTTAACGGAATGGTAGTTGATAGCCTGGGTGGAGGAATATGCCAAGTATCAACAACATTGTATAACGCCGTTTTACGTGCGGAACTTGAAGTGGTAGAAAGAAATAACCATTCAATGATTGTTAATTATGTTGATGCATCAGCTGATGCGGCAATATCCGAATCGGCAGGTAAAGATTTTCGGTTTGTTAATAATACAGACTATCCTATATATATAGAAGGATATACGACAACTGATAAAAAGATTACTTTCAATATATATGGAAAAGAGACAAGACCGGATAACAGGGCAGTAGATTATGTGAGTGAGGTGCTTGAAACGACTCAACCGGATGTGGAGAATATTATTCCTTCATCACAGTTCCCGGTAGGATATTGTACGGTTCAATCAGCTCATATCGGATATAAGGCACAATTGGTAAAGATTGTGACGGTTGATGGAAAAGAAGAAAGTAGAGAAGTTGTAAATAGCAGTACTTACAAGATGGTTCCAAGAACCGCCGTAGTCGGTATAGTTAGTGCGGATCCGGAAGCAACATCGCAGATAAATGATGCTATTGCAACAGGAAGTATTGACTATGTTCGAGGTGTTGCGGCGAGTTGGGCAGCGGCAAGTGCACAAGTTGCAGCGCAGCAAGCTCAGGCGCAAGCGCAGGCAGCAGGAGCTGATGGTCAATAGACAAAGGAAATTATATGAATATCGGCAAAGTATCGGAGAATGTGTTGAAGCGCTCCGTATTAAAAAATATTCAATTAAATAGTAAAGAAGTAAATGGTGCAGCTGCAGGGGCAGACTGTGCCATTTCTTGTAATTTGGCAAGTGCAACAGGTTATGTAGCAAATGAATCGGATACATTGGTAGCAGCTCATGCAATATTCAGGGCGGCCAATAATCTTGCTGCGGCAGGTTATGCAGCAAAGGATGTTATGTTAACCATATCACTTCCGGAACGTTTCAGAGAGGTTAAACTCAAAGAAATAATGAAGGGTGCAATGATGGCGGCTGATACATTGGGGATACGCATTATAGGCGGTCATACAGAAACAGTGGCGGCAATTGAAAAACCAATAGTCAGTGCATTTGCGACAGCTGATACGATTTTTGATACAGCGAAATATCAAACAAAGACTTGTAAACCCAGACAGGCAATTGTTATGACCAAGTGGATGGCAATATCCGGAAGTGTACATGTCGTAAAGGAACATTCATCAGAGATTGCGAAGAAATTGCCACAGTTTATCATAGATGACGTTCTTGAATTGGAGCAATTTTACAGCGTTATACCGGAGGCTGCAGTCGCGGTGAACTCCGACGTCACATGTATGCATGATTGCGCAGATGGAGGCATTTTTGCTGCATTATGGCAGCTTGCAGACAGGGATAACGTTGGACTTACAGTGGATTTGAAAAAGATTCCGGTACGACAGGAATGCATAGAAGTGTGCGAGATATTTGATATTAATCCATACAAATTGCGCTCTGACGGAAGCATGCTGATAGTAACAAGTAATCCGGAAATGTTGATTGAGAATCTTGCAAAGAGGAATATATTTGCAACTGTTATAGGATACATTGAGGACGGAATCGACAGAGTCATTTTGTCAAACGGCGAACGGAGATTTTTGGAAGAGCCAAGACAGGATGAATTTCACAATATACGGTAAATATGGTATAATTTAACAGTTGTAATCGCCAAATTTAGTAGAAAGAATTACGATTATGACAAAGAATGGAGATAAGAATGAGAGAGAAAATATTATCAATAATAGAAAAGAATAGTCGAATAGGAATAAATGAATTGGCAGTAATGCTTGGTGAAGACGAGCTTGCTGTAGCTAATGAAATAGCAGCAATGGAAGAGGAAGGTGTTATTTGCGGATATCATACGCTTATTGATTGGGAAAAGACCAATATTGAAACAGTGTCTGCATTGATTGAGGTAACGGTAACATTACAGCGAGGCCAGGGATTTGATAATATTGCCGAGAGAATCTATCAGTATCCGGAAGTGAATTCTGTATATCTTATATCAGGAGGATATGATTTGTTGGTCAACCTTGAAGGCAAATCGCTTAAAGAAGTTTCTTCTTTTGTATCCAATAAATTATCAACGCTTGATTCGGTGCTTAGTACCGCTACACACTTTGTACTCAAAAAATATAAAGATCACGGTACAATATTAGGCAAAAAACGTATAGATGAAAGGGAGAAATTTGTATTATGAGAAACCCTTTATCAGATAGAACAGTTGCATTAAAGCCATCCGGTATAAGAAAGTTTTTTGATGTTGTAAGTGAGATGCCGGATGCAATATCCCTTGGTGTCGGTGAACCGGATTTTGATACGCCGTGGCATATCAGAGATGAGGGAATATATTCACTTGAAAAAGGTAAGACTTTCTATACATCAAATGCAGGATTGATGGAGCTTAGAAAGGAAATCTGTAATTACCTTAACAGAAAATACGAGTTGAGATACGAACCTAAGAGCCAGGTGTTGATAACAGTAGGTGGTTCTGAGGCGATAGATATGGCATTAAGAGCAATGATTAACCCGGGAGATGAAGTTATCATTCCTCAACCGAGTTATGTATCATATGAGCCATGCGCTATATTAGCCAATGCTACACCGGTTATACTTGATTTGAAGGCAGAGAATGAGTTTAGACTCACTGCTAAAGAATTAGAGGCAGCAATTACTGATAAGACAAAAGTGGTTATTCTTCCGTTTCCCAATAATCCAACAGGTGCAATAATGGAAAAAGAGGATTTGGAAGCAATTGCGAAGGTGATTATTGAGAATGATATATATGTGTTGTCGGATGAGATATATGCTGAATTGACGTATACATCAAAGGGACATGTGTCTATCGCATCAATTCCGGGTATGCTTGAACGTACAATTTTGATTAATGGTTTTTCAAAGGCTTTTGCAATGACCGGATGGAGATTGGGATATGCCTGCGGACCGACAGAAATAATTGCGCAGATGACAAAGATTCACCAATTTGCAATAATGTGTGCGCCGACTACAAGCCAGTATGCTGCGATAGAAGCATTAAAAAACGGTGATGATGATGTGGCGCAGATGTGTGAATCATATAATCAACGAAGACGCTATTTGCTGAATGTATTTGAAAAAATGGGATTACCTTGTTTTGAACCGTTTGGAGCATTTTATGTATTTCCGTGCATTAAAGAGTTCGGTATGACATCTGATGAGTTTGCTTTGAAATTCTTAGAGGAAGAAAAAGTTGCTGTTGTACCGGGAACCGCATTCGGTGACAGTGGTGAAGGATTCCTTAGAATATCATATGCATATTCAATGGATGAATTGAAAGAGGCAATAGGTCGATTGGAACGATTTGTTGCAAAATTGAGAGAAGCCAAATAGACAGATTATATATATAAGCCTCGCTGATGCGGGGCTTATGGTGAATAATATGGAAAATGTGAATCAGAATGAAGATTTTGAATATATAAAAGAGAAGATGAAGCAACGCCCACTCAATCGAAAGAAATTGATGCGTCGAACAGTAATCACTGCGTCAATGGCGGTAATTTTCGGCGTATTGGCATGTTTCACTTTCCTGGTATTACAGCCGGTATTCAGTAATCTGATGAATCCGCAAGAGGAGCCTGAAGCCATAGAAATACCCGAAGATACCAACGAAATGTTGCCTGAGGATATGATATTAAATGATAACAAACCGAATCAGATAATTATCAACAGATCTGAGCAGTTTGATCCCGTCAGCGCATACGGCGAGTTATATAATGAGGTTGCACGAATTGCGCAGGAGACATCCCAATCAATTGTAACTGTTAAAGGTGTATCGCAGGATGTTGACTGGTTCAACGATGAGTATGAAAATACGGGACAAACTTCAGGATTGTTTGTGGCAAGTAATTCAAGAGAATTGTTGATTCTCGTTGATAGTGCGATTATTTCGACTGCTGAGGAGATAAATGTAACCTTTTGCGATGGTAGTGTTTTTCCCGCAACGCTTAAGGAGTCTGATATAAATACGGGACTAAGTATTATTGCGGTGCCTATTGATGAAATTGGTGAGGAAACAATGAATGCGATATCAATCGCAAATCTTGGAAATTCACGTGTATCAACACTTGTAGGTGAACCTGTTATTGCAATTGGAAGACCATATGCTAATACGGAATCAGTGGCATTTGGTATGTTGACTGCCAAGAATAAGTATGTCAATCTGTCAGATAGCAATTATGAGATATTGATGACAGATATATATGGAAGTGCATCTGCTACAGGAATTATTGTAGATATTGAAGGAAATGTGCTAGGAATAATTGAGCATGCATATAATCCCGAAGATACACCCAATCTCATTTGTGCGTTGGGAATATCGGATATTAAAAAGACAATTGAGAGAATGTCAAACGGAAGACCGAGAGCTTATCTTGGTGTTACCGGTACAGATGTGACCAAGGAAGCAAATGAAACCTTGGGAGTACCGTATGGTGCGTATGTTACAGGCATAGATATGGGGTCACCTGCCATGAATTGCGGTATTCAAAGCGGAGATGTGATTATTCAGCTTGGAAATACGCCTGTTACAAGTTTTAGAGAATTGACGGATACACTCATATCGTTAAACCCTGAAAGCAGTGTCAGTGTGACAATTAGCAGAGCAAAGGGTGATGAATATACCCAAGTGGTATTGGAGTTGACGTTAGAGACGCAGAAGAAATAATAGAAAGCAGAGGGATAGAAGTGAGATTTATTAAAGATTTACATGAAGGCGACAGAGTATCGGATATTTATATGTGCAAACACAAATCGGCAGCAGTTACCAAGAATGGTAAGAATTATCTGAATGTAATACTTCAGGACAAAACAGGTTCGATTGATGCAAAAGTATGGGATCCAAACAGTGCCGGAATAGAAGATTTTGATGACTGCGATTATATTGAAGTAGTAGGTGATGTGTCCAGCTTTAACGGTGCATTGCAGGTAAGTATTAAGAGGGCAAGAATCGCCAGGGAAGGAGAATACGTTCCGGGTGACTATTTACCGACCAGTTCAAAAGACATTGACGTAATGTATGCGGATATAATTAAGTACATTGATTCAATATCCAATCCGTATCTGAAGAAGTTGTTATGCGCTTTCTTTAAGGAAGATGAGAGTTTTATTAAAGCTTTCAAATTCTCTTCGGCAGCTAAAACTGTCCATCATGGATTTGTGGGAGGTTTGGTAGAACATACGTTAAGTGTTACCGAATGTTGTGATTTTTTTGCAAAACACTATCCGATATTAAACAGGGATTTGCTTATTACAGCAGCAATTTGTCATGATATCGGTAAAACACGTGAGATTACACCTTTTCCTGCCAATGATTACTCGGATGACGGCAATCTTTTAGGACATATCGTGATGGGTACAGAGATGGTAGGTGAGAAAATAAGAGATATTGAAGCCTTCCCTCATGTGCTTGCTTCGCAACTTAAGCATTGCATATTATCGCATCATGGTGAATATGAATACGGTTCACCAAAGAAACCTGCAATTGTTGAGGCAGTTGCACTTAATTTTGCCGATAATATTGATGCAAAAATGGAGACATTTACAGAGCTGTTGGAAGGAAATGAGTCTACAGAATGGCTTGGTTTTAACAGATTGCTTGACTCTAATGTCAGAATGACAATTATTGATTAATTTGGAAACGAAAGAGTATGAATAAGAACGATATTACCACTATTACAATAACGGATATGGGAATAGACGGCGAAGGAATCGGAAAAGTAGACGGTTATACGCTGTTTGTGAAGGATACGGTAGTGGGTGACGTTGCGAGTGTCAAAGTAATTAAGGCAAAGAAGAATTACGGATATGCTCGTCTTATGCAAATAGTAACACCGTCACCATATCGAGTTAATCCGGTATGTGAATTGGCAAGTCGTTGCGGAGGATGTCAGTTACAAGCGGTCAATTATGATAAGCAACTGGAATTCAAGGCAAAAAAAGTAAGAAATAATATTGTTCGTTTGGGTGGTTTTGAAGAAACATATATTGATTCCCTGATGGAACCGATAGTGGGCATGGAGCATCCATATGAATATCGTAATAAGGCCCAATTTCCGTTTGGAGTAGATAAAGAGGGCAAATTCATATATGGATTCTATGCGGGAAGAACACATTCGATAATTCCTTGCAACGATTGTTCAATCGGCGTAAAAGAAAACAAGAAGGTGTTAGATACAATACTTGAATGGATGAATGAGTATAACATTGCGCCATATGATGAAGTCAGTCATAAAGGAATTGTCAGACATGCACTAATTAGAAAGAGTTTTGCGGACAATCGACTGATGGTATGCCTGATTGTAAATGTGGAAAAATACAAGAACACAGAGGGTATTGTTCCTCATCAGACAGAATTGATTAACAGAATCAAATCGATATCGGAAGTCGCTTCCTTATCTATAAATCTTAACAGCGAAAATACCAATGTAATAATGGGAGATGAGATAATCAATATATGGGGAAGTGACCATATAAGTGATGTTATACATCTTCGAGATGTGCAATCCGGATTTTCATATATTGATGAAGATGGAAATATTCTCAAAGGAAAAGAACTTGTAAACAATGCAGTGGGAATAAGATATAATATTTCACCGTTATCTTTCTATCAGGTCAATCCGATTCAAACTGAAAAATTGTATAGTATAGCACTTGATTATGCTGATTTATCGGGCAATGAATCAGTGTGGGATCTTTATTGCGGAATCGGAACAATTTCCCTTTTCCTGGCAAAGAAGGCCGGTAAAGTAATCGGTGTTGAGATTGTACCGCAAGCTATTGATGATGCTAAGAAAAATGCAGAAAACAATGGTATTGGCAACGCTGAATTCTATGTCGGACGCGCTGAGGAAGTGCTGCCCGAATATTATGAAAAGCAGAGCGAAGATGCAATGCTTCATCCTGATGTAATTGTAGTAGATCCGCCACGAAAAGGTTGCGATGGTGCATGCCTGGATACAATGATTAAGATGGCTCCCGCGCGTATAGTTTATGTAAGTTGTGATTCCGCAACTCTTTCAAGAGATTTGAGAGTATTGTGTGATGGTGGCTATGAAATTCAAAAAATCCGACCGGTTGATATGTTTCCGCATACGGTACATGTTGAGACTGTATGCCTATTATCCAAAATAGTGAACATTTGAGAAGTGAAGATGGGGCAAGAAATGAAAATTTACGTTAATCAAAATGCAAAGCTCAATGGTGATGGTAGTAAAGAAAGACCATTCACCACAATTCAACAGGCAGCAGACATTGCCATGCCGGGGGATGAGGTTATCGTTGCACCGGGCGTTTATAAGGAGGAAGTTAGTCCTGTTAATGCGGGTACTAAGAGAAATCCTATTATTTATCGTAGTGAGTGTAGAAGAACTGCTGTTATTACAGGTGCTGAAGTTATTAAATGCTGGGAAAAGTATGAATGCGATGTATGGGTAGCTCATATTCCTAACAGCTTTTTCGGTGGATATAATCCTTACAAGACAGTAGTATCAGGTGACTGGCTCAATCAAGGCATAGTATGTCATACAGGCGAGGTCTTTCTCAATGATAAGTCTCTTTATGAGCGGGAGAGTCTTGAAGAAGTTCTTAATCCTGAATATTATGATGAATCTTGGGATCGTGATTTCACTAAGCATACATGGTATACATGTCAGTCCGATGATAAGGATGAGACAATTATTTATGCTAACTTCCAAGGAGCAAATCCTAATGAGGAGAAGGTTGAAATTAATGTTAGACCTCATTGTTTCTATCCGGATAAAGAGCATGTTAATTATATTCAGTTAATTGGTTTTATTGTTACTAAGTCAGCTTCACAGTGGGCTCCACCAACTGCTCTTCAGGATGGTATGATAGGACCTCACTGGTCAATTGGCTGGGTTATCGATGACTGTGAAGTATCTAATGCAAAGTGCTCAGGTATTTCTCTTGGTAAGTACTTCCAGCAGAATAATGATAATAAGTGGCTAAAGTATAAGTATAAAGATGGAGCTCAGACACAGCGTGACTGTTCATTCATAGCTCAGCTCGATGGATGGAGCAAGGAGACCATAGGTTCGCATATCGTTAGAAACTGTGATATTCATGATTGTGGTCAGACAGGTATTGTAGGCAACCTTGGTTGTGTATTCTCAATTATCGAGAATAATCATATTCATCATATTAATAATAAGAGAAATCTTGCAGGTGCAGAAATTGGTGGAATCAAGTTCCATGCTGCTATTGATGTTATTATCAGAAACAATGTGTTCAACGACTGTACAAGAGGTATTTGGCTTGACTGGCAGACACAGGGCTCTCGAGTAAGCAGCAATCTGTTCTATAATAATTGTATGCCTTATGACCATCTTCTTAATGAAGAGTACAAGGCAGGTCTTGGGCTTGGTGAGGACATCTTCATCGAGATTGCTCATGGCCCGGCACTTGTTGATAACAATATTTTCTTATCAGAGCGGGCTGTTAAGCTTCCAACGCAGGGTGTAGCTTTTGTTCATAACCTTTTTGCCGGTTCGGTTACAGCAGTAGGTATGGGTGTTAAGAATGGTAGTAAGAAATACGATTCAACAAGATACACACCAATTCATGTACCACATCGTACAGAGATAACCGGTGTTATGTCTGTTCTTCATGGCGATGTTCGTTTCTATAACAATGTATTTGTGCAGCAGGAAGTTCGACAGAAGCTTCTTGATATTTGTAAGGCAGGCGGCGACGGCGAATGGGATGATGAGAATTTTGTATGTGGTACAGTTCCTTACAGCGGATATATGACAGAGGACCAGTGGAAGTCTCACTTTGAGGGCTATTGTGGCGAAGGAAGTGCTGAAAACCGTGACCGTTATTATATGCCTCTTCCGGTATGGACAGGTGGTAATGTATTCTTCAATGGAGCAAAACCTTGTGATATCGAGGTTGATGGTACAGTTGATACAGAGCACAAGATTGATATTGAACTTAAGGAAGTGGATGGAAAGCTTAAGGTTGTTACTAATATGCTAGAGTATCTTCCGGAGGCAAAGATGATATGCTCTGATACTCTTGGAGAGGCCTTTGAACCGGAGCAGCGTTTCGAAGAGCCGAATGGTGAAGACATTATTTTTGATACAGATATTTATGGTAATAAGAGAACCGGCAAGATTATAGCCGGACCATTTGTAGAATAGGATAGGAGCTTAGTATGAAGAAAGATGTCTGTTATGAAGAAACATTTATTCTTTCAATAGACAGAAAGCGTCGTCACGTCAACGAGATGGTGCTGTGTATTCCTTTAATACTCGTTTTTGCCTGGGCCCTAATCGGAGCACCGATTATCATTGGATTGTGTGATGTTCCGGTATGGAGTTATCCGATTCAGTTTGTTGGTCCCATTGTGCTTGCCACTCTTATTTTAATCATAAGAAAGAGAATTATTATAACACGATTCATGAGAATTGATGACGTGCGTGACAGAGTTGATTTGACGGAGATTCAGTCTTCTGAGTTAGAGACGATTGCGGATGGCAAGGTTTTTATGTTTGCATCCACCGATTACATGGTAAAGGTCTTGTATAACTGGCTTTATACCATGGGCGCAGTCGGGGATGATAAGCTTAAGATATATAAAGTCTTTTTTGATAACTATGCTCCGGTTTATCTTGCAATTCGAGAGGCTGACCTTGTGATTCCTGCCGATGTCGTTGACAGATTCAAGGAAGAGACCGCTATGTGCCTGCAATTTTTCGATATGGTAGGTGGAAGCCGATCTCCCGACAACATGTAAACTTGCTATTCTCTTCGATTTATATGATTTTTTTCATAATATTCATTTTTAGCGATATACATATTTTCATCAGCTTTTTGCAAAGTTGATTGAAATTCTTCGCCCAGCGTATGAATTGCATATCCTACAGAAACAGTTACATCATATCCCAGTTTTTTGCTTTCATCAATTAATCTGGCATTGATTGCGTCAATGCATTCATGCATTTCTTTTTCTTCTATAGATTTTGAGATGCCGACGAATTCATCTCCGCCAATTCGAAAAATTTTAGCTTTTGAGTGCATGATATCCCAAGTACTTTTTCCGACTGCTGTTATAGCCAAATCGCCATATTCATGTCCCAGGTTATCATTAATATACTTTAATCTATTCAAATCTGATAAAAATACAAGATACGTATTGTTTGGTGATAAACGTTCTATTTCTGAGTAATAGAATCTCTTGCTGAATACACCGGTCATCTGATCATAGCGTCCTTCAACCTCCATCATAAATACATAGTATATTTCAAGGAAAAAAGCTGCGGCTACGTATATAACCTTAAAATCGCTTGCATGCATTTGCAAAATGATAGCGGCAAATTCTAAAATGCCTAAAAGATATACATAGATTCGCCTTTTGAACTCTACATTTCTATAGATAACGGCCAATACGCCAACCCATAAAAGCATAAAAGCACCTTGGCTAATAAACATCAATTCATATAGAGAGCCTCTTGTATAGATATTATTCTCATCAATGTAAAAGGCTAAATGTGTCCATGGTGTAGTAACTATATACAATATAAGAATACTTTCCCAAACAGAAACTATTTTGTAGATGATGCCATTTTTTTTGATAGAAGTAAGTAAGAAAAAGTAGGAAAGTAGGCATGCAGATATATAGATTACAAAATTTATAAGATAATTTAATATAAAATGATTTCCGTCATTTACTATACTTCTTCCGGCATACCCCAATAAAGTTATTATGTTAAAAAAAATGGACGTTATGAATAATTTGTTTTTTCTACTATCCATATAAGCACTGTGCCAGATAAAGGGTACAAGTACCATCTGCGATAACGCAGCAACCAAGTAATTATATATATACATTTGCAAATCTCCGTATGAATCTCAACTATCTCATTAACAAGCAGATACTATAAGTATAGCATAAACGAGTTAAGCTATGGGAAAATAGAATAACGAGAAACTTTCCGCGAACATACAAATTGAGCAAGAATTCATACTAAAATAGCTTGCTGTGAAGTGCCATTTCTCTAAATTGTATGATATAATAGATTCTACTATCAAGACAACTTATGGGGTTATTAGTGGAGGAAAAGCAGGATGAGGAATACTAAAAAGGTCAGTATGAGGGGAAGTAAGAATAAAGTAATGTTATTGGGAATTCGGAATAAGATAGTTGTGTGCTTTCTTGTTCCAATTTTGTTTATGATAATTGTGGGTTTTTGTGCTTATCAAAAGGCTCAGGCCGGTATGAGCGAGAAATTCACTCAGTCTACAACGGAAACAATTGTAATGGGTACCCGATATGTAGATATGGCTACTTCGGTTTTGGAAGCTGATGCACTTAAATATGCCCTTGAGGAAGATGTGAATGACTATGTGAGTGGTCATTTTAAGAAAAGTTTGGATGTTCGAAAGGCTGCTGACAATATTGAATCTCAGATGTTTGCTTCTCAGTCCGGAAATAAGTTCATTAAGGATATTCATATAGTAACGGCACCCGGTACCGGTATGTTTTCTACAAATAAGAGTGTTTCGGACGGCTTATTGGAAGTTCATTTGGCTGATTTGGAAGGCCGAGGACTTGAGGCCGATATGAACAATATTAAGGGATGGATAGATTCACATCCTGTTTTAGATGAGAAATTAAGTCTTTCTCCCGATGGATATTTGATGGCTTACCAGATGCCGACCAAGAAAAAGGACGGCCTGGTAGTGATTGACCTTAAAAAAGAAAAGATCCAGGAATTGATTGATGAGATAGATCTGGGCGACCACAGCCTTGTTTGTTACATCACGAATGGCGGAAAGGAAGTATATTCCGAAAAGGTTCCTTCAGGAGGATCAGCCTCATATACCCCGGGGACACTTTACACAGAATCATTCTTTACTAAGGCAATGTCTAGTGAAAAACTTTCCGGAAGCAGTGAAGTAATGTATGCCGGACAGAAGTACTACTTTTTCTATAGTCGAAGCGAGTCGACAGGAGCGATGCTTTGCGGATTGGTTCCGGAAATGGTAGTGGTAGGACAGGCAGATGCCATAAAGACTATAACTGTTGCACTTGTTATTTTGGCTATAATTTTGGCCGGCTTTATCGGAATACTGACGACTGCAGGAATTCTTAAAAATATGAATACATTAACTCAGGGACTTGAACAGGTTTCCGGAGGAGATTTGTCGGGAACAGTTAGTGTTAAGGGCAGGGATGAATTTAGATCGTTGGCTTCATCCATGAATAATATGATTTCTAACAATAAGAAATTGGTTAATAAGGTTAGCGAAGCAACAGATCAGTTGGCGGTTTCAGCTGAAGATGTTAAATCTCAATCAGAAGTAATAAACGATTATTCTTCGGATATTACTCAGGCAATCGGTGAAATATCAAAAGGAATGGTTAAGCAGTCACAAAATGCCCAAGAGTGTGTGGACAGAACTGATGCTTTGTCTAAGGACATTGAAGAGGTTGCCAAGGTTGTAGAGCGAGTTGAGGGATTGGTAGTAAAGACCAACGAATTAATCAAAACAGGTATGGATATTGTCGAGAAACTGGGCTTGAGAGCAAAGGAAACTTCCGACATTACAGCTCAGGTTGGTTATGACATTGATGAACTTGGAAATGATATTGGTGCAATTAATGAATTTGTTGAAATGATTTCGGATATTTCCGAAGAGACTAATTTGTTGTCTTTAAATGCTTCAATTGAAGCAGCCAGAGCAGGAGAATCCGGAAGGGGATTTGCGGTAGTTGCTGAGCAAATCAGAAAACTGGCTGATGATTCGGCCATGGCAGCATCCCAGATTAGCCAAAACGTTGATAGCATCAAAGAACAGACAGACCGTACAGTCGGTTCGGCCAGAACAGCAGAGGGAATGGTTGATCTTCAGTCCGAAGCTGTTACGGAGGTTGTTAATGTATTCAATTTGATGAAGGAAAGTATGGCTTCTCTCGTGAGCGGACTTGGTGAAATAAATGAGCGAACAAAGGAAGCTGATGCAGAGAAATCCGAAACAATTGAGGCTGTTAAGAGAATTTCCGAAATAATAGAGGAAACAGCTAACAATGCAGACGTTGTAAGCGACAATGCTACAAAACTTCTTAATAATGTATCTTCTTTGAATGTCACAGCAAATGCTTTGGGCGACAATATGAATGAACTCAAGAGCGAAGTGGCTGTGTTTAAAACCGTATAATGACGGAGAAGATCAGATATCTTTAATGACTTGCAAAAAGTGGTGCATTGTTTGATAATAGGATGAATTTATAATGAATAAGAAGGGTAGACCGAGTTTTTGTCTACCCTTTTTTATGTTATACTTACTTATCTGCATAAAGATAATTCTGAGTGAGTATGTGAAAAGTATAGAAAGTAGATATGTCATATGAATATTATGAAAGACATCAAGGCATTCATATTTGATCTTGACGGGACATTGATTGATACTGAGAAAATATATAGGACCGTATGGCCTAAGGCAATAAAAGAGCTTGGATATGAGCTTACGGATGAAATGTATTTGTCGCTTAGATCGTTGGGACGCCCATTTGTTACGCAGATGTTTGAAAAGTGGTATGGTCCCGAGTTTGATTATGATTTGGTACGTAAAATCAGAAAAGGCTATTTTGATGAATATATTGCAAAAGAAGGTATTCAGGTAAAAAAGGGGGCGGTCGAATTACTGTCATATTTGCGTGAAAACGGGATAATAACAGCAATTGCCACGGCTACTGATATTTTGCGTGCCAATGAGTATTTGAAAATGACCGGTTTAGACGGCTATTTTGACAGAGTAATAAGTGCAACTATGGTTGCCGAAGGTAAACCATCACCTATGGTATATGAATATGCGTGTAGCGAACTTAATCTTAAACCGGCCGAATGTATTGCGGTTGAGGATGCTCCTAACGGAGTAATGTCCGCATATCGAGCAGGTATGCATGTTATTATGGTGCCTGATTTGTCCGAACCGGATGAAGAACTTGAAAAGACATTGTTTTTGAAAGCGGATACGTTGTATCATATAAAGGAATATATGATAAAGGAAACAGTTGCAAATGGATAGACAGATTGATCCTAAATATTATGCATATCGTGAATTGTCATATAGACAAAGATTGTTTGGCCATATCAAAACAGTGTGTACACACAAAAAGTATGTTAGGTATGGCTGTTTTAGAATGGGCTTGTATTTGCAAGGAATATTTCATGATATGAGCAAATTCTCGCCTGTAGAGTTTCACAGAAGTGTAATGTTCTATTCGGGACAGTTTTCTCCCAATTCATCCGATAGGATGATTACGGGTTGTTCAATAAGTTGGATGCATCATAAGGGCAGAAACAGGCATCATTATGAGTATTGGACAGATTATACACCAAGTATAGAACCATATATTATGGGATGTAAGATGCCTCTTAAATACGTAGCTGAGATGGTGGCTGACAGATATGCCGCTTGTGTGGCATACAATAAAGATACGTATTCACAAGGAGATGCGTGGAAATATTATGCAAGATCGCGTGAGCATATAGTGATGCACGATGATACGCGTCTTGTACTTGAGCAGGCGTTGAGTATTATGAGAGATGAGGGCGAGGATGTCGCATTTGCATATATGAAAGGATTGCTCAAAATTACAAAGGGAAGAGATTATACAGCGGAAAGTTTGGGGATTGATTCTACCAAAATTGTATATTAGTGACAGAAGAAATTAGGAAATATAATGAATCAAAAAGTTTTATCGGTACTGGAATATAACAAAATAGTTGATAGACTTGTTGCATTGGCAACATCACCGCTTGGTCGTGATAAAGCATCAAAGCTTCAACCGATGTCTGATTTGGGAAGCATTAAGAGTGCTCAGGCCGCTACAAGAGATGCACTTAACCGCATCTTCAAAAAGGAGACCATTTCCTTCGGTGATAATAAGCCTATAGCAAGGAGTTTAAAGTCATTAGAGATAGGCGCGGTTTTATCAGCGGGCGAATTGCTTACAATAGCTGCATTTATTGACAATGTTGACAGAGTTATAGCTTATGGTAAGCCGGAGCGGGATGATGAGCCTGCTGACAGTTTGACGTCTTTGTTTGGAGCATTGGTGTCCAATCATGATACTTCACAGGATATACACAGATGTATATTATCGGAAGATGAGATTGCCGATGATGCAAGTGCAAATCTTAAACAGATACGTCGTGAAATAGGGCTAAACAATGAGAAGATACGATCTTCGTTGAATGGTTTGCTAAACGGAGCGTATCGTACATATCTGCAGGACGCCGTTATAACTCAAAGAGACGGAAGATTCTGTATTCCTGTAAAGGCCGAATACAAAGGTCAGGTGCCGGGTATGGTACATGATCAATCTGCGACAGGTTCTACTGTTTTTATCGAACCGCAGGCTATTGTTAATCTTAATAACAAAATACGTGAACTGGAGATAGAGGAAGAACACGAAATAGAGGTAATACTTGCAGGACTTAGTGCATCTGTAGGTATAGATGCACCGACATTATTGGCTAATCAGAAGATTATGACAGATCTTGATTTTGCATTTGCAAAAGGAAGATTGGCACTTGAACAGAATGCAACAGAGCCTTGCTTTAATGACAAACATATCATCAATATAAGAAAAGGCAGACATCCGTTGCTTAATGCAAAAACTGTAGTACCGATCGATATTAGATTGGGTGAAGAATTTGATTTGCTGGTTGTGACCGGACCGAATACCGGTGGAAAAACTGTATCGCTTAAGACCGTAGGATTGCTTACGTTGATGGGTCAGGCAGGATTGCATATTCCGGCAGCAGATAGGTCAATGCTATCTATTTTTACCAAGATATATGCTGATATAGGTGATGAACAGAGTATAGAGCAAAGTTTGTCAACTTTCTCATCACATATGAAAAATATTGTCGCAATACTTAAAAACGCGGATGAGAATAGTTTGTGCCTGTTTGACGAACTTGGAGCGGGAACAGACCCGACGGAAGGTGCAGCACTTGCTATTGCAATTCTTGATTATTTGCATAAGCGCGGAATTCGTGCTATGGCGACTACACATTATTCGGAATTGAAGGTGTATGCGTTGAGCGAAGAAGGCGTAGAGAATGCATGTTGCGAATTTGATGTTGAGACTTTGTCACCAACATATCACTTGCTAATCGGTATACCCGGTAAAAGTAATGCTTTTGCGATTTCTAAGCGCCTGGGATTAAGAGATGATATAATAGAAGATGCCAAGTCACATATTACGCAGGACAAGGAATCGTTTGAAGATCTTATAACGGATTTGGAAGACAGCAGACGTACAATAGAGAAAGACCGTCGTGAGATTGAAGAGTATAAGAGCAGAATAAAAGCACATCAGGATGCGCTTGAGCGTAAGAAGGATAAAATAGAGGATTCCCGAGAAGAGATACTTAGGAAGGCACATGAAGAGGCCAAGGAGATATTGCAGGAGGCCAAGGATGTTGCCGATGAGACTATCAGAACATTTCAGAAGGCCGGTCCCAATGCTTCAATGAAAGACTTGGAGAAAGCCAGAGATAAAGTACGTGGCAAGATAAAGACAAGCAATGAGAAGATGGCGATTAAAGCCGATAAAGGGACCCATAAAGAACTTAAGAGTTCCGAGCTTAGATTGGGAGATGATGTAAAGATTGTTTCCATGGGGCTTAAAGGAACAGTGAATTCGTTACCTGACAGTAAGGGTGATTTGTTTGTTCAATGCGGAATAATCAGATCAAAAGTTAATATTAAGGATTTGATTTTGATTGAAGATGAGCCTGTTGTGGGTGGCAGTAAGAAATTGACCACAGCAAAATCAAATGCAAGTAAGATAAAGATGAGCAAATCATATTCTGTTTCAACGGAAATCAATTTATTGGGAAAAACCGTAGATGAAGCAATATATGAATTGGATAAGTATCTTGATGATGCTTATTTGGCGCATGTGCCAAGTGTCCGAATCGTACATGGTAAAGGTACAGGTGCACTAAGAAGTGCTGTTCAGGCTAAATTGCGTAAAACAAAGTATATTAAAAGTTACAGACAGGGTGAATATGGGGAAGGCGATGCCGGTGTAACTATCGCTGAATTCAAGGAATGATTGCAGGAGGAAAGGTATGGCAGTAAAACAAAAGATAATGATTGTAGATGATGATAACAATATTGCAGAGCTCATCGCACTTTATCTTACAAAGGAGTGTTTTGAAACACAGATATATAATGATGGGGAATCCGCAATAGAGGGATTTGATACTTTTGCACCGAACCTGGTATTACTGGATCTTATGTTGCCGGGTATTGACGGATATCAGGTTTGTCGTGAGATTAGAGCAAAATCATCAACACCTGTAATTATGTTATCTGCAAAAGGAGAAGTATTTGATAAAGTACTGGGACTTGAACTTGGTGCAGATGATTATATGGAGAAGCCTTTTGATACAAAAGAGCTGGTAGCGAGAGTTAAAGCGGTTCTACGAAGATGCAAACCGGTAAATGAGGCTCCAAGTCAAGTGACGACTAAGTGTGTTGAATATCCTGATTTGATTATTAACCAGACAAATTACTCCGTAATATATAATGGTAACAATGTAGATATGCCACCTAAGGAATTGGAACTTCTGTATTTCTTGGCATCATCACCTAATCATGTATTTACCAGAGAGCAGTTGTTGGATCAGATATGGGGATATGAATATATAGGTGATACAAGAACTGTTGATGTTCATATTAAAAGATTGCGTGAGAAAATCGGTGATCACGAACAATGGAAAATATCTACTATTTGGGGAATCGGTTATAAATTTGAAGTAAAATCCTGATAACTCTTAGTAAGCGGAGATAATATGCGTAAGACTTTGTATTTAAAATTCATAATGGCATATTTGATATTTGGGGTATTCGGATTCATAATGGTAGCAACATTTGCGTCCAATATGACTTTGGAGAGGCTTAAGAGAGAAAAGGCGGAGTCTCTGTATAAGGAGGCAACCCTTATTGCCGATACATATGCGAGTGATTTGTATAACAGTGCAATATCACTTGATACTGTAAAAAATCAGTTGGATTATTTGGATGTATATCTTGATTCGCAAATATGGATTATAAATCCGTCCGGACGTATGATTCTTAATTCGGCAGAGCCGATTAATCTTGATGAAGAGAAAGTGGTTGATGGATTTGATTCGACAATCATGGCGGGATCGTATTACGTTACCGGTCGATTTTTCGGATATTTTGATGAAGATATGTTATCGGTATTTGCACCCATAACAAACAACTATAAGGTCAAGGGATATGTTGTTATACATACATCACTTACGGGAATTAATCAATCAAAAGAAAGCTTGTTATCGATTGCTTATATCCTTTTAATATTGTTGTTCTTACTATCAATGATAATCTTGATATTCTTCACTGAATTCGTATACATTCCATTACGTAAAATTACGGATGCAACGGAACAGTATGCATCAGGTAATTTGCATTATGAATTCACGGTTGACAGTGATGATGAGATCGGATATTTGGCAGCAGCACTTCAATATATGGCAAGTGAGATTGCAAAGGCAGAGGATAATCAGAAAAAATTCGTAGCAAATGTATCTCACGATTTCAGATCGCCGCTTACATCAATCAAAGGATATTTGGAAGCGATGCTGGATGGCACTATTCCACCGGAAATGTATGAGAAATATCTGGGAATAGTCTTAAATGAAACGGAGCGATTAACAAAATTAACCAATTCTTTGCTTACTCTCAATAATCTGAATGTCAGAGGCGTTGTATTGGAAAAGAGTGTTTTTGATATTAATCGTGTGATTCGAGATACAGCAGCCAGCGCAGAAGTACAGCTACGTGGCAAGAAGATAGAGTTGGAACTTATACTTACGGGCGATGAGATGTTGGTCTATGCGGATATGGGCAAGATTCAACAGGTACTGTATAATCTGTTAGATAACGCAATTAAGTTTTCGCATACTGATTCATCTATAAAAATAGAGACAACGGTAAAAAACCAAAAGGTGTTTGTGTCTGTTAAAGACAGCGGAATAGGAATTCCAAAGGATAGCCTAAAGTTAATTTGGGATCGTTTTTATAAAACCGATTTATCCCGAGGAAAAGATAAAAAGGGAACAGGATTGGGCCTGTCCATTACAAAAGAAATTATTCAGGCACATAATGAGCATATTAATGTTATTTCAACAGAAGGTGTTGGCACAGAGTTCATTTTTTCTCTCATGATGTTTGATGATGATGAAGATTAAAACTTTACTTTTTGCCGGGTGAAATTTCTTGACTGTTTCGCGTATAAGGTAGTAGAATATAGCAATATCGTAAATGCGGTGCTTTCGGGAGGGAAATGTTATGATGGATTCGAGAGAAGTGCTTATTAAGCTTAGAGAAGAGACGGGAATGAACAGAAGACAGTTCGCCGACTATTTTGGTATACCATATAGAACAATTCAGGATTGGGAGCTCGGTAACAGAAAGATGTCAGACTATCTGCTTCGACTCATGGTATATAAAGCTAATACAGAGAATATCATCAAATCTGATAAATAGACAGTATAAGTAATATAGAGCATAAGGATATGTGTCGAGCGCATATCCTTATGTTTTGTGTATTTGACACATTAGGAGGACAAACGTGAAAAAGGGCTTTGATAATGAAAAATATTTGAAGATGCAATCAGAGCATATTAGGGAGAGAATTTCAAAGTTTGATAATAAACTGTATTTGGAATTTGGCGGAAAACTTTTTGATGATTATCATGCATCAAGAGTGCTTCCGGGCTTTGAACCTGATAGTAAGCTCAAAATGCTTCTTCAACTTAAGGATCAGGCTGAAATTGTAATAGTTGTCAGCGCTGAGGATATTGAAGCCAATAAAATCAGAGGTGATTTTGGAATTACTTATGATATGGATGCACTTCGATTGGTTGATGCATTCAATGCAATAGGTTTGTTTGTCGGAAGTATATGTATTACGAAATATGCCGGTCAGGTATCGGCCGATCAATTTATTGAGAAACTTGCCGGACTTGGAATAAAGTCTTATAAACATTACAAAATACCGGGATATCCTTCGGATGTTAACAGAATTGTAAGTGATGAAGGATATGGAAAGAACGATTACATTGAGACAAAGCGTCCGCTTGTTGTAATTACTGCACCCGGACCCGGAAGCGGAAAAATGGCAACATGTCTGTCACAGTTATACCATGAACATAAACGTGGTATAAAGGCCGGATATGCTAAATTCGAGACTTTCCCAATTTGGAATTTGCCATTGAAACATCCTGTTAATATGGCATATGAAGCTGCAACGGCAGATTTGAATGATGTAAATATGATTGATCCGTTCCATTTGGAAGCATACGGAGAAACAACGGTAAATTATAATCGTGATGTTGAGATTTTCCCGGTACTCAATGCGATGTTTGAGCGTATTCTGGGAGAGAGTCCGTATAAGTCTCCAACCGATATGGGTGTTAACATGGTCGGTAATTGTATTATTGATGATGAAGTCTGCAGAGAAGCATCAGAGCAGGAAATTATCAGAAGGTATTATCAGTGCCTTGATGACATTAAGAGAGGTAAAGATTGCAAGAACGCTTTATATAAGCTGGAGCTTATCATGAAACAGGCATATTTGTCTGTTGAAGATAGATTGGTTGCGGTGGCAGCACTTAAGAGAGAAGATGATACAGGTCATCCGGCAGCAGCAATTGAGTTGGAAGACGGAACAATTGTAACCGGTAAGACTACAGATTTATTGGGAGCGTCTGCAGCTGTTTTGCTTAATGCACTCAAAGAATTAGCAGGAATTGAACATGAGATACATTTGGTTTCTCCGGAAGCCATAGAACCGATACAACACTTGAAGACGGGATATCTTGGAAGTAAGAATCCAAGACTTCATACTGATGAGATATTGATTGCTTTATCAATATCTGCAGCGAGTGATAAGAAAGCCGAGCTTGCGATGCGTCAAATTCCCAAATTGCGCAATTGCGAAGCACATTCTTCCGTATTGTTATCTCGTGTTGACGAGCAGACATTTAAAAAACTGGGATTGAGACTTACATGTGATGCGAAGTACGAAGAAAGCAATCGTATGTATCATAAACATTAATGCTTGTGCAATAATTCATAGTTTTTTAATTGTTTTATATTTTTGTATAACGTATAATCAAAACTGTCAGTTATGCTGGCAGTTTTAATTATTTAAGGAGAGAAAATGGATAACAATTCAAATAATTTGGGTAATGGTCGTTCAAATAACGGTTCCGGTAATAATAATCAGCCTCCGAGAAGGCAGAGCCTGCTTTTTTTGCTTGTAGCAGCATTACTTACGCTGCTGTTTATGAGCTATTTTATGAAAGCGATTAACGGAGCAACTTCACAAGAGATATCTTATGATGAATTTGTAAAAATGGTGGAAGCCGGTAGCGTTGAAAGTGTATATATCGGTACCGACAAAATTGAGATAACACCAAAGACTACACAAAAGGAAGATAAAAATATATTATCTCCTTTTTCATCTTCTGCACCGAAGATTACATTTTATACAGGAATAAGCGAAAGCTTGGATACATTGACTAAGCGATTGTTGGATGCAGATGTAACAATTAATACAGAGATACCTGATAATTCGGGATGGATTATTTCGATTCTGCTTACTTATGTGTTACCGATTGTGATTTTGTGGGCATTGCTCAGTTTTGCATACAAAAAGATGTCCGGTGGCGGTGGCGGAATAATGGGTGTTGGTAAATCCAATGCAAAGGTATATGTTCAGAAAGAAACCGGTGTAACATTTGCAGATGTTGCAGGTGAGGATGAGGCAAAGGAATCGTTGGTGGAAGTTGTTGATTTTCTCCATGACCCGGCAAAATATACCAAGATTGGTGCCAAACTTCCCAAAGGAGCATTGTTAGTCGGACCTCCCGGAACAGGTAAAACACTGTTGGCAAAAGCGGTGGCAGGTGAAGCCCATGTACCGTTCTTTTCGCTTACAGGTTCTGATTTCATTGAATTATATGTTGGTGTTGGTGCTTCAAGAGTTCGTGATTTGTTTAAGGAAGCAAACAAGAATGCGCCGTGTATCATTTTTATTGATGAGATTGATGCTATTGGACGAAGCCGTGACAGCAAGTACGGCGGAGGTAATGAAGAACGTGAACAGACACTTAACCAATTGTTGTCTGAGATGGATGGATTTGATACAACAAAGGGTATTCTCGTTCTTGGTGCTACAAACAGACCGGAGATTTTGGATAAGGCATTACTTAGACCGGGGCGTTTTGACAGAAGAATTGTAGTAGAGAAGCCTGATTTAAAGGGACGTGTTAATATTCTTAAGGTACATGCCAAGGATGTTAAGATGGATGAGACGGTCGACTTTGAAGAGATTGCATTAGCGACATCCGGCGCAGTTGGTTCGGATCTTGCCAATATGATAAATGAAGCTGCAATTAACGCAGTTAAAGAAGGCAGAGAATTTGTATGCCAGAAGGATTTGTTTATTGCTGTTGAACAGGTATTGGTAGGAAAAGAGAAAAAGGACAGAATTATGTCCAAAGAAGAGCGACGAATTGTATCATATCATGAAGTCGGTCATGCACTTATTTCTGCGTTGCAAAAGAACTCGGAGCCGGTTCAGAAGATTACTATCGTTCCAAGGACAATGGGAGCTTTGGGATATGTAATGCAGGTTCCGGAAGAAGAAAAATATCTTAATACCGAAGCGGAATTGAGAGCTATGCTCGTAAGTACATTGGGCGGTCGTGCGGCCGAAGAATTGGTATTTGATACGGTTACAACCGGAGCATCCAATGATATTGAGAAGGCAACTGATATTGCCAAATCAATGGTGACTCAGTATGGTATGAGTAAGAAGTTTGGATTAATCGGACTTGCAACTGTGGAAAGTAAATATTTATCTGGACAAGCGACTCTTAATTGTGCGGAATCCACAGCAGCAATGGTGGATGAAGAAGTAATGAAGATATTGGCGGAAAGTTATGATGAAGCCAAACGTTTGTTAACAGATAACAGAGAAGTGATGGATAAGATAGCCGAGCATCTTATTGAGAAAGAGACAATTACAGGAAAAGAGTTTATGCAGATATTCAGAGAGTTGAAAGGTTTGCCTGAACCCGATCCGGATGAGGAAAAAGCTTCGAGAATTAATATGAAGTAAATTTTACCGTGGTCATATAATTGACCACGGTACATTTTTGTATTTGGGCAATACGTACGTAATATTGTATAGAATTATTTGATGTGATTGTGTTAAAATAGACGCAAATAGTGGTTAGGACAGAGGTTATATAGTATTGTGAGCGATCAGAATAAAAATGATTATGAACAAAAATATACTGATTTGGGTAACCAGATAAAAGATTCTGTTATGAATGCCGTAAACAGCGGTGATTTTTCCGGATTGAGTGATTCAATCGGTCAGTCGGTTCATATTGTGCTTGGAGATGTGGGTGATGCCGTTAATAAGGCAGCTTCGCAGGCGATAAGCGGTACGAGGACAGAAGGTCAGCGTAACTTTAAAGCCGAGATGAACAAGGCGAGAGAAACTGCGGAAAGATATCATAGAGAACAGGAAGCCGAGATTGAACGAAATAAACTCAAACGTTCGGTTATGGTTAAGAAGCCGAATCAGGTAGTCAAATACAATGATGTTGGCAGGGTTTCCAATATTATAAAATTAGGATTGGGTATTGTAGGTGTATGGAAGATTCTTCCGTTTACAATTAGCGCTCTATTCAAATTGTTACAGGGAATGGCGGTTGTCGGATCTGTGGCAGTTGGAGTGATTTTCACATTTGCATGCGGTTATCTTATTATCGGATCGTTGCGAGGAGTTAATTTATCTGCGAAAGCAAAGAAATATAAGAGCTTATGCAGTGAAAAAATGTATTGTGCAATTGATGATATTGCATCTGCAACAGGTACCGAGCAAAAGAAAGTTGTTAAGAATATAAAGCGGATGTTGGAAAAGGGCTTTTTCCCCGAAGGATATCTGGATGATGAGAAAAAGACTTTTATTGTATCTACGGAAGTGTATAATCAATATCGTGCTACAAAGCAGAATGTGGAATTGCTGAATAAGACGCAACTTGAAGAGAGCGGAGTTGCCGAAGAAAAAGTATCGGGACTTAGTGGCGAACAACAAACCGAACTCAATAATATGATGACGGAAGGACGTCGTGGTATTGAAAGAATACACGAACTTAATGATATTATTCCCGGTGAATCAATATCAAACAAATTGGATAGGTTGGAGTCGTTGTTAAATGAGATATTCGATCGTGTACGCGAGCATCCTGAGCAGATGAAGGAATGTCACAGGCTTATGGATTACTATTTACCGACTATGATTAAACTTGTTGAAGCATATGCGGAATACGATAAAGTAAGTGAACCGGGACCGGATATTCTTAATGCAAAGGACGAGATTGAGAAGACGCTTGATACAATAAATAAGGCCTTTGTCGAGTTGCTGAATAAATTGTTCAGAGATTCAGTGTGGGATGTGACAGCAGATGCCAAGGTGTTGAAGACGATGCTACAACAGGAAGGTCTGGCTGATGATGTTATGAATAGTAATGAATAAATGGAGGGTATGAAGATGACTGATGATATGAATGCAGTAATTGCAGAAGCACCAAAGATGGAATTGACACCTGAAGAACAGGCTACAGTTGCAAGCTATGTGGAAGGAATTGACCTTCATGATTCGCAGCTTGTACTGCAATACGGCGCAGGAGCACAGAAAAAAATTGCTGATTTTTCAGAATCTGCTCTTGAATCTGTTAAAACAAAGGACCTTGGTGAAATCGGAGATATGTTAAGCGGTGTTGTAACAGAACTTAAGAGTTTTGATGCAACCGAGCAGAAGGGCTTCCTTGGAATATTCAAAAAGAGTGCAAACAGAGTGACTGCACTCAAAGCAAAATATGATAAAGCTGAGACAAATATTAACGGAATTGTAAAAGTGATGGAAAATCATCAGGTAACTTTGATGAAAGATGTAGCTATGCTTGATCAGATGTATGATTCCAATTTGCAGTATTTTAAGGAATTATCACTTTATATTGTTGCAGGTAAGGAGAAGATTGCACAGGCAAAAAATCAGGAATTACCGGCACTTCTTGCTGTTGCCGAGCAAACAGGTCTGCCTGAGGACGCTCAGGCTGCCAAGGACTATGCGGCATTAATAGACAGATTTGAGAAGAAAGTATACGATCTTGAACTTACGCGTAATATTTCAATGCAGATGGCTCCTCAGATCAGACTGATTCAGAACAATGATACTGTTATGTCTGAGAAGATACAGTCAACACTTGTTAATACTATTCCGTTGTGGAAGAGCCAGATGGTTATTGCAATTGGTCTTGACCACTCTCAGGATGCTGCCAAAGCACAGAGAGATGTAACGGATGCTACTAACGAATTGCTCAGAAAGAATGCTGAAGCACTTAAGATTGCATCAATTGATACAGCGAAGGAAAGTGAGAGAGGACTTGTTGATATTGAGACATTGACACAGACGAATCAGTCACTTATCGATACGCTTGATGAAGTGATGAAGATTCAGCAGGAGGGAAGAGTGAAGCGTGCAGAGGCAGAGACTGAGCTTGCACGTATTGAGGATCAGATGAAACAGAAGATTCTTGAAGTAAGTCAGACATCAATTAATAAGAATTGAAAGGAATAGGCATAGATGGCGTTTTCGAGCTTATCTTTTATACTTCGTTTTATTCCTATATTTCTAATTGTATATTATTTGGTTAAACCAAGATACCGTAATGCCGTGCTTCTCATAGGAAGCATGGTGTTTTACGCTTGTGGAAATCCGTACTATCTTGTATTGCTTGCCTTTTCGGTATTGGTAAACTATTTTTATGCGAACAGAATATATAGATTAAACGAATATGATAAGGAGAATAATGTTAGTAATATAGCCGCACGCAGAGTGTGGCTTATTTGTGCACTCATTTTTAATATTGCACTTTTGCTGATTTTTAAGTATTTGGGATTTGGAATAAGTATTGCGAATTCCGTTGCCAATCTTAGTCTTGCGGCGCCATTACTGACTTTGCCTTTAGGAATTAGCTTTTATACATTTCAGATGATTTCTTTTGTGGTGGATGTATATCGTCGTAAATATGAAGAAAAGGTGAGTCTTTTTCATTTTGCAACATATGCGACAATGTTCCCTCAGATAACATCGGGACCGATAACACGATATGAGATAATTGAAAGAACGTTGGTGTCTTACAGATATGCTAATCCTGCAATGCTGGAGCAGGGAATAACGACTTTTATTGTTGGCTTGGGATATAAAGTATTGCTGGCAGACAAGATAGCTTCATTGTGGAATGATGTCTGGAGAGTCGGTGCACTGGGAATAGATCCGCTTACAGCTTGGCTTGGGGCAATTGGGTATTCATTTGAGATATATTTTGATTTTGCGGGTTATTCGCTTATGGCAATTGGTGTAGGTAATATGTTAGGTTTTCGTTTGCCGACCAATTTTGATAATCCATACATGGTCAAATCGATGACAGAATTCTGGAGAAAATGGCATATAACACTTGGAACATGGTTCAGAGATTATCTCTATATACCGCTTGGAGGTAACAGAAAAGGCCAATGCAGAATGTATATCAATCTATTGATTGTGTGGATGTTAACGGGATTATGGCACGGAGCTAGTTATAATTTCCTTGTATGGGGACTGTTTCTGTTTATTGTAATTGCAATTGAGAAGACATTTCTTGGAGAATTGGTTGAGAAGAGTAAGGTGATTGGCCATATATATATGTGGTTACTAATCCCTGTTTCCTGGACAATATTTAACATAACGGATTTGCAATTACTTGGCGAATATTTATGTCGAATGTTCTTTGTGAAATTACCGGGAATGGTAAATAATGGATATGACAAATTTGTCGAGTTAATCAGTGTATATTGGTGGATGATACTATTGTGTGCATTCTTTTGTACGCCGTATCCGCAGAAGTGGTTGGAGAAGTTTGGAAAAAGTTGGCTTGTTAAAGCATTGCTATTGATAATACTGTGGGTATGTATATATCAGTTGGCACAATCAGGAAATAATCCGTTCATTTATTTCTCTTTTTAATGCTTGATATTGGAGTGTAATGGATAAGAATAATAATTTTTGGAAAAAGTGCATAAGGAAATGTCCATTATTTGCGGTATCAGCAATTTCTGTTTTGTTTTTTCTGATAGGTGGAGCAATATATGTATATAACAGCGATTATGCTTTTTATATTACATTAGATCATCCTGCTGCAGTGGCTATGATACAACAGGAAAAAGCTGAGAATGTAGCGGTTGCGGAAGAAGAAACTGAAACTGACAGTGCCGAGACTACGGAACCGGAAGAAACGGTTACGGAGACGGAAGAGGAGAGCACAACGCAAGAACCCGTATATGAGCTGGAAACAGATTTGAGTGAATACGGAGTGGCGTACGGTAATGGTGGTGTGACTAAGTACGATTTGTGGAATGATAATCCGGCGAGATCGAGATATTATGAGAATCCCGGAGTACATCCGCTTACGTCAGATTATGACTTTAAACATGTTGATGCGTCGTACTATGCCAATTCTTTGTTTATCGGTGACTCAAGAATGGAAGGCTTATATGATTATTCCGGATATGATGAAGCCAGCTTTTGTTTTAAGACGGGATTGACTGTTTTTACGATGATGACAGAGAATGTTGGTATCGGAAAAGGACTGAAATCTACGGTACCGGAAGTATTGAGCAGCAGAAGTTTTGACAATATCTATATAATGATAGGTATTAATGAACTGGGATGTGGTACTCCCGATAGTTATCCCAATAAATTCAAAGAGAATCTTGATCTTATTCGCGAATATCAACCGGATGCAAGGATAATAATTCTTAGTATTATGTATGTTACAACAGAATATTCAGATGAGAGTGACGTATATAACAATGATAATATTAATGCAAAAAATGCTGCGATTGCGGCATTTGCAAATGGCAAAGACATTTTTTATCTGGATATGAATCCTGCCGTTGTTGATGAAACCGGCGGGTTGGATCCGGAAATTACATTTGACGGAGTACATCTTAAAGCCAAATATTATTACAAATGGGTTGATTTTATGAATGCACACGGATATTAATGTGCTGATTACAAATGCCAAAAGAGGATACAGATGATAACTGAAAGAAGTCTTGATAAAAAAAGAATACTGATATGGGGCTATGGACGGGAAGGTAAATCAACAGAGAACTTTCTTGGCAGAGTGTGTAAGCCGCAGAGCGTAACTGTTTTTGAAGGTAAGAAGGAAGATATTGACGAAAGCGAGTATGATTGCATTTTCAAAAGTCCCGGCATTGTTATGGAAGAAGATGATGATATTGTTACTTCGCAGACAGAATTCTTCTTGCAAAAGTATAGAGATAATGTAATCGGAATAACAGGTACAAAAGGTAAAAGTACTACATCAACAATGCTATATACGGTATTGAGTAAATGTACAGACAGACCGGTGCTGCTATTAGGTAATATCGGACAACCGTGTCTTGATTATTATGATGCAATGACAGAGGATACGATTGTTGTGTATGAGATGAGTTGCCATCAGTTATGTCACACGAAAGTATCTCCGCATATAGCAGTATTCCTAAATCTGTTTGAAGAACATCTGGATTACTATCATACGATGGAAAAATACTTTGAAGCAAAATCACATGTTGCAGTTTATCAGAAATCGGGTGATTTCTTTTATCATGGCGACAATGTGCCAAAGATTGATACACTTGCAAAAGAAATCATTATAAGCAAGGATGATGTGAATGATTACCAATTATCAATAGAAGGTTTACATAACAAATTCAACGCAGAGTTTGTATATCGAATTGCGACAGATATATATAATTGTGATAGTAAGAAGGTGCTTGAAGCTATTGCTGATTTCACCGGATTATCTCATAGACTTGAAGCGGTTGGTGAAGTAGATGGAGTTAGATTTTACGATGATTCCATATCTACCATACCGGAGGCTGCCATAAGCGCACTAAACAGTATTTCGGGTGCTGAGACAATTTTGATTGGTGGAATGGATAGGGGAATAGATTATTCCAAATTGATTGATTTTATAAAGGGACATAGTGAATACAAATATATATGCATGTATGCGTCCGGAAAAAGAATATATGATTCCGATAAAATTGCTGTAATGAGTAACACATATTATGTGGAGAATTTGCAGGAAGCCGTGAAATTATCAAAGGAGATTACGAAAAAGGGAGCAGCGGTTATTCTTTCGCCGGCAGCTGCTTCGTATGGATATTTTAAAAATTTTGAAGAACGTGGTGATGTATTTAAAGCACTTGTTTTGCAAAAGAGTATGTAGGGGAATTTATGATCAAATTAGAAGGTGTATGTAAAAGCTACGGTCCGAAGACGGTGTTAAAGGATGTAAATCTTGAAGTTGAGTATGGACAAATATTCGGTTTAATCGGTCGAAATGGTGCCGGAAAGACTACATTGATTAATATTATTGGCGGTCTTTTGGAATATGATGAAGGAATTGTTGCTTTAGAAACAAAAGACGGTTCAAAACCGGTGATTGGATATTTGCCGGATGTTCCGGCTTTTTTTGAATATTTGACAGCAGGTGAATATCTCAATTTCCTGCTGATGAATACTGACGCGGCAAGATGTGCGCAATTATTGGATATGGTGGATTTACAGGCAGATGTGAAGATTGCATCAATGTCCAGGGGAATGCGTCAGAGACTTGGAATAGCTGCGGCAATGGTGAATAATCCTGATATAGTTTTGTTGGATGAGCCAACTTCGGCACTTGATCCGCAAGGCAGAATGGAGGTTATGAATATCCTTCATAAGTTACGTGATGAAGGCAAGCTTGTTATTCTATCAACTCATATTCTTGCAGATATGGAAAAAGTATGTGATGTTGTAGGCTTTTTGAGTGATGGCACAATTAAGCGAACGATTCAAATGAATCAAATTAGTGCTGATAAATCAAAGATGATAGTCAAATTTGCACAAAAGGTTGACATAACTCTGTTTGATAAAATGGAGGGTGTCCAATGCGAGAAGACGGACGACTATACTGTTCGGTTTCAAGCGTTATCCGGCGATATGCGTGCAATGCAGGCGGATTTATTTGGGATATTGAAAAACGTGGCTAATCCCGTAGTCAATATGACATGTGAATTTAGTAATTTGGATGCGTTGTTTAGGGAGGTATGTCTATGAGATTGGAACTGAGAGCATGCATCCGTAAGGATATTTTAGAATATTTCAGAACCGCAAAATGGTTGATTTTTGCAGGAACGTTGGTAGCGTTAAGCGGAATGGTGTTGTTTACAACAATGTTTATTCCCATAGCGGCTAAACTGATGCCCTATATGTCGGCTGTGATGGCAACATTGGTGGAGTATATGTTTGACATTCTAAGGGAACTTGTTCCGGGAAATGTTAGGGACAATATGGGCTTTTGGGCAGCAGATGTTGGGCTGTTCTATACTTTGGTAGTGGCAATTGTGTGTAGTGGTTTGATACCGAATGAGATACGAAAGGGTTGCCGTATTGTACCGTCAAATTGCGGATATCATAAAAGTACATTTGTACTTAGCAAGTGTATTGTATATGGTATCGGAGTAACCGTAACGCTTGTGCTTGTTGAGAATTTGTATTACGTGGTAGCAAATCTTATGTTATCACGTGATTATGCGTGGTTTGATTGTTTGTGGAGTTCGCTGATATATGGAATGACTTTGGGCCTTATAACAGCTTGCGCAATTATTCTATCCGATATTGCCAAGAACAGTATTGTGTCGTGTGCAACGTTGCTGGCTGTGGTTATCATCTTGCCGGATTTGTTATCCCTTTTTAACGGATTCGAATTTTTACCGACATATTTGATGGAGTTTGCCTATTGTGCAGAGACTGATTACAGTAAGGCAATCATTCCGATGTGTCTGCTTGTTGCTGTAACTGCAATTCTTTTTGGTATTTCGGTTATTAAGAACAGAAATCGTAAGTAAAGTATCCCCGCGTGGTTGATTTCTTGTTTGGCTGACAAAAATAAGGTATAATTTAACTGTGTGCTTTGTACATATGAATGATAGCAAGGAGGGATTACATATGAAAAGAATAGGTATGCTTACAAGCGGTGGAGATTGTCAGGCTCTTAATGCTGCAATGCGTGGAGTAGTTAAGTCGCTTACCAACAGTGGACAGGATGTTGAGATATATGGTTTTCTTAATGGATACAGAGGATTGATATACGGCAATTTCAAAATGTTAACCGGAAAAGATTTTTCCGGAATTTTAACAGTAGGCGGAACAATTCTTGGTAGTAGCAGAACTCCTTTTAAAACGATAAAAGATCCGGATGAGAACGGACTTGATAAAGTTGAGGCAATGAAACAGAATTATCATAAACTTCAGTTGGATTGCCTTGTTATACTTGGCGGAAACGGTACACACAAAACAGCCAATCTTCTACGTGAAGAGGGGTTGAATGTTATCACTTTGCCAAAGACAATAGATAATGATTTGTATGGAACAGATATGACCTTTGGTTTTCAGAGTGCAGTTGATATTGCAACCAATTGCATAGATTGTATTCATACGACTGCAGCTTCGCATGGCCGTATTTTTATTGTAGAGGTAATGGGTCATAAGGTTGGATATCTTACATTGAATGCCGGTATGGCAGGTGGTGCTGATATTATACTTATTCCCGAGATACCGTATGATATAGACAAGATTGTTGATGCGGTCAGACAAAGAGAAAAGAATGGAAGCAAATTTACGATAATAGCTGTTGCGGAAGGCGCAATCAGTAAAGAAGATGCGAAGTTATCCAAGAAGGAATATCAGAAGAAACTTGAAAAGAGTAAATATCCATCAGTATCATATGAGGTAGCGGCATTGCTTCAGGAAAGAACCGGCCAGGAGGTTCGAGTAACTGTTCCGGGTCATACACAAAGAGGCGGAAGTCCATGCCCTTATGACAGAGTGTTTGCGAGTCGATTAGGTGCAGAGGCAGGTAAGTTGATACTTGAGGGTGAGTATGGATTTATGGTCGGATATAGAAACAGAGAGATTGTTAAGGTTCCGCTTGAAGATGTTGCGGGCAAGCTTAAGATGCTGGATCCTGATGCGACAATTATCAAGGAAGCTAAGATGCTTGGAATAAGTTTTGGAGATTAAGGCGGTAATATAGGATGTCCTATGTAGCACTTTACAGAAAGTTTAGACCGGACAATTTTAAAGATGTCAAAGGTCAGGAACATATTGTTACAACACTGAAAAATCAAATAACGGCTGATAGAGTAGGACATGCTTATTTGTTTTGCGGTACGCGTGGTACCGGAAAAACAACGGTAGCAAAGCTTTTTGCTAAGACCGTAAACTGTGAGAATCCCGTGGATGGTAATCCGTGTGGCGTGTGCCCCAGTTGTAAGGCTATTGCAGCCGGAGCCAGCATGAGCGTTATTGAGATAGATGCAGCGTCAAATAACGGTGTAGATAATATCAGAGAAATTATTGACGAGGTGGCTTTTGCACCGGCAGACGGTAAATATAAGGTGTATATAATCGATGAGGTGCATATGCTCTCGATAGGAGCATTTAATGCATTGTTAAAGACATTGGAAGAACCGCCGTCATATTGCATATTTATACTTGCAACTACCGATCCGCAGAAAGTACCTATTACTATTCTGTCCAGATGTCAGAGGTACGATTTCCACAGAATAACGGTAGATACGATTACTGACAGGTTGGAGGAATTGACCTCTATAGAGAATGTTTCCGTTGAACCGAGAGCGCTAAGATATATTGCAAAGGTTGCTGATGGCTCAATGCGTGATGCGCTGAGTTTGTTAGATCAGTGTATAGCATTTCATTTTGGTGAGACGCTGACTTTTGATATGGTGCTTAATGTATTGGGCGCCGTGGATACAGCAGTATTCAGTGATTTGTTTAGGATGGTATATAAGCAGGATGTGTTAGGCTGCTTATCCATTCTTGAAAAGGCTGTAATGTCCGGACGTGAGCTCAATCAATTTGTCTTGGATTTTACTTGGTATCTTCGCAATATTTTGATTGTGCAGACAACTGAAAATGCAAGCGATATCCTGGATATTTCCAGTGAGAATCTTGAGCGATTGGTTGAAGAAGCAGGAATGTGTGATACACAGATTGTGATGAGATATATTCGTGTTTTTTCCGAGCTTTCAAATAGTATGCGTTATGCATCGCAAAAGCGTATTATGGTTGAAATGGCGCTAATAAAGTTATGTAAACCGCAGATGGAGCGCATGGATGATTCTCTTTTGGACAGAATTCGTGTGCTTGAAGAAAAGCTTGAGAACGGTGTATGTGTTACAAACAATCAAGCGGTGACTGTAAGTTCAAATGCAGTTGCTGATTATCCTAAACGTGAATTGCCCAAAGCTTTACCGGAGGATTTGAAAGGTATTGTCGATAATTGGTCAAGAGTGGTAGGAAGTGCAACAATGTTGTTTAGGACCGATTTTAAAAAGGCTTACCCGTCGTTAGATGAAAGTAATCATCTGAAATTGGTAACACATGACGGATTGGCATATAATCACCTAAGTGATGTTGATTCGAAGGATTATATTAAGAATCTGCTACAGGAAATGACGGGAAAAGATGTTGATTTTACAGTAGAACTGTTACCTGAAGACGGAAGCAAAGATGGTTTGAATCCCAATTTGCTGGCTTTTCAGAATATCAATATAGATATTGTTACAGATAATAGTATTAAGGAGGACGAATATGTCTAAAAGAGGTGGATATCCCGGAGGAATGGGAATGCCGGGTAATATGAATAATCTTATGAAACAGGCACAACGTATGCAGCGCCAAATGGAGGAAAGCCAGAAGAATTTGGAAGAAGCTGAGTATAGTGCAAAGGCCGGCGGCGGTGCGGTTGAGGTAACTGTATCCGGTAAAAAGGAAATAAAGAGTCTCAAGTTGACTGAGGATGTTGTGGATCCGGATGATATTGAGATGTTACAGGATCTTATTATTGCGGCAATTAATGAAGCATTTGCTCAGGTTGATAGTGCTTCGGGAGAAATGATGAACAAATTAACCGGAGGATTGGGAGGCTTACCGTTTTAATGGAAATGTATAGCGGACCGATTAATAAATTGATTGAAGAATTATCAACTCTTCCCGGAATCGGTGAGAAGTCGGCGGGCAGATTGGCGTTTCATTTGATTAACATGCCAAGAGCAAAAGTGGAGCGTTTGGCAACGACTATTATGGAAGCCAAAGACAAGGTGACATATTGCTCGGAATGCTATACGTTGACTGATGCAAGTGTGTGTCCCGTATGTTCCAACGCAAAGCGAGATCATTCTGTAATAATGGTTGTTGAGAATTCGCGAGATTTGGCGGCTTATGAGAAGACCGGAAAATATGAAGGCGTGTATCATGTATTGCATGGCGCAATTTCTCCGATGCTTGGAATTGGACCCGGAGATATCAAGTTGAAAGAATTGATATCAAGATTGCAGGACGATGTGGTAAAAGAGGTGATAATTGCCACAAATTCCAGTCTGGAAGGTGAGACGACTGCTATGTATATCAGCAAATTAATCAAGCCCACAGGTGTAAAGGTGACCAGAATTGCCAGTGGTGTTCCGGTAGGCGGAGATCTGGAATGTATTGACGAAGTGACGTTGTTACGTGCTTTGGAAGGAAGAGTAGAAATATAGTATTTGACGGAGGAAAGCAAATGAAGACATTTTTTGGAAAGACCGCAAAGGGTGAGGAAGTAAATAAGTATATTCTTGAAAATAAGAACGGTGTTGTAGTGGAAGTTCTTGATTATGGTGCGATTCTTCATGCTGTATATGTTCCCGATAAAAATGGGAAGAAGGAAGATGTAACCCTTTCCTGCCCAACAGTTGAGGCATATAAAGAGGATACTTGTTTCTTTGGTTCTACAGTCGGACCGAGTGCAAACAGAATTGCCAAGGCTGAATGCGAAATTGACGGTGTAAAGTATACTTTGGACAAAAATGATGGTGAAAACAATCTTCATACAGATATTCCAAACGGATTGAATAAACGTATGTGGTCTGCAAAGGAAGGAACAAATGCTGTTACATTTACAACAACAATGGTAGATGGAGAGTATGGCCTTCCGGGCAATAGAGAAGTGAGCGTGACTTATTCGTTATCAGAAGACAATGAACTTAAAATAGAATATTTGGCACACAGTGATAAGAATACGATATTCAATATGACAAATCATTCATATTTCAATTTGGGTGGTCATAAGTCAGGTTCGGCACTCGGACACGAGTTGCAAATATTGGCTTCAAAGACAACACCGGTGGGAGCCGGAACAATTCCGACGGGTGAAATAGCATCTGTTGTTGGAACAGCGCTTGATTTTACATCTCCAAAGGCGGTTGGTGCCGATATTGAAGCGGATAATGACCAAATGAAGTTAGTAAACGGATATGATTTCAACTATGTTGTTGATAATTATGATGGAAGCATGAAGAAAATTGCTGTATTGAAGGATCCGGCATCAGGAAGATGTATGGAGGTGTATACAGATTTGCCGGGAGTACAGTTCTACAGCGCAAATTGGGTTGAGCATGTTGCCGGTAAAGATGGCGCGATATATGATCCAAGATATGGTTTGTGTTTGGAGACACAGTATTATCCGGATTCTGTTCATCATGATAATTTCTGTGATGTTGTGTTTGGACCGAAGAGAGAATACCATACATCTACTGTTTATAAGTTTGTATAGAAGGAATTGTTAGATAGTAATGGCGCAAATTACAAGTTTTCCCGGTAATACACCGGAAGAAAGTGATACATCACTTTTTAAAAGAATAGCGAAGCATAGAATATCGGTATTGATAAGGATAATAATCGCAATCGTGGCAATTGCCGCGATTGTGATTTTGTCTGTCAAAAGATATAAAAGTCAAATATACACTGATTTTGAAATCGTTAACAGCACAGAAAAGGTAAGTCTTGAAAATAACGCATATATTAATAACAACGGAAGTGTTATTACATATAGTAGAGATGGTATCAGTGCGACCGATGATACAGGTAAAGTAATCTGGAATATGACATATGAGATGCAGAATCCTATTGTACATACGGCTTCAGGTGTTGTTGCAGTGTGCGATTACAATGGACACAATGTTTATTTGATTGACGGAAACGGAAAACAGACGGAGATAGATACCAATCTGCCGATAAGAGATTTTTGCGTATCAAAGGATCAGACTATAGCGACTATCTTGGAAGATAATGATAATTCGTGGATTAATCTCTATAGTAATACCGGTGCTCAATTGGTTGAGATTAAGGCCTCAATTGACAAAACAGGTTATCCGGTTGCGGTCACTTTGTCAGGAGAAGTGCTTGGCGTGACATATTTTTATATTGACGGTTCTACTATGCGGAGTAGTGTGACGTTCTACAATTTTGGCGGAATCGGAGAAAATACATCGGATCATATAGTAAGCAGTTATGATTATGCTGATTGCGTTATACCGATGATTGGTTTTTTGGATGATGAAAATGTTTTTGCATTAGGTGATAATCGCCTTATGTTTTTTGAAGGAGCAAAAAAGCCGGTTAGTTCATCCGATACAATTTTAGCTGAAAATATTGTTGGTGCATATTATGGTGATTCGGGTGTCGGATTGGTATATTATGATACCTCCGGAGAGCACAAATATAGAATTGATTTGTATGAGAAAAACGGTAAGAAAACAGTGGAGTATGGTTTTGATATTGATTTCAAAGACATATTGATTCATCACGGACAGATTGCAATATACAATGAATCTCAGATTATTGTGTTAAATGAAGAAGGAACTGAAAAGTATTCCGGAAACTTGCCTGATAGTGTCATTTTTTTGAGTGCGACCGAATCAAACAGAAAATATATTGCGATAACTAAAGACGCTGTTGAAACGCTGGAATTTGAATGAATATGGATATTATTAATATAACGTTGATTGTCGGTTTGCTTTTGGCTGTTCTCGGAGTTGTATGTGGATACAAAAGTGGACTTGTTAAGGGAATTACACATCTTATTGCTTTGGTTGCAACTGTCTTGACACTTGCACTTATTATTATGCTTTTTGGAAGCTTTCGAGCAGGCTCTGTGCGCAATTTCGTAATTACGTTGATTGTCATGGCGATACTTGGCGCAGTTTACGGCATAGTCAAATTCTTACTTAAATCAGTGAAGAATGCATCTAAACTCCCAATAATTCATTTTTTGGACAGCGTATTGGGAATACCCATTGGAATAATGTGGATGGGTATTGTTTATGTGACTCTTTTGTGGTTGGGACTGCACAGTTTTCTTGGTTCTGTATCAACAATAATTATCAATGATGTTAACAATAACAACCTATTAGCAATGTTATGTAAAGTGATTTTTCAAAAATAAAAAAATACTAAAAAAAACATTCCAAAAGTGTTGACATCATCATTTGCTGGTGATATTATAAACAAGCTGTCGCAAACAAAACGACAGCGAAACAAATAAGAAAAGCCATATAAACAGTGACTTTTTTGAAAATGAACTTTGACAACTAAACAGCAATGCAACCCTGAAAGATTCCTACATCATTCAATACTGTCTCTGGTATAGAATGGTAAGAATAATTCAGAGAAC
>JAGHVF010000019.1 GCA_018064425.1 Candidatus Colinaster equi | reverse complement strand
TCCTTTTCATTTGCAAAGAACTTTCCATCCTCGATTAGAATACATCCTGATTGATCGTTTTCCTTATTTGGGTATACAGTCACGCGATAGTTTAATTCCAGCCACTCATTTCCATACATATTTGCTATCATTTCTATAGCTTCATCAAGTAAAGCACTAGCCCATTCCTCGATATTACAGTTCCAGTAATCATATTTTGTTCCAAATCTCTTGGCAATATCTTTAGCTGAAAAATGCACTTCAGCTCTTTTGAAAATTTCATTATCAATCATATTAATTATCATTTTGTTCCTCCTTATTTTACGAAATAGTTTTCATAGGTAACAAGGTGGTCCACGAATATCAGTTATGTTCTTCATCAAATCTATCTCCTTGTATATAACTTCTTATAATTAAAGGATGACAGATTGTTTTTGATTCTTTGATGAATATATCTGTTTGTATATTCTCAAGATAAAATATGATGATTATTTTGCTTTCGCGAACTGAGGCATATCATGATTTACAAGAGCCTGATAATATCCGCTAATCGTAGTAGGAGCATTAAAAAGCGCTGCAAGCAAATACTTCTTGATATTACGAACCTTTGAGGTATTTGACTTAAGCCCATCCATAACATACTCCACATGTCCGGAGTTAAGCTTAAGAAACTTGGATTTCACAAGCTCTGTTGGATATCTGTTGCTGGCAATGAGAATCTGCTCACTCTGACAAAGAACAGTCTCAAGAATCAGCTCATAGATACCAGTTATAAGCTCGGTATCAAATGGATATCTCTCAAGCATGATTTCAAACTCAATATTATCTTTGATCAACGCTGAATATTGCTCATAGGCATCTGATCTCTTCCTATCCTCCATCGATAAGATAAGATTTGAGTTAGTATAACTACAGTCAGTATTATTAGTTTTAATATAACTTGATCCCGAATCGTAAACTTCTAGAATTTTACTTTCTGGGATTCTAGAATCCCTCTTTTTAACATTCAAGGATTTTACATTTAGGGATTCTATACTTTTTTCTCCCTCAGTAGTTTGATTTATAAACTCCTGCATTCCGTTCTCGATAACGAAATTCTTTACATACAGGACATTCGACTTGCCCATTCCTTGGCGACGCTTTTCGATAAGCCCAATCGCTTCAAGTTCCTGCATAGATTTAACAGCCTTATTCTTACCGCAGTTCAACAGCTCTGCTATTTCATCTATGGAAAAATATATGTAAGCTCGGTTTTCTTCATCAAACCAACCATTCTTTAATGAGAGAGACATTCTATCTAAAGTGAGGCCATAAAGAATCTTGGCATCACTGGATATTTCTTTGAAGTAACTACTGGTCATCAGAAGCTTTGGCACTCTGTAGAAAGAAAGCATTTCGGACTGCTGATCAGTAAAATATGAGAATACCGGTTTGTCTCCCAATTTGTTCTCCTTTCCCAGGGTTCAAATTTTGAACTCCTGCCTTATGCATTCTCTAATACGAAATTCTTTACATACAAATAATTTGGCTTGCCCTGTCCAAACATTTTCTTCTCTACAAGGCCAATTTCTTCTAACTCTTTTATGCAGCTGATTGAGGTTCCCTTTGAAATGTTCATGTCCTTTTGAATCTCTGCAATCGGATATATGACATATACCTTTCCCTCTTCATCAATCCATCTATTCTTCACTGCTTCGCTCATTCGATCCAAAAGCATTCCATATAGAATTTTTGCCTGCATAGACAGAGGAGCAAATATCTCCTCTGTCATCATGGCTCTTGGAATTCTGATGAAAGCAAACTGTTCAGCTTGATTTTTATAAAAATATCCTAATCCCATTACATATCCTCCTGCTCATTTTTCCATCTCTCAAGAAGCTCGAAAATAATGTTTTCTCTTTCTTTGGCAGAATAGCTTGGTGGAAAATACTTATTTAGTTTCTTCTCAGATATTGAAATACTTCCATTTGCCTTTGGCTTAGGAAGAGCATCATTCATTACCTGTATCAATGTGTACTGTGTTAGGTTGTCCAAATTAGGAAGATTCTTAAGAGCTGCTATCTGCTCATTCTTTAAGAATCCGTTTTCTTTCTTGTATTCATAAATCCATTGCTGGACATCCTTATTAAACATCGCAATATCAATCGCCTGGACAAAAGTAATTTTCTTTTCATCAACCAAGTCCAAAAGCTCCGGTATTAAATTAGTTAATCTCACATATCTTCTGACCTGAGCTTCACCAAGTCCCATACCTTCACCAACCGCTGATGCTGTACTTGACTTCCGATCATCATGATCGGAGGTTAAATCTGTTCGTGAGCCCTGCCTTCTTAAAGCATCCATCTTCATCTTAAGTGACCAAGCTCTTTCAGATGGAAGTATTTCCTCTCGCTGAACGTTTCCATCTACCATTGCTATAACGGCTTCATCATCTGTCATGTTCTTTACTACCGCTGGAATTAGTGTTAATCCAGCAAGCTTTGCCGCATGTAGCCTTCGATGACCTGAAATCATTTCATAACCACCTGCATCATCCGGTCTAACAAGCACAGGAGTTATTATTCCATTTAGCTTAATGCTTTCCACTAGCTCATCCATTTTCGCATCATCCAAAACCTTAAATGGATGGTTCTCAAAAGCAGTTATGGAATTTATCTTTATCTCGCTAACACCCTCAGCATTTATCGGAGCTCCTAGCAATTCTTCTACTGATTCAAAATGTATTCTTTCTCTCTTAGCAGCCATGAGACAATACCTCCTTTGTTAATGACATATATGCGAATGCGGCCTTTCCTTTTGGATCATAATCATAAATACTGCTTCCCACTGCACTGATTTCAGCAGCTCTAACCGATAAAGGTATCTCAATCGGAAATACTGGAATTGTTTTGCCATAAGCATCATTTACTTCTAATACAATTTCCTTGGCATAATTAGTACGATTATCTACCATAGTGAGCAATATGCCCTCTATTTCCAATTTAGCGTTAAGGCGACGCTGAACTGTATAAATAGTCTTAATCAACTGCTGAAGACCTTTAACCGGCAAATATGCGGCCTGTACAGGCACTAAAACTGAATCTGCACAAGCAAGTGCGTTAATTGTCATAACCCCTAATGACGGACTGCAATCTATAACTACATAGTCATAGTTTTCTTTTACCTGATTAACATAGGACTTTAATACAAGCTCCCTGCTCATGATATTCACTAGAGAAATCTCTACTGAGGACAGTCCAATGTTTGAAGGAAGCAAGTCCACATTCTCTGAGTGGTGTATGATTCCAAACCCATCCGGAATGTCATCCTCGTTTACCACCATATCAAGGATTTCAACCAACGATTCTGTTATCTTGTCCGGTTCCTTATGCCCCATACAGATAGTGAGCGAGCCCTGGGGATCTCCGTCTATAAGAAGGACCTTTTTACCTTCACTTGCTAATCCGATTCCTAAATTTACTGCTGTTGTGGTCTTACCTACGCCACCCTTCTGATTTGCGATTGCTATTACTTTGCACATGATTACATTTTCCTTTCTGATATTAGTTATTCGACTCCATATTTAAGTTGTTCCTGATAGTTCTTCATGTATTGCCTAAATTCATTGATGTTTACGTATAAGGTTGTTCCCACCCTGTAAACGCTTTTTGCTCTATGGGCAATGATTTCAAACTCTTTTCCTGCAATTCCAACAGCCTTCAATGCTTCTGCATATGGCATATACTCAGCATCACATACAATTTCAAAGCCAAGCCCCTTTTCCAAAAAGTCTCTGATTTTACTTTCATTAATCAAAGTTCTTTTTCCAATCACATAGACTGCTCCAAGAGGATATGCCAGCTCTAAAAGTTTTTCAGTAGACACTTGATGCGTCTGAGCGGCTTCCTCCAATGTATAAAACCGCTTGATCAAGACAGCCTTACATCTAACACGCTTCCTAGTACTCATCGCTTATCACTCCAAATTCTGTAGTTTTCAAGGTTAGCCTCAAATAGCTCTATGTTTACTAGCACATTCTTATCAACCTTATAAACTGCACCAGCTTCTTCCGCGAGCTGCCTAAACTTATTAACGCTCATACTGTAAAGGTCAGCCCCCTCTTCTTGCTTCACAAAATTCTTAATGAGTAATTTGTTCTCCAGATACTTTTCCTTGCCGGGAAGAATAAATTCAGCCCTATTCCTCTTCTTCGTCGCCATAATCAAACTCTCCCTTCCTCATAAGATTTCTAAGATGTTCCTCAAGTATTTCTCTTTTTATCAGAACCTTTTTATTGAGCTTATAAACTGCACCTGATTCCCATGCCAACTTGGTAAAAACCTTTGGAGATAATCCGTAATACTCCACACCCAGCTTATAGGTGATAAAGTCTCTTCTTCCAAATTCCAGATCCTCTATGTCCAGCTGGTCTGAAAACTTCCATATATTTCCTGTCATTTCTTCGCCTTTCTCTCTTCCAAGGCTCTATGCTCATTGCCATCATTCTTATAGATTCCAGCTGGCTGATGAAACTGCTCCAGGTACTCATCAAAAATCGCTCTATTGATAAGTACATAACCATCAATGCGATACAACGCACCTGCATCATCTGCCAATTCGATAAGCTTTTTGTGTTGAATGCTATATACAACCTCAGCTTCACGATACCTGAGAAATTCTTTACGCAATTTTCTTGCTTTATTGATAACTTCCTTTCTCTTTTCCAAATCAAAATACTCTTCTGTTTCAACCTTCATTGACTAAAATCTCCTTTCCAAAATTTCAAAATGACAGAACCACCCTTGAACGCAAAAAAAGAGCCACTTCCTAAAATTTCTTTTAAGAAGTGACTCTCAATTAGGCATTTTCGCCTTATAGTCTCAATATTCGGTTCTCTTGTAGGTTCTCGTGACTTCTCGCACTCAAATGCGAAAAATGAGTCATTTTTTAGTCATTTCAATTTTGAAGTGGCTGAAACCCGCATAAACACTGGACTTATTCCTTGATGGATTTCATTGTTGGGAAGAATAAAACATCCCTAATCGCTGCAGAATTTGTTAACAGCATACACAATCTGTCGATACCGTATCCGATACCGCCTGTAGGTGCCATACCGATTTCAAGTGCGTTAAGGAAATCCTCATCTGTGTGGTTAGCTTCCTCATCACCTGCATCTGCTGCAGCATCCTGAGCTGCGAATCTTTCTCTCTGATCGATTGGATCGTTAAGCTCTGAATATGCATTACACATCTCCCAAGTGTTGATAAACAACTCGAAACGCTCAACAAGTTCCGGTCTGTCAGGCTTTCTCTTGGTAAGAGGAGATATCTCAACCGGATGATCCATAACGAATGTAGGCTGTACAAGATGTTTCTCAACATACTCCTCAAAGAAGAGATTGATGATATCACCCTTCTTGTGATACGGCTCGTAGTGAATGTCTCTCTCATCAGCGAGTTTCTTTGCAGCCTCTGTATCAGGTACCTGGTCAAAATCAACGCCTGCATACTTCTTAACAGCATCTATCATTGTGATACGCTCAAACGGCTTACCAAAATCAAGTTCGATATCACCATACATAAACTTTGTTGTTCCAAGAACAGTCTGCGCTACATGACGGAACATATTCTCTGTAAGGTCCATCATTCCATAGTAATCCGTATATGCCTGGTACAATTCCATAAGAGTAAATTCAGGATTATGTCTTGTATCAAGACCTTCGTTACGGAATACTCGGCCAATCTCATATACTCTTTCAAGACCACCAACGATAAGTCTCTTCAGATACAACTCAAGCGAAATACGAAGATTCAAGTCCTCATCAAGCGCATTGAAATGTGTCTGGAAAGGTCTTGCAGCAGCACCACCGGCATTGGCTACAAGCATTGGTGTCTCAACTTCCATAAATCCCTGTCCGTCAAGATACTGACGAATTGTAGAGATAATCTTACTTCTCTTTACGAATGTATCCTTAACGTCAGGATTCATAATAAGGTCTGTATATCTCTGACGATATCTAAGGTCTGTATTAGTCATTCCGTGGAATTTCTCCGGAAGTGGCTGAAGGTTCTTAGACAACAAAGTTGTCTCTGTTGCATGAACAGATATCTCACCCTTCTGTGTACGGAACATATATCCCTTTACACCAATAATATCGCCGGCATCATACTTCTTAAATGCAGCATACTCTTCTTCACCCAGAGTATCTCTTGCCACATATACCTGCACATCACCCTTAAGGTCCTGTACATTACAGAATGAAGCTTTACCCATCACACGCTTCAACATGATACGACCTGCAATACTTACATTGATTGGAGACGCATCCATAATTGCACGTCTTTCGTTATATTCCTTGGTAATTGCCTCTTTTGCGGCTTCCTCATCCATTCCGTCAACGTTTACTTCGCTTCTGCCTGCCAAAAGTTCCTGCTCGTGAGCGATGTACTCTTCCTTGGCATCTGTCGAATGATATGTCTGATCATACTTTGTAATGACAAATGGGTCCTTGCCTTCTGCCTGCAGATTAGCAAGCTTCTCTCTCTTATTCTTTCTAATCTGATTCAAATCAGGCTCCTTAGCCTGCGCATTCTTGTTCTGGTTATTCTCTCCCATAACTTACCTTTCCTCTATACAAACTTAATCGCGTTCACCTTTCAGTCAAAAAGTGGACGCGACTTACATTCCTATCTGCTATTAGTTGGATCTCTGAATCTCAAGAACCTTATACTTACATACACCGGCAGGTGTCTCAACAGCTACAACATCGCCGACCTTAGCACCGATAAGTGCACGTCCAACAGGTGATTCATTGGATATCTTACCCTTCAAGCTATTTGCTTCTGTTGAACCAACAATCTTATATTCACAATCTTCTTTATATTCCATATCGCGAATCTTAACACGACATCCGATGTTAATCTTCTCGAGATCGACTTCATCTTCTACTACGACTTCGACATTCTTGAGGATTTTCTCAAGCTCTTCAATACGAGCTTCGATATCACGCTGCTCATCCTTCGCTGCATCATACTCTGCATTCTCGGACAAGTCACCTTGTGCTCTTGCTTCTTTAATCTTCTCTGCAACCTCTTTACGTCTTACAACCTTAAGATTCTCAAGTTCTTCCTCGTAAGCTCTAAGGCCTTCGTAGGTAAGGACATTCTTCTTCTCTTCCATCATGATTCTCCTTACATTTGATATAATAAACGCAACGCGTCTGTTCCTGCATATGCGCATTCGTCAACTAGGTTATTATAGCTATCTACGCCTCTACTGTCAAGTAAATGGATATGACGTATGCCACAAAAATAGGTTGGACTTGAGTATTAATTTAAGTATAATTAACATAAACATACATGTATCAATCATAATGATATTCAAATAGGAGATTGCGCAATGGGAGCTTTTGAAGACGCTGTTATATATGCAACACGCAAACACAATAATCAGAAAAGAAAAGTAAGCGGAATTCCATCTATTATGCATTCACTGGAAGTTGCGCATATCATCTCAACCATCACAAGCGATGAGGACATTATGATTGCCGGTCTGCTTCATGATGTCGTAGAAGATACCGACGGTACATTAGCCGAGATACGTGCGCAATTTGGCGAGCGTGTCGCTGCCTTAGTCTCATCGGAGACAGAGCAGGAATGTGAGCATCTTGATCCTTCTTCATCTTGGCAGACACGTAAAGAAGAATCCATCAAACGACTTGAACAATACAATGACAGAGACATAGAGACACTTTGGTTAGCTGATAAGCTCTCTAATATCAGGTCATTTGTCGCTTCTTACAGCGAACAGGGTGAAGCGTTATGGGATTCTTTCCATCAGAAAGACCCACAAAAACAATTATGGTATTACAAATCCATTGCCGACATTCTTGAGATGAATTTCAATAAAACAGCGGCATTCAAAGAATATATCAAGCACATTAATTACATATGGCCGGGCACATTCCCGCCCGAGAAGGAGAAATATAAGAAGTATCGCCAAGTATCCATTGATAACTGTAAATTACTCGGCACCGGTGCCAAAGGCGACGTATATCGCTACAACGATGAACTTGTATTAAAACTCTATCATGAAGATACCAGATACAGTGAATTGGAGCAGGATATTCGTTTGTCACGTCTTGCATTTGTTGCCGGCATACCTACAGCCATACCCTTTGGTATCGTTGAAGTAGGCTCGCGTTATGGTTCAATGTTTGAAATGATGGACTCTAATACGGTATCTGCGCTCATTGCTGCCAATCCCGGCAACACGGAAGCCTATGCTTCCATTATGGCCGATTTGGCAAAGTCTATTCATAGCGCAGATGTATTTAATAAATTGCCGGATTTACCCAAATATCGTGATACCGTACATACTTGGATTAATGGCGGACTTGCTATAGAAGACGAGGCACTATCGACGCGTCTCCATAATTTGGTAGACCAATTGCCTGACAGTGCGGTAATACACGGAGATTTTCATACCGGTAACGTAATGTCTCATATGGGCGAATATATGCTCATTGATATGAACAGAATCTCCATCAGTCATCCTATAATCGAACTGTCATCTATGTATATGTTTTACATAGGATTCGGAGAATTGGATGCAAACGTTGTTGAAGATTATATGGGCTTTTCCTACGATACAAGCAAAGCCTTCTTTTACAGCTTTATGAGACATTATCTTGGTACGGATAACATAGACGCTGTAGTCGACCGTGCTGCATTACTTGCATATGTCAGATTGCTCAGACGATGTTATAAAAAAGGCCGCACTCTGTCGGATAAGAATGCAGCCGCTGTTTTTTACTATATGAACAGAATCCGTGCGTTGCTTGATACGGTCGACAGCTTGGAATTCTGATTGTCAATATTGCGCATGCCGGCACTCTGCTATAAGCCCAATATATATTCACGCCGGCACTCTGCTACAAGCCCAACATTTGCTCACATTTTTTGATAGCCTCATTGGGCAGTTCATCTTGATATTTAATATTCATTGAAGGAATGACTTCATTGGCTGCATTATAATACCACAAATGAGCTTCCTTAACATCACCGACGCTCATATAATAGTCCGCTATCTCATAACACAACTCGCTGCACATCAGATTGCCTGCTGCCGCGCGCATTGCATATTTTATAAACCCTGCTATATCTCCGCGATATCTTGCCGCCTTAGCCGCCACAGCCAGTGCCACCGTCAATAGTTCTTCGGATATCTCATCTTTATCACACAGCGGTCCGAACAGTTTACCCGCAGCAATAAAGTTTTCCTTTTCCCCTGCTATATACAATTCCTTTGCATATATATCAATCAATCTGTCACTGATGTTTTGAGGATTCTCACTAACCATCTGTTCAAATGCGTGCAAATCCCTTGCTGCGTGCCCTTCACTCGGGTTATGTATTATCTCGATATCACAATTTATCACAACAGGATCAAGCCTTACAGCTTCATGTATCGCTTCTTCCCACACAAAGCCGCGAACACGCTTGTACAACTTAGGACGTAATTCCTTGTCAAAATTGTATATCGTATTATTGCTCAACTGATTGCAGTAATACATCTGCACAATATCAACACGCTCATCCAACACTTCCTTGAGTCTGCCAAAAGCGGCCGTATTTTTCTCATCCAATGTTTCATCAGCATCAGCGGAATATATATAATCACATGTTGCCAGGCCAAACGCATGATTTCTCGCATCAGCAAAAGAGCCGGTCCATTTGTAATCATATATCTTATCAGTATACTTAGCTGCAATCTTTTTTGTATCATCCGATGAACCTGTATCAACAATGATTATCTCATCCGCGATACTTTTCAATCCATCAAGACAGGCTGCCAGTTTGTCTTCTTCATTTTTAACAATCATACATACACTTATTGTAACCATAATGTCCCCCACACCTGTTAGCGGCCAAACATCTGTCTTGCCACTTCGATTACATCATCCATAGTTTCCATTTCGTTGACTTTTCCACGTAACTTGGCACCGCCGGGAATACCTGCGCTGTACCATCCGATATGTTTACGCATTTCTCTGACACCGATATATTCACCCTTATATTGCAATTGAAGCTTGGCATGTTCCACAATCGTATCCATAATCTCTTCTTTTGTAGGTCTTTCAAGCACCTCGCCTGTTTCAAGATAATGCTTTATCTCCCTGAATATAAAAGGATTACCTCGTACGGCTCTTCCGACAGCCACGCCGTCACAGCCGGTTGTCTGCAGCATTGCACGCGCGGATTCACCATCCGTGACATCACCGTTGCCAAATACCGGTATACTCACATGCTCCTTCACTTTGGCAATTATATCCCAGTCAGCCTTGCCGGCATAATATTGCTCCCTTGTACGTCCATGGACAGTCACAGCACTTGCACCGGATTCCTGTGCTATATGCGCTATCTCCACCGCATTAATGTGTTCGTCATCAAAACCTTTTCTTATCTTGACTGTTACCGGCTTATCAATGTTCTTTACCACCGACTCAACAATACGTCCCACCAACGCACCGTTTTTCATCAAAGCAGAACCTTCGCCGTTATTCACAACCTTAGGTACCGGACACCCCATATTAATATCCAAGATGGCAAAAGGGCGTTCCTTTATCTTAGCAGCCATTTTCCCCATTATCTCCGGATCTGAGCCAAACAATTGCAGACTGCTTAAGCCCTCCAAAGGATGTATCTCCATAAGCGCATCCGTATTCTTGTTATTATGCAAAATGGCCTTAGCGCTCACCATCTCCATACATTGCAATGCCGAACCGTATCTTGCGCATAATAATCGAAAAGGCAGGTCCGTCACACCTGCCATTGGAGCTAATATAATATTGTCTTTCAGTTCAACATCACCGATTCGAACGGGATGAAGCAAACCGTCAATTTTTTCGATTTTTCTCATATATGAGTCTGAGTCCCTCAAGTGTAAGTGTATTGTCATACACATCAATCATATCCGTCTCGTCCGAGATAATTCGTCCAAGACCACCCGTTGCTATTACTTTGAGATTATCTATACCCGATTCCTTTTTCACCTGGCTGATAATATATTCAGTCTGTCCGATTTGACCGTACACCAAACCGGCCTGCATACTGGATATTGTCTCCTGTGCTAAGATTGACTTAGGCTTCTTAATCTCTACCTCAGGCAATTTTGCGGTATCTTCCCACAAAGCCTTGGCTGAAATACCTATTCCGGGAGCCGTAATACCTGCTGCGAATTCACCGTTTTCGGTAATCAGGTCATAAGTTGTAGCCGTGCCAAAATCAATAACAAGTGCCGGTCCGCCATACTTACCGTATGCTCCCACCGCATCAACAATTCTGTCCGGGCCTATCTCTTTGGGAGCTTCGGTGATTATCTTAATACCTGTCTTCACTCCCACACCGACTATAATAGGTGTCTGCTTAATATATTTTACCAATGCACCCGTTAAGGCATGCATTACATTAGGCACCACGCTGGCAATAATACATCCGGTAAGACTTTCCCACTCAATCGCATTGTTACGCAACATTGCTCTTATCGTCGTACCGAACTCATCCGATGTACGCGGCATCTTCGTTGTCATACGAAAAGTGGTAACAATCGTCTTATCCTCATATACACCGAATGTAATATTGGTATTACCTACATCCACAACTAATATCATCATCTATTCCTCTTCATACGCTTCCAGTATTTTGGAAGGGTCTTCATGCAAAATCAATACTTTGTAATACAGCGACAGGCTCTGCAACAGTTCCTGCTTTGTATCACGAATCTTTCGAACAAGCAATCCTGCTCCAATCTCATCATACAGATAATCTTCGGGAGCCGCTATTGTCTCAAATTCCAATTCTCCTTCTTCATCAAAAAAGAGAGTAAATATACCACCCACTTCTTCTGTAAAAAGCACACAGATTATATGTAATTCTTCTTGAATTGATTCCGGCACCTTTGCAAAATCCTTATTAAAATAATACTTCTGCTCATAAGCATTGGCACCGCACAATACTACTCTGGATTCTTCCATTTTACCTCTATCCTATACATAACCGTATATTCCTCTTACAGATACTTCCCCGGAATATACTTTGTTTATCTTGCCTGATTTATCACGTACCAACAAATTGCCATTTGGATCAATTCCTTCAGATACGCCTACATATTCACCGTTTGGATCTAACACTTTTACTTCTGCGCCACGACCTGCCAACCATTCATTATATTCATCATACAGCCCTGACATATCGCCGTATTCCAAGAATCTCTCATAATACGCTTCCAGATTCTTCGCAATACTTTCCACCAGCACTTCTTTAGCTGCCTTCTTGCCTGTCTGAAGATATATTGATGTAGCCGTATCGGCTATCTCGTCAGGCCAGCTGCCCTGATTAACATTCACACCGATTCCCACAATCACATACGGTTGCTTATGCGTATCCATCGCAGCATTCATATAATCAATAAATGTCTTACCTTCTCTCGATGCATGCACATTCATGGTGTTATGCACATCATTGAGCTTTAACTCCACCATCTGCAATTCCGTAAGTATACCGCATACTTTACGATTCCCCAAGACAATATCATTGGGCCATTTTATCTTGGGCATTACATTATAAAGGTTTTTTAATGACCTTGCCACTGCCATTGCCGCTACCAACGTTATCATAGCCATTCTGTCCGTAGGCATCTGCGGCTTAAGCAATATTGACATAGAGAGACTTTCTTCAGGTTCCGTACTCCATACCCGTCCTCTACGTCCGCGACCGGCTGTCTGGTTATCTGCTGTCACAAGCAGTCCCTCCGCGGGGCTTCCTTCAATCAGTCTTCCCACACCGTTACAACTGCTCTCAAGTGTTACACCATCCTTCAACAAACGCTTGATTACATCATTTGTTGAATCCGTCTCTTCCAACTGTATAATATGCTGTCCAATATAATTTGTATCACAGTGTATAGTCTTCATTTGCTCTTATTCAAATGCACCCATTGTTGCAGCCATTATAGCCTTAATAGTATGCATACGATTCTCTGCTTCATCAAATACTACAGACTGACTTGATTCAAAGACCTCATCAGTTACTTCCAACTCGGTAAATCCAAACTGCTCTCCTTTTGCCTTACCTATCTCAGTCTTAAGATCATGATATGCCGGCAAACAATGCATAAATATCGCCTTCTGTCCTGCTCTGTCCATAACAGCCTTATTTACCTGATAAGGGCTAAGGTCTGCTATACGTTCTGCCCATACCTCGTCAGGCTCACCCATTGATACCCACACGTCTGTATATACAACATCCTTATCGGTAGTACCGGCTACAGCATCCTCAGTAAGTGTAATGCTACCACCCGACTTCTTGGCTAACTCTTCGCAAGTCTTAACAAGCTCAGGATCCGGGAAATACTTCTTATTGGAACACAAAGTCAGATGCATTCCCATCTTGGCGCATGTCACCATCCATGAATTGGCCATATTGTAACGAGCATCGCCCATATACACGACTTTTACGCCTTCGATACGACCTAATTTCTCCTGAATAGTCAACAAATCCGCAATCATCTGTGTAGGATGAAATTCATTAGTCAAACCGTTCCATACAGGTACCGGCGCATACTTTGCTATCTCTTCAACCTTGCTCTGCTCATATCCTCTGTATTCGATACCGTCAAACATACCGCCCAGCACTCTTGCCGTATCCGCAATGCTCTCCTTTTTACCTATCTGAGAACCCGACGGATCCAAATATGTTGTACCCATGCCTAAGTCATGCGCTGCCACCTCAAAAGAGCAACGTGTACGCGTACTGGTCTTCTCAAAAATAAGCGCAACGTTCTTTCCACGAAGCTTATCCACCAACACGCCCTTTTTCTTCATATATTTAAGATCTGCTGCCAGATCCACCAGGTACTGAATCTCTTCCTTAGAATAATCCAGCAACTTCAGAAAATCTCTTCCTTTCAGATTCATGCTTCATCCTCCGTAATATATTTTCTCCATATTAAAATGGTGTCGATTAAGTCTCCTTTTGGCTATAGTCCTCTAAAGTTTCCACCAATCAACAGGGACCGAGCCTTTTTCTATCCCTTGATTTTACAACAAATACCTCGCTACCACAACCCCATACCTTAGCACCGCTTCTGCTTACGCACACATACAAAAATCCCACAAACCATAGTCCACGGTCTGTGGGATAAAATATACTGATATTAATTAATAGAATACATGAGCACCGATAACTACACCCGGCTGTCCCGACCATCTCTTAAAATGTGTCGCTCCGCCAATATTGGTGTTACCTGCGATTGCTTCCCTTGCAGCCTGAGTACAGGTAGCCGGTACACCTACCGACAACTGTGCCGCCACTTTTCCGTTAAGGGCCGGTGCAAACTGACCTGATGCATATATTACACCCGATACACTGTTCGGATATGCACCGCTTCGCACACGGTTCATAACTACACTTGCTACCGCCAACTGGCCTTCATAAGGCTGATTGCCGGATTCGCAATATACCAATGCGGCAAGCAATGCTTCATCCGGAGCATCAACGGCTACAGCGCCAAGATTCTTCTTAAGCTTAGCCTTCTCCTCCTGCTCTCGACGTTCTCTCTCCTCGATAGCTTCATATGTCTCGCCACAGTCCACCGAGAATTCAACCTTTACATACTCAGCGGATATGTATCCTTCTTCGCCTTCAAAATCAATCGCTACCCAGTCATCGGTGGTATCTTCCACAATGGCCTCAATCTCATCGCCACGTTTTACCAAGCCCCATACGCCTGCGTCTTCCATCGCTTCCTTGCGGACTCTGAGTGCATCCGTATCAACTGTTGCAATTGTTCTTCCTACGCTTTGTGCCAACTCTTCTGCTTCCTCATCGAATAGCAGATAGTCATTTTTACACCAACCTATCAGTTCCCCTGATTGTATCTTCGTCCAATCCTTGTCGGCATCCAATATCTTTCCGCCACAGTCAGCATATAACAAGCCGACCTTTCCGGATTCTTCACTTGCTTCTTCACGCACATTCAGTGAATTTACAACATTGGCCATAACAAGATCGGACTTGTGCCCTTCGGATTCATCATCCTTTGAGTCACCGCTCTCATCCTTCAGAACCGACGAGACATCAATCTGCGCGTCACCTCTGTCCAATGCGTCCAGGATACTGGCAGCTCCGCCGTTAATATCCTGCAGGGGATTGTTCGTCGTATTTGCATACACATTAGTGCTTCTAATCATACCTACGGTTGCCACACCGATGCAGATACGCATCAATCCACGAAGAAGCTTCCTGCCTCTTTGTTTCATAGTAATGTTCTCCATCCTTGAGATAATACATATTATCTCTTGTTTCCCTCTATCGGTTTGCTTAAACCTTGAGTACAAATTGTTACAAAAATGTTACTCACAATTACAGATTGTAACAATTTTTTCATTTTCTGTCAACATCACCATATTTTATTCATTTGTAGGTTGTGATTTTATGAAAATTAACGAAATGACATATCGAATCACGGATGCTTATGTTCATACATAAGTAACGCTGTCGCAACCGCTACATTAAGGCTTTCTACCTGTCCCGACATAGGTATTTTGATATATTCATCAGCCAAAGCAGCCGTCTCATCTTTCAAACCGTTGCCTTCGTTGCCGATTAAGAATGCCGTATCGGCATATTTGATTTCATTATAATTCTTCGTTCCCTTAAGATGTGCCGCATACACTGAGACATTGGCCTTTTTAAGTTGTCGGATTACAGAAGCCAAATCTTCTTCATATACAAAAGGTATGCGATATACAGAACCCATTGTCGAACGAATAGTCTTAGGATTGAAAATATCAACCGTACCCTTGGACATAATAATACCGGTCACACCGGCTCCCTCACCGGTTCGAAATATTGTACCCAGATTGCCAGGGTCCTGAATATCCTCAAGCACCGCAAAAAGTGCACTACCGTCACCGTTTACCTTATCAAGCATTGTCTTTAACGAATGCTTAGGGGTTGCACATACACAAAGTATTCCCTGCGGAGTCTGAGTATCAGAGATTTTTTTCATCTGCTCATCTGTAACATACTCGATAATCACATCCTTTTGCGACTTCAATTCATCCACACGTTCTATGGCTTTAAGATGTACGGAAGTTGCCGCATCTACTCTATGCATAAATGCCTCTGTTACATATACCTCTTTAAGCAACTCCATCGGAGCTTCGACAAACATCTTTGCTCCGTCAACGATAAAGAGGCCCGCCTCTCGGCGAGCCTTGCTTTTTGTACTCAATTGAATCAATCTGTGTATATTTGCCTTGGTTAACATAATTCTACCTCGGTGCTATTATACTGTCTTACCCGACAATACGGAACTTACCTGATATTCATACTCAGATATATCCTTCTGCATAGCCAGTGCTTCGTCTATATCAAAATCAACAAATTCACCGTTTTTTACACCTACAACTCTGTTTGTCTTACCCTCACACAAAATATCAGCAGCATATGCGCCCATAATGGAAGCATAATATCTGTCTTTACATGTCGGGCTACCGCCTCGTTGCATGTAACCTAAGATAGTTGCTCTTGTCTCTATACCGGTTGCTGCTTCTATTCTACGAGCCATTGATGTAGAATGTCCGATACCTTCCGCATTAATTATCAAATGATGTGTCTTGCCCTTCTTACGATTGGTAATAATATTGTTGATAATCTGCTGTTCGTTAAAATCATACTTCTCAGGCAACAATATATCTTCCGCACCGTTTGCAATACCGCACCATAATGCAATATATCCGGCATTACGTCCCATAACCTCTATAATAGAACATCTTTCATGTGAAGATGATGTATCTCTTACTTTATCAATCGCTTCCATCGCTGTATTGACAGCTGTATCAAAACCGATTGTATAATCCGTACAAGCAATATCCAAATCAATTGTACCCGGGATACCGATTGTATTGATACCCTGCTTAGACAATGCCTGTGCACCTCTGTAAGAACCGTCACCGCCGATTACAACAACACCGTCAATACCATGCTTTCTACAGATATCAGCACCCTTTTTCTGGCCTTCCTCGGTTGTGAATTCCTTACATCTGGCCGTACCAAGCAATGTACCGCCTCGCTGAATAATATCAGATACGCTGTGTGCTTCCATATCCACGATCTCTTCGGCAAGCAGTCCCTGATATCCTCTCTTTATTCCTTTAACATTGACACCATTACCGATTGCTTTACGTACAACAGCTCTGATAGCGGCATTCATACCCGGTGCATCACCACCGCTTGTTAATACTCCGATAGTCTTAATCTTCTTTGACATAATAAAACCTCCTTTACCACGTCAAACTAATTCTAATTGATGTAATGGATAAATGCAACAAAATTGGTACTTATATAATATGTAGAACTACGACAACTTCACATTATCATCGCCGTATTTTTCTCTTAACAGAGTAATGAGGGTAGCATTTGCAGCCACTGTATTGTTAAGCCCAAGCGTTTTCTTCATAGGCGGATTGGCCACATATACAATCACCTCATCTTTTCCATCCGAGCCTGACAAAATTCCCATCAGTTCATCGTTCTTTTCATCATACTCTTCCTTGGTATCGAATCTAATCCACAATTTGCGTCTGATAGCATCAAAAGATATCACATCTTCAACCAACAACTTACCGTCCTGCTCATCTCCGGCATCGACTCTTCCTTTAATCAATACCTTATTGTCAATCTCGATTAACTGACTGCATTTTGCATATGTCTTCGGGAAAAGAACACACTCTACACTTCCCGTAAGATCTTCAAGTGTAACAAATGCCATTGCCTGATTGTTCTTGGTATACTTAATCGACTTGTCGGCTATAATGCCACCAAGCGTTACTTTTGCGCCGTCTTTAATACGCATACCCTGCAATTCTTCCTGATAATAGAGATCAGAAGTCATATTTGTAATATTTTTCTTCCAGATATCCGCATATTCTTCAAGAGGATGACCGCTGACATAGATACCCAACACTTCTTTTTCAAATGCCAGCTTTAATTCCTTTTGGAATTCACCGACATCCGGCAGTTTCATATCGAAGTCTTCCTTAATATCATCATCGACAATATCAAATAACGACATTTGACCTGCCATATTATTCTTCTTATCTCCCGCAATATGGTCAAGAAGCGATGCATATACGCTCATATACTGCTTCCTGGTTCCTCCAAAACTGTCAAAAGCTCCGGCTTTGATAAAGTTCTCCAATACTCGCTTATTCAAATCATTGCTTACATTACGCGTTACAAAGTCTTCCAAGCCTGTATATGGTCCACGCTCATTACGTTCCGCAACAATCGCATCAATAATCGGACGTCCCACGCCCTTAATTGCCGTAAGTGCATATCTTATTGAATGTCCCGATACGGCAAAACCGGCCTCGCCCTCATTAACATCCGGCGGAAGTAATTCAATACCCATGCTTCTGCAAGTCAGTATATATTCAGACACCTTTGCCGTGTTTTCAATAACGGATGTCATTAATGCCGCCATGAACTCTGTAGGGTAGTAAAACTTAAGGTATGCGGTCTGATAGGCAACCACTGCATAACACGCCGCATGCGATTTATTAAATGCATATTTAGCAAAATCCGTCATCGAATCATATATACCGTTTGCCACTTCTTTACTGATACCGTTTGCCACGCATCCTGCAATATTCTTATTAGCATTTCCGTCTACAAAATAATTTCTTCCTTCATCGATAACATACTGTTTCTTCTTACTCATGGCTCGTCGGATATTATCCGCTTCACCCATAGAGTATCCGGCCAGATCACGCACTATCTGCATTACCTGCTCCTGATACACAATACATCCATAGGTCGGAGACAAAATGTGCTCAAGCTCCGGACATGCATAAGATACACTTGCCACATCATTTTTTCCTTTAATATATTTAGGTATGAAATCCATAGGGCCGGGTCTGTATAGAGATATTCCCGCAATAACATCTTCGAGCGACTGCGGTTTAAGTTCTTTCATAAAGCTCTTCATACCGTTGCTTTCCAACTGGAATATACCGTCTGTTTTGCCCGTTCCTATCGATGCCAGCACCTGCTTATCATCATAATCTATATTATCTACATCTATTTGTACTTTACCTGCGGTGGACTTGCTGATGTTATCAACCGCATTTTTAATAACCGTCAATGTACGTAAGCCTAAGAAATCCATCTTGAGCAAACCAAGCTCCTCAAGAGTAGTCATAATATATTGAGTGGTTATTGAGCCATCAGAGCCTCGCGACAACGGCACAAATTCATCTGCCGCCTTAGGACAGATAACTACGCCCGCAGCATGCATAGATGTATGACGAGGCAGTCCTTCCAACTTCTTACATACATCCAACAGGTAATGAAGCTGCTCATCTTCGTTATATTGTTTTCTTAATTCCTGATTTAATTCCATTGCTCGATCGATTGTAATGTTCAATTCGTTAGGAATCATCTTCGCAATCGAATCCGTATAAGAATATGGCAAATCCAGTGCTCTTCCCACATCCTTGATTACGCCCTTTGCCGCCAAAGTACCGAAGGTTACAATCTGAACCACCTTCTCTTTTCCATATTTGCGCGACACATAATCGATCACTTCCTGACGTCTCTCATAGCAAAAGTCCACGTCTATATCAGGCATGGATACACGTTCAGGATTGAGAAAACGTTCAAATAACAGCTGATATCTAACAGGATCGATATTTGTAATATGCAAACAATACGAAACAATACTTCCTGCCGCCGAACCTCTTCCGGGTCCGACCGGTATTCCATGCTCTCTGGAGTAATTGATGAAATCCCATACAATAAGGAAGTAATCAACATATCCCATTCTTTTAATAACCGACAATTCATACTCAAGTCTCTTGGCCTGTGTACCGTCATCATCCGGATATCGTTCTTTAAGTCCCTTATTACATAACGCATTCAGATATGTCCACGAATCATATCCTTCCGGCACCTCAAAATGAGGTAACTTTGTATTACCGAATTCAATCTCCACATGACATCTCTGAGCGATCTTATGTGTATTCTCAATGGCTTCCGGTGCGTAAGGAAACAACTTAGCCATCTCTTCTTCGCTTTTTACATAATACTGGCCGCCTTCATATCTCATTCTGTCTTCATCGGCAACCTTCTTACCTGTCTGAATACATAACAGAATATCATGAGATTCAACATCCGATTCATATGTATAATGAATATCGTTGGTCGCAACAAGGGGAATCCCCAGCTCCTTACTGAATCTAAGCAATACAGTGTTGACGTTTCTTTGTTCAGGTATTCCATGATCCTGCAACTCTAAGAAATAATTGTTCTCACCAAACAATTCCCTATACTGTATTACTTTTTCTTTAGCCTCTTCAATAAGCCCTTTTGTAATCAATCTCGGAACTTCACCCGCCAAGCAGGCAGATAGACATATTATTCCCGAATGAAACTGTTTTAATACTTCAAAATCCACTCTCGGCTTATAATAGTATCCTTCCGTAAAGCCTTTACTTACTATCTTGCACAGATTGGCATATCCCTCATTATTCTCTGCAAGCAAAATGAGGTGGTGATATCTGTCTTCGCCGCCTGTCGTCTCTTTATCGAATCTCGATCCGGGAGCAACATATACTTCGCAACCGATAATAGGCTTAATACCCGCGTTGTTACAGGCTCTGTAAAAGTCTATTGCACCGTACATTACGCCATGATCCGTTATAGCAGCACTGTCCATGCCAAGTTCTACTACTCTTTTAACATATTCTTTTATCTTATTCGAACCATCCAGCAAACTAAATTCTGTATGTGTATGTAAATGCGTAAAAGCCATTCTCTTCCTCCGACATAACTTTTCTATAAAATTTTACCATTATTTGTATCCAAATAAAAGCACCGCTTGACATAAGTATATATGAGATGTATAGTAATCGAAGATATGACAATTCTATATTGTTACGTACTCTTATTCAGAGTGGTGGAGGTACATAGGACCTATGAAGCCACGGCAACCCCGTTATGGAAGGTGCCAACCTGAGCAAAATCTTTCGATTATGAACAATAAGAGGATTTGATTATCAAGAACTCGAATCCGCTTATGCGGATTTTTTTATTTTTATCGTTTATCGAAGAAAGGAAAAAGTATGGAGAAGAGATTATTTACTTCAGAGTCAGTTACAGAAGGACATCCCGACAAAGTCTGCGATGCCATTTCCGACGCAATCCTTGATGCCTGCATGGCACAGGATCCAATGAGCCGTGTAGCTTGCGAAACAGCTTGCTGTACAGGTTTTGTTCTCATCACAGGTGAGATTACTACAAATGCATACGTTGATATGCAAAAAATCGTAAGAGACACAGTTAAAGAGATTGGTTATACTAAGGCAGAATATGGTTTTGACGGTAACACATGTGCGGTACTGTGCGCTATAGATGAGCAGTCATCAGATATCGCTATGGGTGTCGACAAGGCCCTCGAAGCAAAGTCAGGCCAATTGGTTGACGACCTCGATACAGGCGCAGGCGATCAGGGTATGATGTTTGGATACGCAACAAACGAGACAGAGGAATATATGCCATATCCTATTTCTCTTGCTCACAAGCTTGCTCTTCAGCTTACAAAGGTTCGTAAAGACGGCACACTCAGCTATCTTCGTCCCGACGGAAAGAGCCAGGTATCTGTAGAATATGATGAAGCAGGTAAGCCGGTCAGACTTGAAGCAGTTGTATTATCTACACAGCATGATGAAGATGTTACACAGGAACAGATTCATGCAGATATCAAGAAATACGTATTCGATCCCGTTCTTCCGAAGGAACTCATCGATGATGACACCAAGTTCTTCATCAATCCTACAGGAAGATTCGTAATCGGAGGACCTCACGGTGATGCAGGTCTTACAGGTCGTAAGATTATCGTTGATACATACGGCGGATATGCACGTCACGGCGGCGGTGCTTTCTCAGGTAAGGATTGTACAAAGGTTGACCGTTCAGCTGCATACGCTGCACGTTACGTAGCAAAGAACATCGTTGCAGCAGGACTCGCAGACAAATGTGAGATTCAGCTTTCATATGCAATCGGTGTTGCTAAGCCTACTTCAATCATGGTTGACACATTCGGCACAGGCAAAATCAGTGATGAGAAGCTTCTCGAAGCAATCAGAGCTACTTTCGATCTTCGCCCGGCCGGAATCATCAAGATGTTAGACCTTCGTCGTCCTATCTACAAGCAGACAGCTGCTTACGGACACTTCGGTCGTAACGATCTCGACCTCCCTTGGGAGAAGACAGATAAGGTTGATGCACTTAAGAAATTTGCCTAAATCAGGAAAATAAAAAATCGAGTAGGTTTTACCTACTCGATTTTATTTTGCATTTTAATCACTCAACTAATCAAAAAGACTTACAGCAACTTATCAATCGACAATTCAGGTCTCTTGGACAAATCAATATATTCCGTACCGCATTTAACCATAGGTCTTGATAATCTCTGTTTATTGATGAAGATGATATCACCTTCCATACCATTGCTAAGTCCAACTCGATTGAGCATATATGTATTAACAATGTTCTCAAGGAAAGTCATAATCATATGAGTATCATACTTCTGTAAGCCTTCCTCTTCAAATGCCTCAATAACAGTAAACGGACACAGGCTGCCTCTATAATTTCTTGCAGCAGTCATTGCTTCATATACATCAGCAATTGCTACTATCTTGGCATATTCATCTATCTGGTCACCGGTTATTCCAAGAGGATATCCTGTCCCATCACATCTTTCATGATGCATAAGTGCTGCACTTTTCACATGATCGCTTACATTATATCTCTGTAATATCTTATAACCTTCCGTCGGATGAGTCTTAATAACTTCAAACTCCGTATCTGTAAGCTTCTTAGGCTTCTTTATAATACTCTCGGGAATCTTAAGCTTACCGATATCGTGAAGTATACCGCACTCTGTTGCCAGCCTCTGCTCTTCTTCCGACATACCCAGCCAGCCTGCGAATACGTTACATATCAATCCAACGTTCAAGCTGTGTGCAAAAGTAATATCATCATAATGACGCATATTATGAACCATATCAAATACATTGATATCGCCTCCCGGAGGATGTAACAAGTCCAATGCGTCTTCGATAAGCTGGTCTGTCTCAAGCGGTGCATTCTTGAGCACCACATCAGCTATCATACGAGACATCTCATTGACCGTCTTCTCGAAATCTTCCTTATATTTCTTAAATTCAGGTGTGGCTCTAAGCCTTGCCGAATATGAATTCTCAGTCTCTTCAGCTTTTGGTGCCGGTGAATCACCAACATCTTTGATTCTTACCGAACTCACAGCATAATAAGACAGTTTCGTGATTGCCTTATCATTGAGTACAAGTCCCTCCGGAAGAATCAATTGATCATTGTAGTTGTACACATCAGCTTCCAGGATCATTCCCGGGACCAGATCAGATGTATTCACTCTACTCATACATACCCCTCCACATGTCGTCAGGTCAACCTACGCGAAGTTTGAATTTCTGGATATCCTTCTCGCCATCGACCTTGTCAATCATTGCACCAAGCCCACGCAGCTTCTCGTCAAAATCTTCATAGCCTCGTTCAATATACTTGATGTCATCAACTAAAGTGTAACCCTCTGCCGCAAGTGCAGCAAGTACAAGTGCTGCTCCCGCACGCAAATCCGGTGCAGTAATACTTGCTCCGGAATATTTTTGAACTCCTTCTATAATAGCCGTGCTACCTTCTACCTTAATGTTGGCACCCATACGTGAAAGTTCATCAACATATTTGAATCTGTTCTCAAAAATACTCTCTGTCACTATACTTGTGCCTTCTGCAAGACCCAGAGCCACAGTAATCTGTGGTTGCATATCTGTCGGGAAACCCGGATATGGCAATGTCTTAACATGTGTATGTTCAAGTTTCTTAGATGCTACTACTCTTACAGCATCATCCGACTCTTCTATTTCACAACCAATCTCAAGCAATTTTGCACTGATTGATTCCAAATGCTTAGGGATAACATTCTTAACAGTGATATCACCCTTGGTCACAGCGGCAGCAAACATAAATGTACCTGCCTCTATCTGATCCGGAATAATACCATATTCCGTACCATGTAGGCGCTCAACGCCTTTAATTCTTATTACATCTGTACCTGCGCCTTTTACATTGGCTCCCATACAGTTGAGGAAATTGGCCACATCAACAACATGCGGTTCCTTGGCCGCATTCTCAATAATAGTCATTCCGTCAGCCATAACAGACGCAAGCATCAAATTGATTGTGGCACCTACAGTAACCATATCCAAGAAAATATGTGTACCTTTAAGCTCATCCGCATGCGCTACTATCATACCTCCGTTGATACCCGCATCCTTGGCACCGAGTGCTTTGAATCCCTTAAGATGCTGATCAATCGGACGTGTCCCAATATTACATCCTCCGGGCAATTTCACCTCGGCATTTTTATATTTGCCAAGCAACGCTCCTATCAAATAATAAGAAGCTCTTATTCTTCTGATATAATCTCCATCAACGACTTCTGTATGAATATTACGTGCATTTATCTGCACTGTATGTCTGTCAATGTGTTTTACAATTACACCGATGCTCTCCATCGCCTGTAACATGATATTGGTATCGCTTACATCCGGCAAATTTTCAATTACAACAGTCTCATCTGTCATAATTGACGCCGCAAGAATACCAAGTGCCGCATTCTTGGCACCCGCAATTTCTACTTCACCAACAAGAGCCGAACCACCCTTGATTGCATATTGTTCCATCTCTATAGTTCCTTAACTTCTATTTGTTATCCAAAATCAAAACCCACTTTTAATCACATCATTATAGCATAATCATCCTATAATATCAATTCAAATACTTCAGCGGATTAACCGCCGCACCGCCGATTCGTATTTCAAAATGCAGATGAGGTCCGGTACTTCGGCCCGTATTACCGCTAAGCGCTATCTTTTGGCCTTGTGATACATGCTGTCCCGAAGATACCAGGCATTTGCTCAAATGTCCGTATCTTGTCTCACGTCCGTCAGGATGCTTGATATATATAACATTACCATATCCGCTACCCCAACCGGCCTTGGTAACCGTACCGCCGCTTGACGCATATACAGCAGTTCCTACAGGTGTTGCCCAGTCGATTCCCTGATGGTAAGTTGAAGCACCTTTTGTCGGAGCCGAACGTCTTCCGAAGCTTGATGACATTCTTCCGCCGGATATAGGTTTTATATAAGTCGGCGGTATCTTTGTACCTCTTTCAACAATCTTCGGTATCGCTTCCATCAAGACTTCTTCTTTTATTACTTCTCTTCCGACCTCTTTTTCATTTCTGTAACTTATTCTTGCGACAATATTACGTCGTCCGGCAGAAGGTTGCTGCAAAGTTACCTGATCGGTCGTATACCAGTCATCATTGTCAACATACTGAATATCTGCATCATAATATTCTTCAAGATATTCCTGTTCTTCTCTTTCTATAGACAATGGCGGCTCAGGCTGTGTAATAATCAACTCCTCGCCTTCTCTAATCATAGAAAGTTCATTATCCAAAGTATCATTAAGCGATATAATCTTATCCATCGAGATATTTGTTCGCTCGGCAATCTGCGACAAAGTATCTCCGGCCTGTACTTCATATATGGCATCTTTTTCCTGCACGGTAGTTACATCGCTTGCCGCTTTTCCGGCGTCTTCAATCTGATCGGGCAAAAGATACGCATCAACTATTTCAACATGACTGCCAAATTCGAGAGATTCAATTCCATAATCAAAATCATCAAAGCTCTTATCATCATCCGCCAAATCAGCAGCGACAAACGAGTCTTCCATTACCGTCTCAAAACCGGCATCATGCACAGGTTCTTCAGTAACGACGTCGTCGGTCTCTTGATTAGACACAACTATCGCCGTAAGTGCATTAAGCTCTCTCGATGGGTCCTTTTGCAATTGCGCAACAAAAGTGCCATCGCTATCATATACATCCAGCGCCGCCTGAAGTACGCTTTTTACTTCATCCGAGCCCGACAGATTGATCATATAATCGCCAATCTTAACGGTATAGGCATGTTGTCTGTCTGCCACTTCATTAGTCTTAAGAACAGACACCATTCGTTCCAACACTTCCTGTCTCGAATCCACTTTGGCAAACACTACCGTCGATGTCTCATACTCAAGCTTTCCTTTGGCAAAAAAGGTACTGTCTTTTCCCTTGGCAGCCGCTCTTCTTGCATCTGCCAAAAGTTCATTCAAATCATTCCTTTTTCCGAGTGTTCCGACATCTTCACCATTCAGGAAAATATGAAAAAGATTATTCTCGTCCTTTTCATATTTTGTAAAGGACGGCATAAATATAATATTTATCACAATAACAAGCATCGCAGCCTTCATAATGGCATAATTAAGGCGCTTGTAATTACTACTGATTTTCTTCATTGCTTACTTCTTTTCCGCTTCTATAGTATTCCCAAAATTCTAAGCACATTAAGTGCGATATCAGCAAGCACAGCTACAAAAATAAGTACCGACATCACTTTTGTGAAAGATGCCTGTTTTTTAACTGTTTCTTCCTGCTTTTCAATAATCGCCTTGGCATTGTTCTCAAGGCCTTCGTTAACTGCTGCCTGAACATTACGATACACTTTCACATTTTCCTTATGTATTGTATCGTTTGTCTTATCAAACAATCCCTCAACGTATTCTTTATTGGCATCATTATCCTGCTTTGATTCTTCATTGCACTTAACCGCCAACGCATTATCTTCCACAAGTTGCGACAGTTTTTGTGCTGATTCAATATTTTTAAGATTCACCATCTTCATTTCCTGAAGAAGGTTTTCGTAATTCTCCACCTGATCTCTCAATTGCTTTATCTCCTTTGCTTCTGCCGCTGTGTTACCTTTAATCATCTCGCCTGCTGTGAATTTTTGTGCAAGTTTATCAATAAATGTATCCATCGTACCCTCCGCTTTGTTGATATTAACCATATGTTCATTATGTGTTCACAATTTGTTCATAATCAATTGCTAATATTTATATATCGAAAACGAAATGAATTAGACAATTTTTTCATAATAGCCCAGGCGCCGTAAGGTGTCTGGGCACTCCTCATTTTACAGCTCCTTTTCAGCAGCCGACAGGCTCTGTATTTCTTCGTTAAGTGACAGCATCTTTGCATCAAGATTAGATACCATATTGGCACACTCCACCAATTCTTCCTGAATATGCTCCGGTGCATTTCCTTCAAATTTGTAATGAATCTTATGCTCCAGGCTTGCCCAGAAATCCATAGCAACAGTACGTATCTGAATCTCTACCTTGCAATCCACCACCTTGTTGGATAAGAAGATAGGAACAGTTACTATCATATGATAACTCTTATATCCGCTTGGCTTCGGATTCTTGATATAATCCTTCACAGATAAAATCTTAATATCATTCTGATTAGCTAACATCTCTGCTATCTGATATATGTCGGATGTAAATGAACATATTATTCTTATACCCGCGATATCATCCACATGATCTACCATATTCTCAATAGTAGACTCGTATCCTTTTTTCTTAAGTTTCTTAACAATGCTCTCGCTTGTTTTAATTCTTGACTTGATATGTTCAATCGGATTATATCGATGAACATGCTGAAATTCATCATTTAATATTTCAAGCTTTGTATTTACTTCCTTCAATGCCGAACGATATATCAAGATTACTTCGTTCCAGCTATCTACTTGATTATATGTGCTTGCTTCCATTGTTTTACCCCGTATTTCCAATACTAATGACAATAAATGTCACAGAATACCAAAATATAGTATATCATATTAGGCGCTTTAGTGCTATACTTTGTTAATACGTCGTTTTACATGGCAATATGTAAGATTGCTATAACATTTCAAAGGTGCAGGATACAATATGCGAATATGGATTAAAGAATTCTTAGACAACAGAATGCTCAAAGATACAGTAATAGAGACTCCCGAGGCGGACACCCGCACTCACAAAGTAACAAGGTCTCTTGAAGCTGCATGCCATCAATTCGATTTGTGCACTCCGATATGGTTGGAAAAAAATATCCGCGAATTCCAAACGAACTCGCGGACACGTTTTTATCAGGATTCATTTATCGAATCAATTGATTTTGATTATCTTGATTTCCAGGTAATTGAAGAAGACTAATCATCATATCCGTTGGGATTGTTCTTCTGCCATCTCCAAGAATCCTCACACATTTCTTTTATTCCATACTTGGCTTCCCAGCCCAATTCCTTTTTGGCTTTACTTGCATCCGAATAACAGGTAGCAATATCACCGGCACGTCTCGGCTTGATGCTGTACGGTACCTTCACGCCGCTGGCTTCCTCAAAATTCTTCACAACATCCAACACCGAATAGCCCACACCGGTTCCCAGATTATATATGCACAATCCGGCACTTTCTTCCAATTTCTTCACTGCTTTAACATGGCCGATTGCCAAATCAACAACATGAATATAATCTCTCACTCCGGTTCCGTCATGAGTGTCATAATCATTACCAAACACTCCGAGTTCCTCTCTCTTACCCACAGCAACCTGAGTAATGTACGGCATCAGATTGTTAGGTATGCCGTTAGGATTCTCTCCCATCGTACCGCTCTTATGTGCACCGATAGGATTAAAATATCTAAGTAATACCACATTCCATTCCGGGTCTGCATGCTGCATATCCGTCAATATCTGCTCCAGCATTGATTTGCTCCAGCCGTACGGATTAGTACACTCTCCCTTAGGACACTCTTCCGTAATCGGTATCATCACCGGATCACCGTATACAGTCGCACTTGAAGAAAAGATAATATTCTTGCATCCGTGCTTTCTCATTACATCTACCAGCGTAAGTGTTCCGGAAATATTGTTATCATAATACTCTACCGGTTTTTGTACGGATTCGCCAACAGCCTTAAGTCCCGCAAAATGAATGCAGCACTCAATCTTTTCTTCCTCAAAAACTTTATCAAGCATCTTACGATCCCTAATATCGCCCTTATAGAAAACAGGTCTTTTGCCGGTAATATTCTCAATTCGGTCAAGCACCTTCTCATTAGAATTGCTCAAATTATCATATATTACCGCATCATATCCGGCTGTCTGCAGCTCAACAATGGTATGGCTACCAATATATCCCATACCTCCTGTTACCAATATTGCCATTACATACCTCCCAGTATCCTACCACAACTTCTTAGGATATTCTCCGGCATCTTTAAGTGCCTTAATATTCTCCACTACATGTGGTTTATCTTCTTTGTATGTCACACCGAACCAGCAATCCTTCGATGTAAGTACCTTAACACTTGCCTTACCGCTCTTGATAAGCTTGTCAACTTCTGTAGGAATAAGACACTCTGACTTCATAGGATTATTCTGCACTTCATTTGTAAAGAAATTATCCAGTGCAGCAGTAAACTCATCAAAAACGCCCTTCTTAAAGCCCCACATATTCATTGACACCGGTGTCATAACATCAATAGGAATAAATGTCGCACCATCATCCTCGGAATATGCTGCGCCCTCAGCAGTTTCCACCAAAGTCTTGCGCTCTACAATATCTTCAAGATATCCTTCGGCATTTGTCTTGCATACGCCTCTTGTCACAGAGCCCTTCTTAGTCAATGTCTTACCCAATTCATATGCCACCATAGCATATTGATCATTGGCATCCTGTGTATCTGTCAGGAAATCATACATCAGCTTGTAGCCGCTTTTTCCATAGTAATCATCGGAATTAATCACCATAAACGGTCCGTCAATCACACCCTTGCAGCAATTGAGTGCATGAGTAGTACCCCACGGTTTCACCCTTCCTTCAGGTATATCAAAACCGTCAGGAACATTTGTAAGCTCCTGGAAAACATATTCCACTTCCATATGCTTGGAAATAGGATCGCCTACCATCTTCCTAAAATCTTCTTCTATCTCGTGCTTAATAATAAACACTACTTTCTCAAATCCGGCTTTCCACGCATCATAAATCGAGAAATCAATAATTGCATGTCCCTCTTCATCTACCGGATCCATCTGCTTAAGTCCGCCATATCTGCTACCCATTCCGGCAGCAAGTATCACCAATACAGGTTTGTTCATTTTTCCTCCGTCCCTAGTGCAAATATTCCACGTCACATCATTGCACCAATTGTGTTATTAAACCCTCGTCATATTATATCTTAATCAATCGGTTTTGTCTAATAGAGCTCTCTTGGCTTCTCTATCAATCTGCAACCGGATATTGCACCCACCTCTCCGATTAGATTGCTTCTATTATATAGAGTCTTGCCGAATTATCCGGCATCACTCGGGTTCCGTCGCCCAAGCCGGTACCTACAAATCTCTGATTAAGACTTATTCCGGCATACATGAGCGTAGAACCGTGCACTATATACTCTTCGGTCTCACCGTTCATGGCATACATGTTATCAATTATCGCCTGTAATACTCCCTCTTCTTTGATTTTTACGGGCGATACCATATTAATCAGATTGCCAAATGTCTTAATCGACACCTTTGACGCAACATTTCTCACACGATACCTTCGATTCTCATCAAGTCCCACAGCATACAATCTTTCATAAGACAAACTGGGCTCAGCATCAAATCTGTACATCAAGCTCACCGCCGCCAATTTATTCTCTGCCGTTATCTGCCACGTAGTAACCTGTCTGTCTTCACGTACACGTGAAAAATGGCCGAATTGCAACAACTCCCTATATTGCTTATATATTGACACCTGATGTTTTATCGCTTCCTTTTCAACCTTTGTCAGGCGTGTTAAATCAAGTTCATAGCCCAGCACGCCCATGGATGCAACATCAAATCTTGTATCAATTCCGCTAAGACGCTGTGTCTGATGGTTAGGTGCCGCCGACACATGAGCCCCCATTGTTGACTGCGGATATCCGTAAGAGGTACCGCCCTGAATATACATTCTCTCTCTGGCATCCGAATCATCAGAAGTCCATATTTGCGGCATATACGATAATATACCCAAATCAAATCTGTTGCCTCCCGCAGAGCATCCCTCAAAGAGCACATTCGGATGCGTATCACACAACCTATGCAATACATCATATAGTCCGCACACATATTCATGGAAAAACTCACCGCTTTCCGTTCCGAATCCTGCCCACGTATCCGTAATCGGTCTATTCATATCCCATTTCACATAGGCAATATTATTTTCATCAAGCAATTCCGACAAGATGTTTACAATATACTCTCTGACTGCAGGGTTGGTATAATCAAGCACCAATTGATTTCTTCCGTAATATGTATCACCGGACTTGGACTGAAGAGCCCAATCAGGATGTTTTTCATACAACCGGCTCCTTACGCTTATCATCTCAGGCTCAACCCAAATACCGAATTGCAATCCTTCATTATTAATATCCTTGATAAGAGACTTAAGCGAACCGCCCAGCTTACGTTCATTGACAAACCAATCTCCGAGAGATGAGGTATCATCATCTCTTTTGCCAAACCATCCGTCATCCAAAACAAAGAGTTCTATTCCAAGCGCCGATGCTTCTTTGGCAAGCTTTACAAGCTTATGTTTATTGAAATCAAAATATGTTGCTTCCCAATTGTTAATCAATACGGGACGATTTTTGTATGCCCACTGTCTCGGAACAATGTGTTCCAGGACAAATTGATGATTATTATATGAAGCTTTGTTTAGGCCCTCATGACTGTACGACATTACAGCTTCGGGCGTATAAAAGGTTTGTCCGGAAGTAAGCTTGTATTCCATATTGTACGGACTCATTCCGGTCATAACTCGTATCTTGCCATACTCCGATACTTCTACCGCTTCCTTATGGTTACCCGAATATATCAGATTGAAAGAATATACATCTCCAAAATGTTCGCTTGCTTCATTACTCTTAAGCATAAAAAACGGATTGTGTATATTTCCGCTTGTTCCCATAGTCGACTCAATCGAATATGTACCCGAAACAAGAGTTTTCTCATTCTTATGTCTCTCTCTGGTCCATAGACCGTCAAAAGTAATCATCGAATAATCAGTTCTGTCCAAATCAAGCATCATACCGGCAGCCTGCTGTATAACAATGCTATCTTTTCCCTTATTTATAACGACCATTCTTCTGGTGATAACATCACATTCTTCAAATGCCGTGTATATCAACTTAACCACGATATCATCGTCGCCAAGTATAACCTCAAGTGTCATCGGACGCTTAGTAACGTCTGATATCCATTCCTGTTTCACCCCCGGTGTATTGCTCCATCGCACTTCGTGCCTTCCGGCATATGGCATACGTGTAGCTTCACTCTCTTCGTACACTCCATCATAACAAACCGTATCTACATAATATAAACGGTCAACCAAACTGCCGTCTGCGCGTCGAATCAAAAGCGGCAGCATGCGATAATCACCCGTGGCAGGGTTGGAGAATTCCATCTTCAAACTGTTTAACGTAATATTCTTCTCATCCCCTATTGCTTCTATAGTATTACCGTAACAATTGTTATACTTCTCTTTTAATGCTGTTACAGTATCTTCTTGCGTAATTCCGAATTCATCTGTTCCGATTTTTCTTCCATAATATAAATTCTCAATATATTTGCCCGCGCGGACAGCACAGACATAAGATGTTGATTTTGTAGAAATTGTATATACATTATTTTTTACCGCAATCATATAATGACCTCCAAATATTGTAGACAACATTTCTTTTTCACATTCATTATACCTTATGTAGCGTATTTATCTATATAATTTGTGGCACTTTTGTTACACATAATAAGTTAGAATCAATGCTAAGTTGCGATATGTAATTTTGTTTATTTGACCCAAAACGAGGTTATGTAGTGTAAATAGACAGATTTTGACTAAATTTTCTATTTTTTAGTTGAAATGACTTGATTTTTTAGTCAATTTATACGATAATATAACACATATTCAACTAATCTTATGATGCGTGGATGCATAAAGGAGGCAGTATATGGGTAGAGCAAATTCTAATTCGAAAGGCAAAGGAATGTCAATGAAGCTCGTGCTCTTACTAATCGGTATGGTTCCGATTATTACAGCATCGATTATTTTATTGATTTTTTCAGCAAAGAAGATGTCTGATAATCTTGTCGATCAGACAAAGACCAGTTTGACTGTAGCGTCTAGAGGTCTCAATCAATATTATACGGATGAGATCAGAGCAAACGGCGAGGTCGCATACGATACAGCATATGTTGATTCACTTCAAAAAGAAGGTATCGATCTTACACTCTTTATGGGTAATATCAGATTCGTTACTTCTATCGTAGATAAATCAACTAATCAGCGTATCGAAGGAACCCCCGCAAGTGATGCGGTATGGGCAGCAGTTGGTGCAGGTAATGAGTATTATTCCGACGATGTAGTTATCAACAACACAGATTACTACGTATATTACACACCAATTACAGACAATGACGGCAAAGTAGTAGCGATGGCATTCGCCGGAACACCTTGTACAAAGGTAAAAGCCGCTATCCGTTCACTCATACTTATATGTATCATTATTGCAGTTGTTATAGTCGTAGTATGTTGCGCTGCTGTATTCTACTTAGCAAACAAGGTTGCCACTCCGCTTAAAAAGAGTGCAGACAGTCTCGATGTTATGGCAGGCGGTGATCTCAACGTTAAGGCCAATGCAACAGCTCATGTTGGTGAGACAATACTTATCATCGAAAGTGTTAATAAATTGCAGGCACAGTTGAGTTCAATTATTGGTGATACAAAATCTACAGCCAATACACTTACAGACAGCGTTGCAAATATTACAGAGTTGGCTAATGAATCAGCTGATTCTACCAATCAGATATCATCAGCAATCGGCGAACTTGCAGATGGTGCAGCAATGCTTGCCGAGAATGTTCAGGAGATTAACAGCAAGATTATTGAGATGGGTAATCTTATTACCGATATATCTAAGAACGTAGAATCACTTAACAGTTCATCAAAGACTATGAGTGCAGCCAATGAAGATGCTACAGGCTACATCAATAAGATGGCTGAGAGTTCTGATAAGTCAGTTAAAGCTGTTCGTGATATTACAACACAGGTTACAGATACCAACGAAGCTATTGTTAATATTAACAATGCCGTTACTCTTATTACAGATATCGCAGGTCAGACCAACTTGCTTGCTCTTAACGCTTCTATTGAGGCAGCCAGAGCCGGTGAACAAGGTAAGGGCTTCGCAGTTGTTGCAGATGAGATTAAGAAGTTGGCTGAGCAGAGTAATGATTCTGCCGAAGATATTCAGCGTATCGTTGAAGAGATTCTTCAGAAGTCTACAACTTGTGTTAACCTCTCTAAGAGCGTTGAAGATATCATCAATGAAGAGCAGTTACTTCTCTCTGAGACAAAGAGCAAATTCGATGTTCTCAATAGCGAGATTAAAGCATCTGTTGGAGAGATTGATTCAATCAGCGAGAAGACAGAGTCTCTTGATCAGTTGACAGGCGTTGTTACATCTTCTGTATCCGACTTGTCAGCCGTATCTGAAGAGAATTCAGCTTCCAACCAGGAGATTTCAGCTTCTATCGATACTATTGCAGGCAACATTACAACAATCAGCAATAGCATGGATGATATGAATTCCCTTGCACAGAATCTCAAGACAGCAGTTGCATACTTCAAATAATTTATTTCTACCTATTCAAAGAGATGTGGATTCGTCCACATCTCTTTTTTTGTTGGTTTTTGCATAGTTAAGTGATAAAATTATCTCATGAAAAAAATAGGTATCATCGAAGCAATAGATATGACAAATGAATACAGCAAGATGTTGCCCAAGGATAGGATACAACTTCGGAAGAAGCGCTTATACGACCTGGTTACATACGCACGTGACAACAGTGCTTTCTATCGTGATAAATATACTAACCTACCGGAGAATTTTACATTACAGAATCTTCCTATCACTCAGGACCATGAATTGATGGCAGATTATAACGCATGGTGCACGGATCCGAATGTTTCGCTTGAATCTCTGCAGGCTTATATAGATTCATGGCAGAACAATTCAGGCAAATACATGGGCAAATACCACTGTGTTACAAGCAGCGGCACGGATGGTTCCAATATAACGATGTTATATGACAGCAACTGTGGCAAGCTTCTTAGTGCCGGATATATAAAGCATTGTTTACCTACACGTTCATTGTTTATTGAATTTATCAAACGTGGCGGCAAGCTTGCCAGCGTATATTCTGACGGAGCATTTTTCCCAAGTGTGTTTGCGTCCATGAGAAGGCACTATATACCGCTTAGGCGCACTCGTTCCAGACTATTTAAGGTACAGGACAGCACGGCACGTTTATCGGCCGATTTGGGGCGTTTCAAGCCCACATTGCTATCAGGTTTTCCTTCGGCACTCGGACGTATCGCCGACGAACGTAAAGCCGGGCGAATAAAGATTAATCCAATCTGTATTCTGGCAGACGGAGAACAATTGTCCCCTCAGATGCGTCAGAAACTGAATACAATATTTTATTGCAACGTTATCAGTTCATATTCATGTGCTGAAGCCGGCTGTATAGCCTACGAATGCAAAGAACATCACTTACATATCAACGACGACTGGGTTATTGTCGAACCGATAGATATACACGGTCAGCCCGTTGCAGAAGGTGTTCCTTCCGATATGGTACTTGTGACCAATCTGATGAACTATACAACACCAATTATTCGATATGCATTGGATGATCGCATCATCATGCACACCACACCATGTTCTTGCGGTAATACATCACCGTATATCGAGGTTATCGGAAAAAGTATTGATCAGGTTGCATTCAATGACGGGCAACATGATATCTTCATTCCTATGACGGATTTGGACGAAGTATTTGCTTCCATTCCCGAAGTAAAAAGATATCAGATACTTATTTATCCTAATAATCACATTGCTTTACGCCTATCCGGTGCAAAAGGCATGGATAAGACCTTAGCATTCTTCAAGGCCGAAAAAGTATTAAGGAATTATCTCAAATCCATCGGTATCTCTACGCCGGCGATAACTCTTGAAAAAGAAGACCCACAGGCCGATCCGATATCAGGTAAATATAAAACGGTTATTACAATGTAATGTAATAACCGTTTTTTTGTACAATATTCTATTTGAGGAATCCATTAACAATCTGTTCCTCAGCCTCTTCTTCGGTAAGTCCCAATGTCATAAGTTTGATTAACTGTTCACCCGCTATCTTACCGATTGCAGCTTCATGAATAAGTGCAGCATCAATATTTGCAGCCGTCAATTCAGGTATCGCGGTTACCTTGGCATCATCCATAATGATAGCATCACATTCCGTATGTCCGCTGCAACGGTTATTACCGTTTATAACCGATACAAACTTTTGAACCGAATGTTCTTTTGCAACGGAACGCGATATTACATTCGCACTCGAATCCTCTCCATCAAGGTCCACACTAAAATCCGTTCCGGCATACTGTGATCCATGCGTCATCAATTTTTCATGTATAACAAGAGTAGCTCTGTCACCCAACTTGCCTTTCGTAATACGATTCGTCGAATCAATTCCCTTTATCTGACTGGTATCCATCTCCATATATGAATCATCATCCATCTCAATGATAGTAGTCGGATTCATAATATTGTGACCGTTACCGTCACCTTCTCCGATATGTTTCTCTATATATTTGACCTTTGCACCTTTTCCGATATGAAAAGTGTGTATTCCATCATGCCCCGCATCCTGATCTCCGCAATTATGAATACCGCATCCTGCAACAATAGTGACATCCGCGTCTTCACCTATGTAAAAATCATTGTAGACCAAATCAGTAAGTCCGCTCCGGGCAACAATAACAGGAATATGCAAGCTCTCGTGTTTTGTACCGGGCTTAACAATAATATCTATTCCATCTTTGTCAGCTTTACTGATAATATCAATATTGGCCGTAGTATTACGTCCCTGTGACTCACCGTTTAATCTAATATTATATGCGCCTTCCGGCACCTCATGTATATCGGCAATCTCCGCTAAGAGATTCTTCTCCATTGTATTCATATGTACTCCACTCCGTTACTACTTAAGGGCATCACACGTTCCGTATTCCATCCCTGACAACAACTTCGGTAAAATCTCATCCTTACTGCCCGTCTCGCGTATCCGGCCATCTGCCACTACCACAATCTTATCTGCAATATTAAGAATGCGCTCCTGGTGCGAGATAATAAGTATTGAGCCCTTATTCTGCTCATACATATTCTCAAATACCTTGATAAGACTATTAAAGCTCCACAAATCAATACCGGCTTCCGGTTCATCAAAAATGGACAGCTTTGTGCCTCTCGCAATAATCATAGCTATCTCAATACGCTTAAGCTCACCGCCCGACAACGATGCATTAACTTCTCTGTTCACGTAGTCCCTGGCACACAAACCAACTTCGGACAGGATTGCGCAAGCTTCCGTTACTGTCGTATCTTTGCCTGCTGCCAATGTTAACAAATCCTTTACAGTCAATCCCTTAAATCTGACCGGTTGCTGAAAAGCATAGCTTATTCCGAGTTTGGCTCTCTCGGTTATCGTCATGCCGGTAATATCAACACCATCAAGCAATATCTGTCCTGACGATGGTGTCACAATGCCCGCTATTATCTTGGCAAGTGTTGATTTACCGCCGCCATTGGGTCCCGTAATTGCGACAAATCTGTCATCAACGGTAAGATTGACATCTCTTAATATCTCTTTATTATCTTCTACTTCGTATGTAATATTCTTTAACTCAAGCATCTTGTATTCTCCATACAAACATATTACTTCTTAACACTGTATCCGAATGTTCCTATCTGCTCACCGAGCGAATAATAGGTGCCATGCAGATATGCTAACGGGTCAGAGGCATCAAGTGCGAATCTGCCCTTCTCATCCATATATTTCTCATCAGCATGCACTGCTACAACTTCAGCAATGAACATATCATGCGAGCCAAGCTTCTTAATCTCTTTTACTTTACATTCTATATTCACAGGACTCTTTGAAAGAAGCGGTGCCTTAACCTGTGTGGCCGGCTCTGTCTCCAAACCGAGTGCTGCAAATTTGTCTTCGTCGCGTCCGCTGCGTACGCCGCAATAATCTGTAGCATAAGCCAAATCTACGGTCGTAAGATTAATAACGAACTCTTTTGTCTCCTCTATCATATGATATGAATAGCGCTCAGGTCTCACCGATATCGATACCATTGCAGGATCCGAACAAATTGTTCCTGCCCAGGCAACGGTGAAAACGTTCTGATTACCTTCATTATCTGCTACTGTAACAAGTACCGCCGGCAACGGATATAACATATTCCCCGGCTTCCATAATTGTTTTGCCATCATTCTCCTCCTACTGATTAACACGCCTATTTTCTCACGTTTGTGGGTATTTATCAATGTAATTTACTCTTTTTTTATTTTAGTTTATAATTTTATGTGCGTTTATATCGTACAGCATGTACCCATACACCGCTAATACGGGTCCAATAAGCCCACCAACACTATGGAGGTGCAAAATTATGTATTCACTTGATGAAGCTCGTGAATTGGTCATAAAAGCAGGTTTAGAATTAAACAAACTCGGTTTGATTGTCAGAACATGGGGCAATATCAGCGCTCGTATTTCAGACACACAATTTGTTATAACGCCCAGCGGACGTTCCTACGACAGTCTTACCATGGAAGACATCGTTATTATGAACATAAAAGATTGTTCCTATGAGGGCAACGTTGTTCCCTCCAGCGAATGCGGAACGCACGCCGAAGTATACAAATTACGTCCGAACGTTAATTTTGTAATACACGCTCATTCACTCTATGCTTCAGCTATAAGTACATGTGCTCTGGATGTTACAGACATTGCTTCATACAACGACGTTGCCACTAATGAGCACAAGGATTACGAATCCATTTTGGGTCCATCCATCCCATGTGCCGGATATGGTGCCAATGCCAGCTCCAAGCTCATACACAACATACACGCGTGTCTTAAAAAGAATCCGGCATCGCATTCACTGTTGATGCAAAAGCACGGCATATTATGTATGGGCACAGACTATGACAATGCATTCGATATAGCACAATCAATGGAAGAAGTATGCAAGAGTCGCTATGATTATATAACCGGATCATACGTGAGCACAGATTTGAATATCAGTGAATACTACGGTAACAGCGTAAGAGATAACAACTTTATTACCCTTACTCTCGGTGATTCCACTGCTTGCTGGACTTGCTCCCAATTATCAGACGCCTCATTTAAGGACGTCCCTCATAATTTGAAAAATGCATGCGCATTACACGATCTGATATACCGCAATTATCCGTTATGCCGTGCAATCAACCATACAACCACACAGTATACCACTATTATGAGTCTTAGAAAGAAAGGCTTCAGACCTTATATTGATGACCAGGCGCAACTGATTGGTGCGGATGTTCAAAACGTCAACCCACGCATCCGTTTTCACGTTGTAAGAAATGCCTCAAAGATCCTTAGAGCTCTAAACAATCACAATGCCGTACTGCTTGCATCCGGAGGTGCACTATGCATCGGAAACACGAAGGACGATGCCGATGCTGCTTCCATAGTATTAGAAAAAGGCTGTCTTGCAGCAAACCTTAACACCATTTTGCATACAAACAAGCCTCTTCCTAAAAGAGCCGCTCAAAAATACCACGACGACTATATTAATCACTATTCACACCTAAAAGATTACGCTGTCACAGCAACGGACATTGCTGCTACAGAGGAGGCACTGTCTGCGTCAGACACCCCTGCCTCTCTTTTTCCGCCAACTACGCCACAGAAGTGAGCTTGCAGCCTACAATCTGAATCGTCCTATAAGTGTATTCAGATTGTCAGCCTGATCTGAAAGTGTCTCGGATGATGCTGCTGTTTCCTGTGAAGCCGCAGTGTTATTCTGAATAATATCGGCAATGTTATTGACCTCTCGCTGTATATTGTCAGAATGTGCAGCCTGCTTTGCCGTATCGCTATTAATCTGCTCAAATGCGGCAAATATTTCCGTTGAATTGCTTGCTACTCTTGATAAGCACTCAAAAGTAGTATCCGCACTGGATTTCGCCAAATTGATTTTCTCAATACATTTGTTAACAAGCTCTTCCGTCTGTTTGGAAGAATCAGAACATTTTCCGGCCAAATTGCCAATCTCATCCGCAACAACAGCAAATCCTTTACCGTGTTCGCCGGCACTGGCTGCCTCTACAGCCGCATTCAATGCCAGAATATTTGTCTGGAATGCTATTGAATCTATTGTTCCGACTATCTTTCGAATATCATTCGACATTGCTTCCACTTCGCTTACGGCATTCAGCAAAGCATTCATCTCTTCGTTACCTGTCTGTATCTGGCTATCCAATTGTTTGAGTTCGGCACTGACTGTTGCTTCACTTGCAGAAGTACTGCCAATCTGCTCAGCCATATTCTGAATATCCTCAGCTACTGCCTGAATCGAGCCTGCTTGCGCAACAGTACCATGAGATAAACTCTCCGCGGCATCTGCAAGCTCTCTTGCTCCCACTCCTACACAATTAGCCGATTCCTTAACCTCCGTAATAAGCTCTTTCAAAATATCGCTTATTCTATTTACGGATTCCGCAAGTTTATTGAATTCGCCGGGGTAATTTTTCATATTCTGCGATGTCAGATTATACTCTGACATGGCTCCCAACACTCTTCCAATCTCTCCTATTAGGCCCTTCATAGTCGTCTGCAATGAATAAGCAGAATTAATTAGCACACCCAATTCATCCTTGGAAGTCGATGTTTCAATTGTTGTATTAAAATTACCACCCGCAAGATTTTCAAGAGCCACTTTTACATTAACAACTTTGCCGGCAATTGAACGTGCATACAAGCCGGCTACTAAAATTGCAAGCACTGCCAGACCAACAATGTATAAAAACAGTTTCTTTATACTCTCAATTATTACCATTGAAAAATCACTTGTAGGAGCCGCAATAACAATACTCCATCCGTTTGTTCCTTCTATAGGTGCATATCCGCAAGTAATATTATTACCTTCATACTCATATTTACTATCACCCGTCGCACCTTCTATAAGCTTTCTGCCTAACATTCCTACAGTACCCGACTGATCAGGTAAGCAATATTCCGTAATCAGACTTTCATCCGGATGTACAATAACAGTACCCGTTCCATCTACAATGTATGAATAGCTATTATTGCTGATATGTATTGAATCGGTAATGGCCTTCATAAAATCAATATCCATACGATAGTAGACAACACCGATTATTCTGCCTGAATCAGACATAAGAGGTGCTGCCACACTAAAACCGTATGTGTTGGTATATTTGCTAAGTGTTATATCTGAAACATTGGTATTACCGGCAAGTGCTTCCATTACATAATCTCTCTCCGCAAAATCCGTGCCGTCTTTAAGACTCACACCTTTTTCATTCAAGATATTGCCGCTGGTAAATCCATACTGTGTAGCAAGAGTATCAATTCTCTCACCTTTTTTAACATCAGATACATTAGAAGTAAGAATGGCATCATGTCCCGTCACAGTTGTAATATTCATATAATCCTGCAACTTGGATGATATCTCGTTACCTGCCAATGTAGTCGATGTCGCCATACTGTCATTCACCATCTCCATCGTCTGTGAATAACTGAAAATCGATGACAAAAGCCCTACAACCAACATTGCCAACACCACTATTGCCCCAATAACCAATCGCATTTTTCCCTGCAACTTCATGAAAGTACCTCCCGGACATCATAATATTTATGCCTACCGTTCCCCAATGGGTATATTTACGTATATTATATCTGTTAAAAACGCCTGTTTCAAGCCTGTTTTCAGAAATTTCTGTTATCTCGTTCAGTTATCTGTTAATTTACGCAAAATACAATTGTAGCAAAATGTGATAGTATAAATAGTACATTCGCAAGCGAAGGAGAAGTACCTTTATGATGAACTCAAACGAACCGTCATTATCACAGGGCCAAAGCAGTTGCAACCTATGCCCAAGAATGTGTTCTGTAGATCGAACCTCTCACATCGGATATTGTGGAGAAACTTCCACTGTAAGACTTGCTCGTGCTGCCCTACATCATTGGGAAGAGCCTTGTATATCAGGCGACCAGGGGTCCGGTGCCATATTTTTCTGCGGTTGTAATCTAAGATGCGTATTCTGCCAAAACCACGATATATCATGTAGCAATATCGGCAAAGAAGTCACTGTCGCACGGCTATGTGATATCATGCTTGATTTGCAAAAAAAGGGGGCGCTTAATATCAATCTGGTTACACCCACTCATTTTGTGCCACAGATTGTTTCCGCAATACAGCTGGCAAAATCAAAGGGACTTGCACTACCTATCGTATATAACACAAGTGCGTATGAGAATGTATCTACTCTTAAGATGTTAGACGGGATTATTGATATATATTTACCGGATTTCAAATACTATGATAATTCACTTGCCTTACGCTTTTCATCCGCTCCCAACTACAGAGAGGTAGCACTCGACGCAATAGACGAGATGATGCGCCAGATGCGCTTTAATACATCCGACAGTATATGTACATTTGACAATAATGGTATAATGACCCATGGAATAATAGTAAGGCACCTGGTGCTTCCGGGGCATACACACGATTCGATGGATGTGCTTGCCACTCTTCATGCAAGATATGGCAACGATATATACATCAGCATTATGAATCAATATACTCCTCTTGATCACGTGCTCAAGACTTCGCATAAGGAATTGCACAGAAAAGTGACAAAAAAGGAATACGAAAAAATTATAGATTATGCCATTGATATCGGAATCGAGAATGGTTTTACGCAAGAGGGCGAAGCTGCCGCAGAGAGCTTTATTCCTGCCTTTGATTATGAAGGCGTATAGATTATATTTTTAGCCAAAAGCAGAAAGAGAAAAAGATGACAGACAGTATTATTTTTGACGTAGACGGAACAATATGGGATTCAACAATAGTAGTAGAAGATGCTTGGAATGCTGCCCTGAAAAAAGGTGGATATTCGCAACAGGTTACCGCATCAAGACTAAAAGGTCTGTTTGGCTTACCGATGATTGATATTCTTCGCGATATTCTCCCATATGAGACTGAAGCTAATCTTGAAGCCTTTGCACCGATATGTTTTCAATATGAAGATGAATATCTGAAAAAAGAAGCAGGTCGCGTATACGATGGATTCGAAGATATGTTAAAACTGCTCCATGGAAAATATCCGCTCTATATTGTAAGTAACTGCCAAGCCGGATATATTGAGCTGATGCTTGAGAAAACAGGATTCGGTAAATACTTTGACGACCATTTGTGTCCCGGTGATACAGGTCTGCTCAAGGCTGACAACATTCTGCAAATCTGTTCGCGTCACAATTTAAAGCATGCTATATACGTCGGCGACACACAAATGGATGCCGATGCATGCAGCGTCGCCAACATTCCGATTGTATTTGCAGCCTATGGTTTCGGTCAAATTGAAAAGCCGGATTATGTAATAAACACTCCGATGGAATTAACCACTCTGAATCTATAAGAATGACTAGCCGCGTAATGTATCAACTACGTCAAGCAGTCCCTCGGACATATGTATCTTCGCACACCATCCGAGCTTTTCAAGTTCGGATGCATCCAACGTAGCAATTGTCGCCGCAGAATATCCCTTTTTCTCTGTCTCATCAGGCAATTCATATACCACTTTTGAAGCACCGATATCTGCCAACAGTCCGGCGAGTTCTTTTAAAGTAATATCAGATAATTTATCGGCAACGTTATATGCCCGTCCCGGTATACCTGATGACATTACTGTCATAATTGCACTTACCGCATCTGTTACGTATGTATAAGAATACAACTGATTGCCTTCGCTTTTAAGTACAATATCTTCTCCGTTTACTGCCTTTTTAATAAACTGCGCAATTGCCTTGCTGTCACTTGTTAACATCGTAGGGCCGTAACAACGACTCAATCTGACAATATTGAATTCTATTCCGTATTTTGCCGCGTATGCATTGCACAACGTCTCACCGATACGCTTACTCTCCGGATAACCCGCCCTAACAGTGTTACAATCTATATATCCCAAATCATTTTCTGCAAAAGCACCGGTACCCAACGTATTCTCACCATATATTTCAACGGAGGAAATAAAGCAAAATCTTGGTACATTGCAGGCAATCGCATAATCAAGCAGATTCTTCGTACCGATCACATTAGTGGCAATAGTTCCGACAGGATCTGTGGAATATTGTATAGGATGTGTATTACTTGCCGCATGAATAATAATATCGACATGTTCATCATACGTTATTCCTTCATTGATATCCATTGCAATAATATGCAAATACGGCGAATCAATATATTGCGTAAAACGTTCATTAGCTCTATCTGCATCTCTGCAGACCGCAAGAACCTCAATTGCAACGCTGCAATGTTTATTGTATTCCATGATAACATCGATAAATGCCTTGCCTACCATTCCCGATGCTCCTGTTAGCATTATCTTCTTACCTGCCAGATATTTAATTGCATCATCATTTGCTATTTCTGCTATTTGTCTGCTATACAATCCCATCGTCATCCTCACTTCAGGAAATCTTTGTTGGCATACAATATATTATATCTAAACATATTTGTAATTATATATACAGATATAAGTCGTTCTGAGATAAATCCCGGATATCGGTTAAGATACGGATCAGGTTTACGGCCGACTTCACAAACAATTCTGTCAAGAATAGGGAACATCCACTCACACAAATCATCCAATATCTCTCTACGCATTATAAACATATTGCAGGGAAAATACATTGTGTCCGAAAAAATCTTCTCAACTGTCTCTTTTTCTCTGACACCGTATTCAAGGAATATCTGCATCATCGATTCCCATTCTTCTATACCATGTCGTGCAAAATAATTATGTTCTACCGAAGGTGTAACCGTAGTCGGAACAGGCATAATTATATCAATCGACTTATCTATAACAATCTGTTGCCAATTATCCGGCAGTATAAAATGTCTGCGATAATGCGATATCCCGATGTAATCGGCATCGGAATGTTTCCATGCCCAATATAGAGCTGTCAATTCACAATACTGGATATTTTTATCAGATATATTATTTCCAAGATTGTCCATGAGAATACACCCCGGCAAACGTCTGCGAGCAAGCGATGCTCCGACATGTATGGGATGTTCATAGTCCGGATATACATATGGCTTTTCAAGAGGTGTATCATGATCGGAATTTGCGCAATACACAGCAAAAGTGACACCATTGTCATATTCTTTTGCTGCTTTGGTTCCACGTGATTGCGTTGCAAGGTCATCAATCATATTAAGTTTCCAACCTTTACCGATAAAACGCCTTCGCGCATATTCCGTACGAAATTCATTATCTACCGTAGGTGTTATCGGACGTATTGTCTTAAATCCATTGTAAGTGAGTTTACTTATTATGGTGTTATGATGTGCGATACCCGTAGCAATATACACCGGTATCTCGCGTTCTCCCTCTTTGGGTTTTACCGAATCAAGCAACATCACCGGAACGCGTTCAACCGTAGCGACATCTACATTATCAACTAAAAACGCAATTATCTTTATATGTGGAAAAAGAAGATTAAGATAACACTTGAACGTACGTCCACGTGATTGATTACCCACAATATATACTTCGTTGCAATTTTTCAAGAATTCCAGTTCGCCCATTTACCCCACCACATTTTCAATACATGAATCTATTTTATCCAATCTTCGCGTTCCATACACAACAGCGATTTGAATATTTCCAAATCATCGACTGTCGTTATCTTCACATTCTTATCGGTCCCCTCCGAAAAATGAAGTTCCATTCCCAACCGTAACATCAATGTATTGATATAAACTTCACCGGTTATATGCTCTCTATCGGCACGTTCAAGTGCTTTCTGTACCAATCCATACCTATATGCCTGCGGCGTCTGTACACGCATAATATCCGTCCTGGGTATATTGATTTTGCCGGTTATACCATCATCCGTTCTGACAATTGTCTCCTGACATCTTACTGCACTAAGACCGGAACCGTACATCACTGCGCTATCTATCGCCCCCGATATGATTGCATCGGTAATATAAGGTCGAATGGCATCATGTATCAAGACAATGTCATCTTCTTTACATTTGTCTGCAAGAAATCTGATACCGTTAGACACGGATTGCTGTCCATCGCTTCCGCCGGAAATAATCCACTTAAGTTTTGTAATATTGTAATTGGCCGCATATGCCCTCAACACTTCATGCCATCCATCCAGACAGACAACAAGTATTGCATCAACATCTTTATTTCGTTCAAAATTCTCAAGCGTATATATGATGAGAGGTTTCTCATATACGTTCATAAACTGCTTGGGAATATCCTGTTCTGTTCTGTTTCCGATACCACCGGCTAATATAAGCGCAATATTCATATATGCTACTCTTCCTGCGTCATTTTATATATAACCTTGAACAATTCAAGATCATCTACTGTATTTATTTTGTGATTTCTACCTGAACCTTCCGAGAAATGAACTTTCTCTCCCAGATTGGTAAGCAGCGAACTATTGTCCCAGAATCCGACTATGCCTTCTCTCACAGCTCTCTCATGAATATCAGATATGTAACCATATCTAAACGTCTGAGGAGTCTGTATCTTCATTATCTCATCTCTATCAATACTGACATTACCGTCATGTTTATTATCAGAGCGCATAATATTATCCATTACATTTGTTGCAGCCACTCCCATTCCGTTCTTCTTGCATTCGTCAATGCTTCTGGTAATTATTTCATCAGTGACGAGCGGTCTTATCGAATCATGAATGACCACTATATCATTAACATCATGTGTGTCCTTCATAAACTGCAATACTTTATGAGTGGATTCCTGAGCATTTCTTCCGCCCGTAATAATGTTCTTAAGTTTACTTATCCCAAACTGTGTGGCATATGCTCTGACAAGCTCCTGCCAACCGTCAAGACAAGCGACAATTATCTCATCAATCTGCTCATGATGTTCAAATCGCTCAAGTGTATATACAACCAACGGTCTGTTATTGACATTAACAAACTGTTTGGGAATATCCATCCCGAATCTTCTATCTGTACCTGCTGCCAAAATAATTGCTGTTGTCATATAACTCCTCCGCTGTGGCTCCGCCTATACAATATAGTATAATACAATTCTACATATTACTAAATTGCATATAGCGTAGTTTCACACCATCTGCTCTGATAATGCCTGATATAATACTTGTAATCCAGTCCGAGAGAATCAATATACAACGGTAACTCCATAATATCTTCCGCTTTGTGATATATCGAAACAGCCAATTTGGGACGATATCTGCGGATTGTCTCTTCTGCACCTTTTAACGTTTCCAACTCGCTTCCTTCAACATCCAACTTTATGTATGTTACCGGTTTACCACTCAAAACATTATCAATCGATTCGGCTTGTACCGTACACAAACCGGAATTACATACTTTCGATGCCTGGCCAAAATCATTTTCCTCAAAATGCAATTCCGTCCTTTCACTCCACGTCGCAGCTCTAATCAGCTCATACTCGCAACCAAGTTCTCTTAACCGCGAATCACACAACGCATAATTACTTCCGTCCGGTTCAAATGCATATACCTTATTCAATCTATTATTACACCATTCTTTTGCCTTAATAGATGTTACCCCATTATAGCAACCGGCATCTAGAAATATTTCACCTTTCTCATTAATACGCATGTTATCAAGATCAAAATATTGATTTCCATAATCACACCAAATCCCACCCTCTTTGGGCATAAATATTCTATCCAGTTTTATTCCTGCATAAAATAATTGATAGAATATTTCCAGTTTTTTCTGATAGTCAAAAACTGAAATTATTATTACATTTTTATCTTTTTCCGTTGCAAGTATTGCAGGATTCTCTACTATAATGCCTTCAATTTCTTCTACCTTCGAATAGTTATTATCAACAACATGTGAAATCTCCATACCCATAAATTTGAGCGTTCTAATCGTACGAGCTCCCGCTTTTCCAGCTCCAAATACTACTATTGGAGCCTTTCTCATTTCAGGATATTGCGTAAAATAATGTTCCAGCGCATAACAATATGATGTTTTACTATACTTAATTGTCTCATTGCATAACATACGCTCAAGCAAATCAACATCACGATTTACCATGAAATCAAATCTAATATCAAACAGACGTTTTGATTCATCATCACATAACTTATTTCTAAATTCTTGTAACTTATCAATCTTTTCACTTATATTCATCTTACTATCCTTTCATATCATCGTTCTCACCAATTAACCCATTTGAACAAATGTATCCGTTCATCAAGAAAAATAGAATTACTGTCTATCAAATTGCGTAATTCCTCTTTGGGCTCTCCCGTTGAATAAAACATTGATATCTGCTCTTCAAATTCCTGTTCAGAGTAACTACCCCAATTAAAAATCTGACTATACTTAATATAATCCGCCCCATACGCCAAACACATTTCAGCAAACAGTGGCATTTCACGAAAGTTACTTCGCTGAACAACAAAATTGAAAGCCAACTTATTTATTCTTCCCTCACGTTTCAGTTTCGAAATGTAGTTCATATTCTGCTTCCATTTCTCAAAATTTATGCCAGCTCGTAGCATTTCAGCCGTTTCTGCTGTGGCACCATCCATTGAAATAAAAACGTTTACATCTTGCCATATTTCGAGAATTCGATTCATATTATCAGGAGTTGCCAACAGTCCATTTGATAACACCCCTAGTGATTTTACTTTTTTAGCAAACTTTTCATCAAACAACATCTGCATATACTGTTTGCTTGCGAATGCTTCTCCCAATCCGGCAATTTTCACCTTTTTCGCATGATTGTAGCACAAATCATATATCCTATCCGTAAAACATTGTAGTCTAGCATTTTCTTCCTCTGATGCAACATGTACGCATTCTCTACAGGATGGACAATGTAAATTGCAACTATCATCCCATCCAAACTGAAATGTATCAGGATAATCCGCTACTATAGTATTATAGTTCTCCGCATTATATACCTTATCCACAGAAACTCTATTTTTTTGCCTTTGAAATGTTAATTCCTCTTCTGAAAGATTCGCAATTTGTTCAATGTTATTCACATTATATTCGCAATTGCCTGATTCCCTCATATGTGAGCATGCTTTTGTATTGCAAAACGAATAAGTTCCATTAATCGCAGATAATCGTGCAACTTTCATAACATTTGATTGCCAGACATTACGCCATTCGGAATAATATAGCGGAACGCCTAAATTCAATAACATTGGCATTCCTCCACAAATTAAAGGCCTTCCCTCCGTTTTTAATTCAATCTGCCTAAAAAACTTTGGGCACAAGTATTCCGACTTAGGAACATCATACACAGTCCTTCTCATCATATATGATGCATCTGAATTAATGGCAATATATGACACATAATCAGTATCCTGTTCTTTACCACTTTCTTTTAATTTTGTAGATATTTCCCAATAATACTTTCTCGATGCAATTACAAAAAATGCACTCTTATCGGTCTCTAATACATATTGCGAAGAATAAACTTGATATCCTGCAAATGACATTTCTTGTCTACTTTTATTCTCATCAATAAACCCTCTTATCTGCACTTCCGGATGTTTATTTAGATATGATGACCAAAAAAATCTTCCATCATCTCCAGTTCCCCATATGTAAACATTACGTTCTTGAGATATTTTTTTTATTGGAAAATCTAGCAATGGAAAAAAAGAATCTGCTATTGCATAATCCTTATTTCTAATGTATCCTGCACTTTCCAGATTACATATTGCCTTTTCCTTTTCATACTTGCAGACAATAATAAATGCATTTTCCTTCAACTTGTCACAATTGCTTTCCCACTCTTTAGCAAAGCTAGACTCTACATCATCAAACACATCTACAATGGTTATACTATCAAACACATACATGAAATCTCTAGAGAATCTTTCATCTCCGTATATGTATACATTTTTTTCTTTAATTTGATTTATTATCATTAGTAACACTTCCCAAATAATCCACTAATTCAATTTCGCCTTCGAAAAAGTACGGACGTTCTATCAAATTGATGCTAACATCAATATACATATCAAATAATGAATATGCATTTGTTTCAAGATTATATGATACCCCTTTATTTGCATTTAATGGAAAAAAGTGAATCGTATTTTCTGCTCTCACATATTGCCTAAAAAGCGATCCACTAATATAACTGCTATCAATCTTTAAGCTAGTCTTCATTTTATGACTTTTTCTATCAAATACAAAAAATTCCTCTCCATATGCAATAAATATATCCTCTTCAACAAGTAAACGCGGATAATAATCACCATTCTTCAAAGGCAAAGACAATTCTCTCATCTTAGCGCCATTAGCAATTAGTAACTCATTCACCGCGTCGCGCTGTACAAGATAGTATTTTCCTTCTTTATATGAATCAAATGATTGTATTCGACAATCACTACATAATACCTCTTGCGTTTCTCTTGCTGTTTTCACATCAACATAATAAATTATACAATCATTGCGAGAAACCAAAACAATATCATTGCTCTCACAATACGCCGCTACATATCTCTTGCATTGTGTCGTATCCTCTGCACCAATTTTTAGCCTTGTATATGCTTTTGAAGCAAAATCGAAATACTCAATATCGTCAGCGCTGTCACGTGGAAATATCCATATTCCACCTTCACACATATATGTCGATAGGGCAACCCGCGTTCTTGGTTGACGTTCAAATACTTGCGTTGCAAATTTGGAATCAATCTTTACTACCACTCCGGAATGTAAAGAAGCGCACCACAACATATCACCATCAAAATAACAATCAAAAAACTCCTCTCCACATCCAGGCATTCGCACAATTATATTGACCGTTTCAGTAACAATATCATACATGCATAACCACGGAAAATTTGCCGGCACAAAATATACGTGTTCATTTTTTCTTGCTACTTTACCAGGAATCTTTAATCTATACTTCAATCCACTACCTCACCAATAATATCAATTGTACTCTGCGGCAATAATTGTTTCATCGAAACAATATCTCTCTTTATTATGGCATTTCTTGCCAGCGATGCTGAGACATATTCACCTCCAATTTGTAACCTCGGGATTTCAATTACTTCTACACCATATTGAGGTAATATTTCCCGAAGAGTACGATTATAGCAATTCGTTACACTATCTATCGGTTCCGTCCCAACAAATCGTTTTGAAATATTAAATGCCGGAGCTATATATTCTGCAAAAATTGTAACATCCGTCACCGGACAAACTTCTGCCGTCTGCCTTGTCTCCTTTGTAAAATACTCAGGGAATGTCTTAGTTGAAATAATAAATTTTCCACTTGGAATGACATGAACATTTTTCAATTTGACAACGCCTGCCTTAACCATCTCAAACCGCATATCAAATTCAAATTGTGAGCGATTTTCTTCAACAACGAAAACAATAAGTTCATCAACTATCCTCAATGCTTCCGAAATAAGATAATAATGCCCTTTTGTAAATGGATTACAATTCATCACAATTGCACCTATTGTCTTATTTGTAAATCTCTCTCCTAGTTCCTTTTTTTGCGTACAAATATATTCATCAATTTCAGCTATATCCTGTGTCACATAATGTAAATCCATCCTTTTATCAATTACATGCTTTTCATCAAAATAGAAATTATGCTCTTCCAATTTTCCGAAAATATAATCTGCAACAATTGAATATCCATCTGCATTCATATGTCCTGGGATATCATAAAAATTCACCTTCTCATTCAAGTGCATATGAAAATACTCAGTTGTATCAAAGTATGAAACAAATTGATTCGAAATCTGCGGAACGTTCATATAGATTATTACAATACAATTTGCCGATAATCTCTTCGTTATAATGTCTTGATAAATATTCCATACTATTTCAGCATTTCCACCACCCCATAATCCATTATTAATGACTCTTACACTTATCGCACTCTCGTTGCAACGTTCTTGTAGCCTAGATGAAATGGTCTCATTATCCTCAACCGCATAACCAAACACACCACATCTACCATATAAAACCACTGTCTTTTCATATTCGTTTGGTGTAGCACATGTCCTTCTTTTTCCATCAATCACATTAATATATTTCGATTCACTGTCAATGTGATAGTACCTATTATTAAAATGTACTATAGGAGGAATATGACCCAATTCATCCAAATATTTTTCTGATGTCTTCTTTCTCAAAACATCATTTAATTCACTTTCATATTTTTTATAGTTCTGCAACATTTGCGAAAATGAAAGTTTTTCCTCCATTCTTCTACGTTGCATATCTGAATATTCAAATCCTTCAACTATATCTGGTCGCTTAATATAAAGCGTATGTATTCCCTGCTTTTCCAAGATTTCTGCAAGCAAATCAAATTTTCTTTTATCATCTCTCCCATTCACGCGTGACCATCTTCTCACTTCGCAAACAATATGATTACTCTCATCCAAAACCGGAATTCTGTTTATTTTGGGTTGCTTGTCAAATATACTTCGAATTTCATTTACGCATTCATCATTAAGATAGACGCGCTTATATTTATAGTTTACTCCGAAATTTCCTTGGGGATAGTTTGCTAAAAACTCTCCAAAGGTTATAACTCCCTTTACCCCTTTCTCTGAATCCGTTAAATATACTATTTCATGCGTATCCGTCAAAAATGTCTCAAGAATTAACTGTTCATCGATTTCATCCGTCATTCTCAGAGAATCCGGCAAAACAACTTCGCCAAATTCGCTAAACAAGTCATATATCTCCGAATAACTCCTCGTGTTCTGCTTTAAAAAAAATTCAAAAGCATCACGTGACGGGTGCTCATATGGTGCTTTCGACATATGGCGACAGCTCTCTATTGCCTCATCAATTGTAACCTCATCTAAAAATATTCTATCAGATATGCTCCGTAACACACTATTTCCATGTTCAGAGTTTATTGCTACAAGACTTATCCCCCGATCACCATGGTTGGGGATTTTTTCACCTGCATATCTCCAAAAATCTGCAAGGGTAATATCTGCAATTCGCGGTAGTCTCTGATACTTGCATAACCCACATGCTTTCTCCATATTTATCCCATCTAAATATAATTTATGAACCATATGATCACAGCTTAATATTACATCTTCGTTTCCGTTTGCATAACACTCTAAAATGCAATTATGACTCCATCCGTTACGCTTATCGCGAAAATCAATATGCTTTAACTTCGAACTCACTTTTTTTTGCTTTTCTTCTATATACTTTTCCAAAGCAATATTAAGCGGAGCTCCATGGCAAACCACTTCACATGTTATTAGTCGATCATATTCCTCTCCAACAAACCGCTTCAAGCCTGCAATTTGACAGCCTGTTCCTGAAAAAAGTACAATTCTCCCTTGTCCTAAATCTTTTAAAACTTCGTTATAACATTTTTCAATATTGCTGCGCATATACTTTGATTTTTGCGTCGCAGAAATCTCACTAATCTGCTCACATCTAATATGATGAACATGCATACTATCTGAATATGCTGCACCATACACAATTCCATTTTGAGATATTACATAATTACATAGTTCATAATATATTCCACCTGAAGATGAAGCGCCTATGACACTATCTTGCCTAGATACTGCAGCGTAAAAAACAGGAAAGCAATCTATTCCCATAATAATTCACTCCATATTATTCAAAACATCAAAACAATTCGCTTTTTCAATTTCACTAATTGCCTTACTAATAATTTCTTTTCGACTTTTATATTCATTTTCCATCACGTGAATAGCAGATAAAACTAATTTGATGTCACTAAATGTATCAAAGCACATATCTTCTTGTTCTAATACATGCATTAATGACACATATTTTTCTTCCCATCCTATGGCAATACAAGGAACTCTCATTTTACACGAATGAACAATCGCATGAAATCTAGAAGAAATAACATAATCAAACTGGGAAATGTACGCCTTAAACTGAATACAATCCATCTCTTCACCGACAATTTGAACTTCTTCTTTGTTTATATAGTTATTAATTATTTGCTTACATAATACTAAATCATCCGAATGGGGAACAACATAAATATTCTTTCCAAGTAAAAGCAATTCATCTATTATTCTTTTATATAACGAAAGCGCATACCCTGTTGATGAAAATTCGCAAATGCGCACATTCGGTATTACAGCAACACTATTTGTTTCAATCTTGCTGATACTTTGAGTGACGATATTTGTAAAAATGTTATTTAAATCAACACTACCACACTGTAGTACTAAATCATTTGATTCATAAACATTATTCAATCCAAGTTCCTTTGTTAGTAGTTCATATCCGTTCCTTTCTCTGGCATATATAGCTTTCATATTACTTAACAAATGCTTGATTTCATCAACTTTTTCAATATCATAATCAAATGGGCCAAACGATTGGGGCATAATATACATTGGTATTTCATAATTCTGTGCTATACGTAAATTTGTAATATACCACTCATTGTTCCAGTATGAAGATAGAGCGTACCCACTCACGTCAATTATTGCATCTAAATTATTTGCAATCGCAAACAGTTGCGATCTCAATTGATATCCATCTGTCAGAAAGAGTAATCTATATTTCTCCTTTAGTTCTGTCGAATACCTCATATTATAATCGACCGGAAGATACCATATAATTGCATCTGGGAATCTTTTTCGTATTTCATGCATTGTTACAAACAACATTGCCTGGGCACCTTTATTTTGAAATTGTGCACCAGTAATCAAAAACTGCCTTTTTGACACAAGTCCATTATCGCAATATTCGTTTGAATCAAAAATTGAGAGCAACGTGTCTATTGCATAAATTCTCTTCCTACTTACTCCATGCTGAATTAAATCAAACGAAATTGATTGTACTGCATTAGCCGGCGTAATTACTATTATCTCATTGTCATTAACATCAATATCATCTGGGTTCTCAATTATTCCATGCTTCGTTTCTTCCCCACACCTATTTCTGTCATAGATATGCAATATTTGTACTTTTCCCCAAATACAATTTATTACCAACTGACCGATTTCACCATAGCCATATATTGACACTTTTTTGATTTCAAATTTCTCAAACATATCAACTAGTGTTTTACCAAACATTGAAATTCTGGCAATATGTCTATAAATTGAAAAATCGGCACTGTAGTTTGACACTAATTCTTCCCGCGCCAATTCATCTCCCCACAAATCTCGAAGCATCAATTGTTTCTGGATAACGTCATAGACTGCAATTCTTGTATGATTGCTATATGTTCTATTTAAGCCTTCAATCTCTTCCAATAATAAGGAGACTTCATCATTATTGCCATCAAGGATTGCACTGTAATAATCCCTATTTAATCTCGCAATTATCCTTTCATACAGGATACGATAGTCATTTTCTATCGCAACTTTCAAAGTATCCTTTATTCCCATGAGCACATAATTAACATATTCTACCAATTTCGAATAGGGGAATTGCCCTACTCTATAGCAATAGACATAATTTGGAACAAGCCAAAATTCACCACAAGTCACAAGCATCTCAAGTAAAAACGGTGGATCTTGATATCTAAGATAATTAGGAAATCTAATTTCATTAGTCACAATAACTGACTTAGCGAAAATAAAATTTTGAAAATCATAATCATTTTGAAACTGTTCGAACTTTATTAATGTTCCTTCAGCATTCTTTATTACAAATCCATCCAGAAAGTGTCCATTCACTACGTGATTGTCATACATTTCTTTCCTATATCCGGCGCAGATACTGACATTATGTTTTTCGCACATCATAACCATTAGCTCCAGTGCCACGTTATCGTAATACATATCATCTGCATCCAAGAAAGCTACATATTTCCCGCGGGCAACCTCAATACCCTTATTCCTTGCTGTTCCACTTCCATTATGGCATTGCCGCAAACACACCATATTCTGATGTTTCTGGCTTTCCTCAACAATGTATTCATAAGAGCCATCCGTTGAGCCATCATCAATACATATGAGTTCTATCCCCATTAATGATTGATTGAAAACGCTATTAATACTATCTTCAAGATATTCACGATCATTATATACCGGCATAATAATAGACAGCACTATTTCATCCATAATCAATTCTCCACACAACCTCAAGCTTACCTATATCTATATATTCTTGTTTCTGAAATACTATTAAGCAGCAATTGATCTCTTATCTGCAAATAACTCTTCTCATTCGCAATAACAAATCCTGTCGCTTGATCTATACTTGCTATATCATTTGGTGAAAAAACACGAATCCCATCAATGCGAGTATTCCAAAGTTCCTCGTTATTATCCATAAATCCTAATAGGTTAATACATTCTCTTTTTGTCCATTTATATGCATCATATCCATAATTTCCACAGCCAAAGATAACAATCGACAATATCTCTTTCTCACGTAGTGCATTAATAATCCTATTCTTCCATTTTTCACGTTCATAAAAGTATTCTTCAATATCAGAACATAACAAATTGAAATTTGACCATATTGACTCATTAATAACAGAAACATTGAGATAATCTTTTTCTAATGCTCTCTGTAAGTTCTCTATGAACCACCTTATATACTCTTGTTTCTCTTCACAATCATTAAAGTAAATTTCTGATACGCAACACATAAATGACCTAAGCATCCTATGGTAAAATAACTCATTCTCCCATTTCTCACTTCTCGGATATTTCATTAAACTTTTAAATTCTGTATAGGAATATTCCAAACTCCTATTCTGTCTTGAAGATGCTCCCTCGCGATCAATGCAATAGTTATATAATTTATCATCAATGTACATAACCCTATCCGCATGTTGAATAGTCTTAATCAAAAATCCTATATCTTGAAATGCTGCGCCTTTACTTTCAGACAATCTAATATGGTTTTTTTCAATTTGTTCTCTTTTATATATTCCCGTCCACAAGTACCAATCATCTGTCCCTAGTATTGTATATTCCTTTGGTGAAATTACTTTGCCATACAATTCCTTTTTTTGTAAATTCTCGCGAATTGTAAAAATCTTCTTTCCATCATTCTGGGTCCAATATGCCCTATAGTTTGCTTTAATATAATCGCAATCATTTGCTACCGCCAATGAATACAACACTTCATACATTTCCGGCTGCACAAAATCATCCGTTTCTACAATTGCAATATATTCGCCTTGTGAAATCTCTAATCCTAAGTTAACTTGATATCCATAGCTCTTTTTATCAGACTTAATCAATATCACTCTAGAATCCAGATTCGCAAAGTATTCCAATTTTTCCCAAGTCCCATCCTCAGATCCTGCATCAACACATATTATCTCGATTTCTTTCAGAGTTTGCTCTAATACGCTTGTGACTGCATCAACAATATAATCAACAACATTATATGATGGTAAAATTACAGAAATTTTATTTTTAGTCATATTACAATTCTCTTTCATTACAAAAAGTCAATCCACTCGTGTTATTGTTTTTTTATGTAGCAAGACATTCATCCAATCAATCGCCCTAACACCAAACCCTTCATTTGCAATTTCATTCACATATCGTGCAAAATCGTAGCCAAATCGTTGTCTAATCTGAGGGGAATCCCATTCTTTTAAGCAGACTACATTTTCAAGTTTTAAATCCTTCCAATAAAACCCAATTTTATTGGCAATTTGCAATTCATTAAAACGATATGCCATTTCATCACTTCGAATTGTCATCAACACAATATAGTTTTCCCAATTGAATCTACTTACACCCTTTTCCCACCGTTCCGCTGCCTCTTCAAAGTCCAGTGCATGATTAAAAATCCATTCCACATCGCCAACGTATCCTCTTGGAAACGTAAACCTCCCTAAATATGTATTATTAATTGTATCAGTGGTTTCAACCATTGGCATATTCATATATCTATCCATATTTTCTATAAATTTGATATAATTATCATTTGTCGAAAACATATTTATAGTAGGAGACAAAAATTTCAACCCGAATTTGTGATATAGAAATCCGCCCAAGCAGTAATCCGACACAATACTAATATTCGATTCCTTTATTCGAATATAATCATCAAAATTAAAAAATGGAATTTGAAAAACCCTAAGCGGAATTATTTTTTCTCTATAAATTCCTAGTTTTTCAGCTTCAGAAACTATCTCTTCAAAATACTGTTTCGAAACTACAGTAACGACAATATATTCAAAATAAATGTTCTTATCGCGTATGCTTTTCGGATTAATTATTGGAATTCCATCTATTTGACTATGATACATATTACCGCTGTCTACAAGCGCCACAATTTCGACTTGCTCATATCCACGATATGAAACAAATCTATTATATCCATCGCCCATTCCCCACAATATAACCTTATGCATTCTTCACCTACGTCCTCATATATTATTTATATTGCTAATGAAACCGCCATAACTATCAGCTAATTTCACCACTTCACCACTATCTATATCGACATTTTTTCCTCATTTCTTTAACCAAATAAAGCGAAGGCATGCACCTTCGCTTCACTCCGTTTACATATTTCAATTCTTTACATCCACATTCTGTATCATAATCGGTTTGCCGGTCTTTTCATACAGGGTTTCCACAGAACTGCCATCACCGTAGTATGCGTCGCTTATCGCAATTGCCCTATCCATATCGGGAGTATCATCATATATCCCCCAAGCATCCGTGCGATATTTGGCCACAATCGCATCATAACGCTCTAACAATTCACCCTCCATCGACGCAATCGTGTTACGAAGTAACGGATGCGGTCTCCACAGAAGTGCCACTTTATCCCTATTCTCATAGAACACATTAAGTGCCCATTCGATTTTATCAAGCATCTTCGCACGCTCCCGAAGCATTGCCACAACCGTCGTATTATAAAGTACTACCTTCTTACGACTCCCATCTGCCTTATATATGATGTCTCTCCATTCTTTTGGAATATCATACTCCGTCTCCGATAAATTCATCACTCTATCGAACTTCGGACTACCGGTTCCCAAGAATTTGGCATCCAACTTCTCTTCGGTCAGTATTTCCTGCGGAATTCCGTTTTCCAATGCTGCTCTGCGAAACTCTGTCTTATATATCTTTGCCATATTCTCAGACTGTAATATCACCTTATCCGCATAAAATACTCCCGGCAAATAACAGAAATGTTTCATCCTGTCAATTGCAATCTGATTATTCGGATCAATCTCCGGCAACACAAAATACGGCACATATATAAGCTCGTCCGTATATTTTGACAGATTAGAAGCAAAAAAGCGCGGATGTACGCGTGTCACCTTATTATACTCATCATACGGATTATGAATATATATAGCATCCGGTCTATCCTCAAGGTTATACTCTGTCCAATCGATTACATCAAGACTTTTATCATATTTATCTGCCTCGCATATGAATTCACCGGTATTACCGTTCTCATCCACCGGTTGATACGGAATGGGAACAAGTTTTGCATCAACTGTAGGGTCATCACGCATCTTAAGATATATACTTTCAAGTGCATCCCACATGCTTGCTTTATATGGCATAAAAACGACTTCGCGTCTGACTTCTATATCATTTTGAACACTGTTACATACCTTGCCCAAACTCTTTTCCAGATTGTCCGATATCACAGATACATCAAACTCACCTGAATTTATGTCCTCATATATCGAAAATAGAAGCTCACAGTATTCTTCCAAATACTTAATTGTAACAAAGCCTTCCCCTTGGGCATTTTCGATTATTGTTCCAACATTTATTGCTATATTCTGGCAGTTTGTCAATAACTCCAATGCCAAATGTGCCTTTCCATCATTTATTAAGGATACAATCTCACCGTTTGCGACACGGATACCATTCAAAAATTCTTCAATTTGTCTTTTTCCACGTCTTCTCATATTCTAATTCATCCAAGATTACTACATATCTCTAATATTCTGTTCCAATTGTTTTGCGGCAGCTCGCAGATACTCTTGCGCTTTTTCTTCACATTCAGCTGCCTCCTTTTTTTTGCCTATGCTGTCATATATTACGCTGAGTGCATTGAGCGGGAAATATGTATTCATACCCTGAGATAACAATCTCTTACAATTCTGTGCCAGTATAAATGCATTAATCGCATCTTCGCCTCGTCCCATTGCAAAATATATCTGACCCAACACAAACATATAATCTGCCCAATCATGCATACTGTCAAAATAATATTCCAGCTCCATCGCCTCTTCATAATAACCAAGCTTCAATGCACTTTGTCCAAACGCAACTATGAGCGGTGCCATATAAGGAGCTTCAACGGGCGGAGCCAGTCTTAATGCCCGCATCCTGGCTTCATATGCTTCTACATCACGCCCCAAAGCTGCATATGACTGTCCCAGTTGAAACAATACATATGGATTATCCGGTTCTTCATCCAGCGACTTATGTAACAAGCGTATATTTCGTTCGTCTTTTGCATGATTATCTTCTACAGAGTTGAAATAACCATAATGAATAACTTCCATATTAAGCGTAGCCGATGCTTTCTTCTTACCGTCAATTCGCACAAGCTGTTCATGAATGCGGCCTTCATATCGCACATATCGTCTGTCATATACTCTGGAAGCCATAGTATATTCTACATTGACCGCTCCGTCACACTTAATCAAATCTGTTCTGCAAAAATCACCAATCCCATAAGGATATTCCGTTAGAAGAGAACCTATTTCATCTATATTAACTTTTTCAACATATTCATCACAATCAATTGTCAGTATCCAATCATTCTTTGCCTTTTTCGCAGCATAATTTCGTGCTTTTGAAAAATCATCGCACCAGTTATAGTGATATACGGCATTTGTATACTTTTTAGCAATATCAACCGTCGAATCTGTTGAGCCTGTATCAACCACTACAATTTCCCAATCATGACGTATTAGCCTCTGTAAACAACCATCTATGTACTTCTCTTCATTTTTTGCAATAATACATACCGATATTGGCAATCCCATACTCTTACCTATCCCCTATCAATCTCAAATACTCAAAATATCTTATCAAGCCGCTCTATATGCCTCTGACCCTGATACAAAAATAGGGAGGACAAGTTGGTCCTCCCTATCTGATAATCTTAATATTTCCTGCTTATCATTAGCCCTGAAGAAGTGAAAGTACACCTTGGTTAGCCTGATTAGCCTGAGCAAGCATTGACTGACCTGCCTGAGCAAGGATGTTATTGTTAGAGTACTTAACCATCTCAGATGCCATATCTGTATCACGGATAGCAGATTCAGCACTTGTTGTATTTTCAACAACGTTATCCAAGTTGTTAATTGTATGCTCAAGTCTGTTCTGAATAGCACCGAGTGCAGATCTCTGTGTAGATACCTTCTGAATAGCCTGCTTAATTGTCTCAATTGCTGAAAGTGCATTGCTATCATCAATACCGTCAACCTTAAGGAAGTTAACGCCAAGTCCCTTAGCTGTCATAGCTTCAAGGCTCATTGTAATCTGGTTATTACCTGTAGCATCGGCACCTACCTGTAAGCTAAGCTGTAAAGCTGCAATCTTATCCTTTGTACAAGAAACGTCTGCCGGCTTAAGCTCTTCAAGGTTACCAACCGCATCATATACCTGACCTGCATCACCTCTAACTGTAGGTGTGCCTGATACATCGCCTGCAAAATATGATTCAAGTGCATTACCGGAAATCTTATTTCCATCCTTATCATAGTATGCCGCCTGAGCACCTGTAGACTTAGTAGCAGTAATCTGGCTTGCTGTAATAGTTGCAGAGGCAGATACATTCTTGCTTGTAGCTGTTGCAAGGCTACCACCTGTAAGCGAAATGTTATCGAACAACAAGTTTCCATCAAGGTCTTTAATCTTAAATGTTCCCACACCTGTTGTCTGATTAGTTGTACCTTCTACTACATAGTTATCTGCGAGAGCACCTGTAAGCTGAATTGTATATCCGCTGGATGCCTGTCCGATGACATCGTCATACTTTGATGACCATGTAATACCAACACCCTGATTCTTGAATGAGTTCATAAGCTCGTTAATCTCATCCTGAATCTTCTCTGTACTTGCTGCCTGAGCTGTCCACTTTGTACCGATTGAAAGGTTTGTGGCTGCATCAACTGCAAATGTTGCTGCACCTGTCTCAGCTGCACCAAACTTCTTATATGCAAAGCTGTAATTTTTCTCAGCTGTCTTGTCGCCTTTAAGTAAGTAACTTTCATTGAACTTGGTTGTCTCAGCTACACGGTCGATTTCTGTTGAAAGCTGATCAATCTCGTTCTGAATATAAGAACGGTCATCAGTTGAGTTAGTTCCGTTAGCTGCTTTAACTGCAAGTTCGTTCATTCTCTGAAGCATGTCTTGAACTTCGCCAAGAGCACCTTCAGCTGTCTGTACTGCAGAGATACCATCCTGTGCGTTAGCTGAAGCCTGTGTAAGACCTCTGATCTGTTTACGCATCTTCTCACTGATTGAAAGTCCTGCAGCGTCATCTGCTGCTCGGTTAATTCTATAACCTGATGATAACTTCTCAGTACTCTTTGCCTGTGACTTAGTTGTTATTCCCAACATTCTGTTGGAGTTCATTGCTGTAAGATTGTGCTGTACTACCATAATAAGATTCCTCCTTGAAATGCTTCCTGCATTTATATCCCTATAGTTACAGTTACTATATCAACACTAGCTGCTGTACTAATGTTGTTTTCAATATATTTATCGACAGACTTTTTAATTACTTAACCCCTTTTTTATATTTTTTTATTTTTTGTTTTTTACACAAGAAAACCCCGATTAACATCGGGGTTGATTCTTCTTATTATGGTTGTAATCTTAACTGTGTCCGCCGGGTACCAGCACATACCTTAATTAGCTTCTACAGTTGGCTCCCGCCGCAATAGCGGCGGAAGCTAATATTTGAATCTAATTAAGTACCAATTAACCTAAGAGTGAAAGAACACCCTGGTTAGACTGGTTAGACTGTGCAAGCATAGCCTGACCTGCCTGAGCAAGAATATTGTTGTTAGAGTACTTAACCATCTCAGTAGCCATATCTGTATCACGGATAGCAGATTCAGCACTTGTGGTGTTCTCAACTACGTTATTCAAGTTGTTGATTGTATGCTCAAGTCTGTTCTGAATAGCACCGAGTGAAGATCTCTGTGTAGATACCTTCTGGATAGCTGTCTTGATTGTCTCAATAGCTGAAAGTGCATTCTTGTCATCTGTGCCATCAACCTTAAGGAAGTTAACTCCAAGTCCCTTAGCGCTCATAGCGTCGATGTTCATTGTGATCTGGTTATTACCTGTTGCGTCAGCACCCACATGAAGACCTACCTGAAGAGCTGCTGTCTTGTCCTTAGTTGTAGAAACGTCACCTGTTGCAAGAGTCTCAAGGTTACCAACTGCATCATATACCTGACCTGCATCACCACGAACTGCTACAGTATTTGTGCCTGAACCTGAGAAGTAATTCTCAAGTGCGTTAGCTGCAATCTTGTTACCGTCCTTATCATAGTAAGCTGCCATAGCTGCTGTAGACTTAGAAGCTGTAACTTTGCTAGCTGTAATTGTTGCAGATGTTACCTTAGTTGTAGCATTGTTAGTAGCTGCAGTACCACCTGTAAGCGAAATGTTATCGAACAACAAGTTTCCATCAAGGTCTTTGATCTTGAAAGTACCTGTCATAGTTGTTGTTCCGGTTGTTGTACCTTCTACTACATAGTTGTCTGCAAGTGCACCTGTAAGCTCAAGCTTATATGAGCTTGTAGCTGACTGAGTTGTGTCATCCCAAGTTGTTGTAAATGTAACACCAACACCCTGATCTCTGAAAGACTTCATGAGTTCATTAATCTCATCCTGTACTTTCTCAGAACCTGCTGAACTAGCTGTCCACTTTGTACCGATTGAAAGGCCTGTTGCTGCATCTGCTGCAAATGTTGCTGCACCTGTCTCAGCTGCTGCAAACTTGTTATATGCGAAGCTATAACCCTTCTCAGCGCCCTTGTTACCCTTAAGAAGATAAGTCTCGTTGAACTTTGTTGTCTCAGCAACACGATCGATTTCTGTTGAAAGCTGATCGATCTCGTTCTGGATGTAAGATCTATCATCGATAGAGTTTGTTCCGTTAGCTGCTTTAACTGCAAGTTCGTTCATTCTCTGAAGCATGTCCTGAACTTCGTTCAGTGCACCTTCTGCTGTCTGTACTGCAGAAATACCGTCCTGTGCGTTAGCTGAAGCCTGTGTAAGACCTCTGATCTGCTTACGCATCTTCTCACTGATTGAAAGACCTGCTGCATCATCTGCTGCACGGTTGATCTTGTAACCAGAAGAAAGCTTTTCTGTAGACTTAGCCTGAGAAGCTGAAGTAAGGCCTAACATTCTGTTAGAGTTCATTGCTTTAAGATTGTGTTGTACTACCATAATAGTTACCTCCTTGTTTTTTCTGTGCACATCCTTGTGCATCAGTTGCTTAATTAATAAGTAAATCTATAGTAACCTTCCCATCCCTTTCACCGGGCCCTGACAAAAGTTCCGGTCAGGTTCTATACAAATGTAATTAAACAATATATGGTATGTATCCATATGAAATTGTAATGTAAGGATAGATGTCCTTACACTTTATATATCGGATACATTGCAACATAGTTTAGTATTTTTTACAACTTTTTTTCATTTTTTTGTGACTTTAGTATTATGATTTCTTAAAACACCATATAATGTATAAGCAAAATGGACACGCTACAAATAGGCGTGTCCACTTTCTCTACATAATATAAAAAAATATTATCTAATTAAACAAGTGATGCTGCATCTGCATCAAGTACTACTGTACAATCAGGATGAAGCTGAAGAATTGAAGCCGGAACAGAAGGTGTAATCGGTCCGAAGAATGCCTTCTTAACAGTCTCAGCTTTGTTCTTGCCGGTTGCAATAAGTACAACCTTACGAGCATTCATAATTGTCTGAATACCCATTGTATATGCCTGCTTCGGCACTTCATCCATTGAAGCGAAGAATCTTGAATTAGCTTCAATAGTGCTCTGAGTAAGATCAACACAATGTGTCTTCTTTACGAATTCATCACATGGCTCATTGAATCCGATATGTCCGTTCGGTCCAAGTCCAAGGAGCTGAAGATCAATTCCTCCGAGTTTTTTAATGATTTCCTCATAATCCTCACAAGCCTTATTTGCATCAGGCTCAAGTCCGTTTGGAACATTTGTCTTCTTAATATCAATATCTACATGAGAGAAAAGATGATCATTCATGAAGTAACGATAGCTCTGATCGTTCTCAGGAGATAATCCCTTATACTCATCCAGATTAACCGAATTAACTGCTGCAAAGCTGATATCGCCATCTTTATACATTCTAACAAGGTTCTCATATGTACCGATAGGTGTTGAACCTGTTGCTAAGCCAAGTACACAATCAGGCTTTGTAACAATCTGTGCCATAATAAGATTAGCACATGCTCTACTTGCTGCGTCATAACTTTCTGTCTTAATAATTCTCATTTTTGCCTCCTTAATCGCGTATTCATCGCGAACGCAAATAGCATAGAATTTTTTTACGAAAAAAATAATAGCACTATTTTTTTTGGGGTGCAAGAATTTTTTTGACGAATTTACAGTGTATATAAACGCTTTATTTAATAGGAAGAAAACCTTACATTTTTGCCAAAAATTTTATAACTTCACCGCCAATTATCAGTCCTTCCGTTGCCGGTACCCATGCCACAGAGGCAGGTGTTCTCTCTCCGTTTGTCGCCTTGGACGGCTCTTTCGAATATACACATTTAAGACCGGTCACACCTCTTGCTTTCAGTTCTTTACGCATCACCTTTGCCAACGGACACACACTTGTATCATATATATCCGCCACCTCAAATGCGGTCGCATCCAATTTATTACCCGCTCCCATTGCACTGATTATCGGAATATCGTACTGTTTTGCTTTCAGCACAAGCTCAATCTTGGCTGTGACGGTATCCACCGCGTCAATCACATAATCGTATGACTCAAAGTCAAATTCATCCGCATTTTCCGGCAAAAAGAATTTTTGGATTGCATTCACCTTACACATAGGGTTAATATCCTTTATTCTCTCCGCCATTACTTCCACCTTGCTGCGTCCGATTGTAGAAGTCATTGCCACCAATTGTCTGTTCACATTACTTAGTTCTACATCATCCGCATCTACTAATGTAATCTCACCTACACCCGATCTGGCCAGTACCTCCGCAGCATGTCCGCCCACGCCGCCTATGCCGAATATTGCCACGTGACTTGCCATTATTCGTTCCATAGCCATATCGCCAAGCAATGCAGTTGTTCTTTTTAGCTTTTCTTTCATTCGTGTTTCTTTCTAATGATATATTTGCATATCGGATTCCCCATCGATGAGAATTTCTCCTCATACTCCGTCATAATATTGCCCACCATCATTTCTTCATTATTATGAAGATCAAATGTGTGCTCAAGCAATTCAAATCCGCCTTCTTCCACTTCCTCTAATGCAAAATCAAACAGTCCTCTGTTATCTGTCTTAAATTCAATAATACCGCCATCCGGCAAAATCTTTCCGAATCTTTCCAAAAACTGATGAGACGGAAGTCTTCTCTTTGCATGTCTGTCTTTAGGCCATGGATCCGAAAAATTAAGATACAGCTTCTCTACCTCGCCTTTTTCAAATACCTCGGCAATCATTGCCGCATCCATTAAAATGAATCTGAGATTATCAAGTTCTCTCTCTTCCATCTTCTGAACAGCTCTAAGCAAAACAGATGAATACATCTCTATTCCGATATAATTAATATCCGGATGTTCCTGCGCCATATCCATAATAAAACGACCTTTTCCCATTCCGACCTCAATATGAATCGGATGGTCCTCGGAAAACACTTCCCTCCATCGTCCTTTCTGTCCCATAGCATCCTGCACCACGAATCTGTTGGATGCAATGGCTTGTTCTGCGCCCTTTATGTGTCTAAGTCTCATTATTTACCCTTCTTTTATATTTTTATCCTACTAAGCGTCTTAGCTGCCTCAGTATTATACCACTATGAACTACATCGGTAATTGAATTACCGAGCATCAGGTGCGCGCGACTTCGTCGCGTAGGTCCCGGGGTGCGTCCATGACACCCTTACTGCTACCCTTTCGGGTTACACAGCTACTTTTATTATCTCAGGATTACTCAGCCCAAATAT
>JAGHVF010000052.1 GCA_018064425.1 Candidatus Colinaster equi | reverse complement strand
TGGTCAACAAGCAGCAATGAATAACAGTGTCGCAGCGCGACGTTTATAGGCGAAGATTTATTTGTTTGAAAAATAATGCCAACGTTTGGTTTACAGAAACTAATATTAAAGACGCATTGGCATAAAGCGTTATCATTTGATAGAATTAGATTATGAATTGTTAGTTTGTTTATCGGTTGTTATAGATATAATAGTTTGATAGAATAACAAAGGTATGTGTTCTATATGCAAATTGTGGGAGTGTGGATAGATGAGAAGTAGTGGAATATTGATGCCGATTGCGTCTCTTCCGGGAAAATATGGAATAGGTACATTGGGGCAGGCAAGTTATGATTTTGTGGATATGTTGGTGAAGGCGGGACAGAGTTATTGGCAGATTCTACCTCTCGGACCGACAAGTTACGGAGATTCGCCATATCAATCTTTTTCAACTTATGCAGGTAATCCGTATTTTATTGATTTGGAAGTTCTAATTGAAGAAGGTCTTTTGACGAAAGCTGAATGCGATAAGTACGATTTTGGCCAAAAAGATGAAAAAATTGATTACGGAAAAATATATCAGTCAAGATTTGCTGTGTTAAAACTGGCTTTTGAACGTAGCAACCTCGCTAAAGACAAGGATTATATTAAATATTGCAAAGACAATGAATTTTGGCTTGATAATTATGCTCTTTACATGGCTGTGAAGAATTCTTATGACGGCGTGAGCTATATTGAGTGGGATGATTCGATAAGAAAGCGAGATAAGACGGCGGTTGCGCAATATACAGCCAAATATGCTCATGAGATTGAGTTTTATAAGTTTATTCAGTATCAGTTTACAAAACAGTGGATGAAGCTTAAGCATTATGCAAACAGTAAGGGAATTAAGATTATCGGAGATATTCCGATATATGTTGCCTTTGACAGTGCAGATACATGGGCTAATCCCGAACTATTCCAGATTGATGAAGAAGGTTATCCTAAAGCTGTGGCAGGATGTCCGCCTGATGCATTCTCGCCTACGGGACAGCTGTGGGGCAATCCGTTATATGATTGGGATTATCATAAGAAACAGGGTTATAGCTGGTGGATTATGAGAATGCGCCATTGTTTTAAATTGTATGACGTAGTCAGAGTTGATCATTTTAGAGCATTTGATGCATACTATTCAATACCTTCAAAAGATAAGACGGCAGAGAACGGAAAGTGGAAAAAAGGTCCGGGATTTGCGTTGTTTAAAGCTATCAAAGAGGAGCTGGGCGATGTCGATATTATAGCGGAAGATCTTGGCTTTATGACACCTTCTGTTATAAAGTTGGTTAAAAGAACCGGCTATCCCGGAATGAAAGTGTTGCAATTTGCTTTTGACGCCGAAGGTGATTCGGATTATTTGCCTCATAATTGCATAAAGAACAGTGTAATGTATACAGGCACGCACGATAATGACACATGTGTCGGATGGTATAAAGGGATAAGCGCAGAGGACAGACAAAAGGCACTTGATTATATTAACAGTACGGGGTTTGAATCGGATGCAGATATTGCAAAGGCATTTGTAAAGCTTGCACTGGGGTCAGTATCGGATTTGTGTATTATTCCTATGCAGGATTATCTCGGATTGGATTGTGAAGCAAGAATTAATAGACCGTCTACTATTGGCAGCAATTGGCAATGGCGTATGAAAAAGAATGCATTCACAGATAACCTTGCAAAAAATATACGTAAAGAAATTAAGTTGTATGCAAGACTTCCGAAGCAGGAGAAGTGATAGCATATAAATTATTTGAAAGAGAGGAAGAGCTAATGACAGAAAAGAATGAGAAGAAGAATATTTTTGCCCCTTTAATTATCGGGGTATGTATTGTTGCGGCAGCGTTGTCGCTTGGATGGGGATTGGCACATTTTCGTTCGGGTGTTGAACATACTATAGGAGCAACAGGTAGCGCAAGTAAAGATTTTGAGTCTGATTTGATTGTATGGAGAGGCGATTTTACGGCACATGCCGAGACATCGCAGGAGGCATACAGACAATTAAGACAGGATTCAGACGCGGTAAAGAGATATTTGTCGGATAATGGAATTGATGAATCCGATATATCATTCAGCTCAGTGAATATTTATCATACTACCAGGGATATATATGATGAAAATGGTAATTACAGAGGAGTGGAGTATGAAGGATATGATTTGAGCCAGACAGTAACTGTAAGTTCATCTAACCTTGATGAAGTAGAGACGGTTGCAACCAATATTTCCAGTCTGTTGGCATCCGGCATTCAATTTACATCATCTGCACCGGAATATTATTATACCAAGATAGATGATCTTAAGCTTGAACTTATTGAGAAGGCAACTGAGAATGCAAAGCAACGTGTAGACATTATTGCCAACAAAGCTGATGCAAAGATTGGAAAGTTAACTAATTCGAGTCTTGGAGTATTTCAAATAACTGCAATGAATACAGGCGCCAGTACATATTCGTATGACGGTTGCCTTGATACAACTTCCAGAATGAAGACAGCTACAATTACAGTGAAGTTGTTGTATGATTTGAAATAAATGTGAGAATATGTGAAAAGTAAAATTGACCGTGGAAATCATTGATTTCTACGGTCAATTCCGTTTGATATATAATATTGCTTTTTAGCTTCATACATTTTCTTGTCAGCAAGTACGGCTATTTGTTGAAGGGTGAGATTCGTAGCATCTTCCTTGGTAACATATCCGCATGAGATAGTTAAGCGGTCAACCAATGTACCCTTCCAGGTAGCTGTGGCAAGATTAAGATTCTCTTTGAGAGTCTGAAGCGTTAAATCGTCGGCATATATGAGGGCAGCAAATTCGTCACCGCCTGTTCGGTAGAGCTTGCCATATTTGCCAAAAGTTTTGTCCATACATTCACACGCGCCGATTATCAATTCATCTCCGGCAGCATGTCCCATATGATCATTTACATATTTTAGTCCATTGATATCGATTGATACATATACAAAATTATCTTTAAGAGGTTGCTTCGAGAGCGCTATAAGTTCATCTTCATATGCATGTCTGTTATAGAAACCTGTTATCTCGTCGGTATTGGAACGAATAATCCATTTCTGAACATTTTTCTTCTCTTCATCCAAAATATCTGCCATTGATTCAAGAGCTTTACTTTGATTGTTTAACTTGGCTGTAAGAGTCTGCTGCTGTATTTTTATGCGTTCAACTATTTTATTTTGTAACATAACATATATGATTACATCTGCAAGTTCGATAGCAACATATGATGTACCTATGCCATTGATTGCCTCAATTATTGCACCGGTAATCATTGTAAAAAGGTATGCTATAACCGCTAACACATCGTGTATACCGATAATTTTGACATGTGCAACAACGTAACCTGTCATATATAACAGCGTAAGTATCGGTATAACGGTGATAACATCATAGAGAACTCCGGTTGAATAATGACCGCCTTCAAGAGAAAATGCAGTCTTTGTTATTGCCAATGTGAATGTTAGTATAAATGAAAAAGTATTGCATATAAAACATACTTTTGCACTTTTGCGAGGTGCTTTCATGTCATAGACTTCATCCATATACGCTGCCAAATACAGAGACAATATGGCTGCAAGAATTGAGCCCGAACATAGCGAAGCCGTGGTGGCAATGTAGGTCCAGTTGGCATAGTCAAGTGATCCGTCTGATGACCATGTTAAGAAATCAAAAAAGAGCGCGAATAATGTTCCGAGCAGCAAATACAGGAACAGTCTGGAACTACGGCTAAGCTCACCAAACTCAAATGCAAGATTGACAGCTAAAATAAGGGCTGTTACCAGACATACAATATCCATACTTACACTGCATAGGGCACCGAGAGTATTCTGCGTCGGTGAATATTTGAAAAGAATTATATATATAACACAGCAGGCTATAATACTGCAATAAAGTAATATCAAGTATTTAGCAATGTTGCTTTTATTACGAAGCGATTCCTTTTGCATAACGTTCCCTTTCAATAAGTAACAATATCATTTTTTATTTTAACACAATTGTTAAGGCATTAGTAGATTTGTGTTTACAGATTGTTATTTTTCCTTAGTATCCGGAAGCATAATTGCGTATACTAAAATAGATAGTATACAATTGACAGATAATTAAAACAAAACAACAATATTTGACGGTTTGGTCAAAAATATACAGAATAATGTGCTCATTAACAACTTCTTTGTGTCTTTTTATTATGGTATAATTTTCCTAAATGTAGGGCATAATGATAGATGCTTTATGGCTGAAAGGAGAAAAAGCATATGAGTAAGCAGCATTACATGAGAACATACGAAAAGGATAGAGTGATTTTTGAAGAAGGTACCTATTCGAACACTATGTACATTGTGGAAAGTGGAAGGATTGGTATTTTTAAAGAATACGGTACACCAAATCAGGTTAAATTAGCTGAGGTCGATGGTGGAATGTTCGGCGAGATGGGATTAGTATCAGATGCACCGAGAAGTGCAACGGCAGTTGCTTTGGAGACATCTGAACTTGAACTTGTACCAAGAACGGAATTAAGCGAGTATTTTGAAGCCTTTCCTTATATGAAAGAGCAGATTATTGATACTCTCAGCAAGAGAATTCGTCAATCTGATCGTGATTATATGAAGGTGTGTGGATGCATTAAAGAATTCATCAAGCTTGATGAGGCAAATGAGAAGAAGAGCCCGGAGCTTATTGCACAGATGAAGAAATATGCATCAATGGCATAACCGAATATACACATAGAAAGAGAGGACGAATCAATGGCTGGTAATAAAACATTTGAGAAGGGTGAAGTTATTTGTAAAGAGGGAGCATACGAGCTTTGGATGTATGAAGTAATCAAAGGCTCGGTAGCTGTATATAGAGATTACGGTTTGACAACACAGGAGAAGATTGCAGATGTTGACAAGGGCTATATCGGCGAGATGGGCTTGATTAATTCTATGCCGCGTATTGCTACGGTTGTTGCCAATGAGACAACTGAAGTAAGTGTAATCGGTGAAGATGATTTTGTTGAGTATTTTAAGAATCCTGAGAAGACTACAGATATGTTTTTGTGTCTTGTAGAGAGACTTAATAAGATTAATTCCGATTATATGGATGCATGTGCAACTGTACGTGATTATCTGAAGGCAGAAGAAGCCAATGCACCAAAGTCTGGAAGTTTAGTAGAGGCGATGAAGAAGTTCGCCGCAGCATTTAGGAATTAAAGATATGATACAGATACAACCACATTATTCTGCGAAAAATGAATGGTTGGAACTGGCAAGAAGAGAAGCTCTAAGATATGAAATCTTAGAGTTTTCTTCTGTTTATTTGAACGGACCGGTTCCGCATGACGTTTTGGCATTTTATAAAGATATAAAAATAACAGATTCGATTCATGGAGCGTTTATTGATAATTATCCTGTCAGTATCAATTTTGATATACAGGGGATTTCACGCAAGAAATGCGAAGAGAGCATGAAACAGGCTGTTAAGATAGGAGCATCCAATGTAGTGTTTCATTCGACAGCACTTCCTTTTGTGCGCGGCGGATTGGAAAATATCTGGGGTAAAGATGCAGCGGAGTACTATTCATTTTTGGCTAAAAAGTATGATAAGCACATTTATATAGAGAATTTTAATGATGTTGATCCTACGCCTATGAGACTCATGATGGAAAATATTCAAGACGACAGGGTTGGAATATGTTTGGATGTTGCACATGCCAATTACTCCATAACATCACTGGAAAAATGGTTTGATGAATTAGGGGATTATATTGGATATTTGCATTTGTCGGATAACGCGGGATGTTGGGATGACCATATTATTCTTGGTACAGGTAACACTAATTTGCGATTGGTTAACGATTGGTGGGAGAAAAAGAATAAGGATATCCCGATTACAATTGAGATGAAGACACTTGAAGAAACGGAAAAATCAATCAATTTTTTGAAAGATAACGGAATGTTTGGATTATCAAAATAGACAGGTGGAGATTGCTTATGCAGTTAGATTCAATATCTACAAGAATAGTTCGAGATATGAATGAAGGAGTATTGGTGATTAGCAAAGATGGCAAAATCATCCTTGCCAACGCCAGGGCTCAGGTTATTTTGGAAAAGAAAAAGAGTGAGCTTGAAGGCAAACCTTTTGTTAAACCGTTCTTCAACGGAAGAATTAATGATGAATTCAATCAGACAATTTTAGATGCTATATATGAAAATGAGAAGGTGCATGAAAACGTTGTAACTTATCATGTTGATGACAGATGTAAGCATGTTAAAGTAATTACTTCATGTCTCCGTTCGGAAGAAGGTAAATCGGAAGGTGTTATTGTTGTTCTGACGGATATTACCGAATTGGTTGAGGTAAAAGAACATCTCAAAATGATGAATCAGATTGAGAAATTGAACAAAACATTAGAGAAGCAGAACAAATTCATCAGAAAAGCATTTAGCAAATATCTGTCAGAAGAGATTGTTGAACAGATATTGGATAAGCCGGATGGATTGTCGATAGGTGGCAAATCAGAAAATCTTACAGTACTTATGAGTGACTTGCGTGGATTTACGGCACTTTGTGAACAGATGCCACCGGATGGTTTGATGGATATGCTTAATCATTATTTTGACATCATGAGCAGAATAATCAGAGCACTTAACGGTACCATTATTGAATATGCGGGTGATGGAATACTGGCAATATTCGGAGCACCGATTCGTTCGGATAATCATGCATTGTGCGCTGTTGTGGCAGGATTGCAGATGCAGGAGAGCATGGCAGATATCAATGAATGGAACAGTACAAGAGGTTATCCCGAACTTAATATGGGAATCGGTATAAATACAGGTGAGGCTGTTGTAGGTAACATGGGTTCCGAATATGCCATGAAGTACAATATTATCGGCGGATGCGTTAATCTTTGCGGACGTATTGAAAGCTATACAATTGGCGGTAAGATATTTGTATCACCGTATACTATCGATATGATTGATAGTGAGCTGCTTATTGATGAGCAGTTGGAGATAAAACCCAAAGGGGTAAATATTCCGATAAAAATAAGCTCCGTATACGGAATAAAGGAACCTTATAACATTGTTTTAACGAAAAATATCGGCAGGTTATGCGAGTGTGATACGCCAATTGATGTTAGCATTTTTGCACTTGACGGAAAGCATGTTGCTGATGAAGGCAAGCCCGGTAAGGTTGTTGCGGTGAGCAAAAAGAGTCTGCGTATTACAGCTGATGCGGTATTTGAAAAATATGACAATCTGCTTATCAAGAGTGACGTTGAATCATATTGTAAGGTGATTGAGGCGTCCGAGGATGGATACGTTGTTGCGCTTACGGGCGGCTATTGGGACTGGATATCAAGATGTAAATAAAATCACAAATGATTTTTGACACAAAGTATGTATTATGTGACGTTTTTTTGGTACAATATATGAAGTGTTGTGAAAACAACAAAATTTTTTGGTGAGAGGAATTTGAAATGAAAAAGAAATCTGCGATTATTGCAGCAATAATATGTGTGCTTATGTTGGTACTTATTATTGTTGTTAATGCAGTAAGTGGGGGATATGAGTTTGGCGGAACATTCTGGGCTCTGGTACCACCGCTTGTTGCAATAGTGCTTGCTTTGATTACAAAGGAGGCATATTCATCGTTATTTGTTGGTATTGTGCTTGGTGCTGTAATGACTTCCAATGTGAATTTTGTAGGAACAATGGATAATATTACGGTTGCCGGTATGTCGGATGCCGTAGCAGGTAATGCCGGTGTACTGATTTTTCTCGTTATTTTGGGTATTATTGTAGCATTGATTAATAAATCCGGCGCATCAAGAGCATTTGGGGATTGGGCTATGAAACATATCAAAACCAAGACGGGTGCTGCAATGGCAACATTTGTTTTAGGTGTATTGATATTCCTTGATGATTATTTCAACTGTTTGACTGTAGGTTCTGTTATGACACCTATTACCGATTCGAATAAGATATCCAGACCAAAACTGGCATATCTTATTGATGCAACAGCAGCTCCGGTATGTATGATTGCACCTATTTCTTCTTGGGCGGCTGCAGTATCAGGTTGTGTCGACAGTGAAAAATATTCGGGTATTGAATTGTTTGTACATGCAATTCCTTACAACTTTTATTCAATCTTGACATTTGTATTTATTATTACAATTACAATTCTCGGTTTTGATTACGGAAAGATGGTCAAATTTGAGGAACTTGCACAACAGGGTAATTTGAGCGGTTTGGTTCTATCAGATGATGATGAACGCAAATTGAAGGAAGATGGACCAAAACAGCCAAGAAGCGGTAAGTTGATTGACCTTATTATTCCGGTTATTATTTTAATTGCATTTTGCGTATGGGGGCTTTTGAATAACGGATATGAGGCTATCGGAAGCGGTTCACCTATTGAAGCGTTTTCTTCAACAGATTCGTTTGTAGGACTTCCTTGGGGAAGTATACTTGCACTTGTTGTAATAGTGATTTATTTCCTTATTAGAAAAGTACTCACATTTGAAGATGCTATGGCATGTATTCCTAAAGGATTCTGTGCTATGGTACCTGCAATAATTATTCTTACATTGGCTACATCACTTAAGAATATGACAAATATGTTGGATGCATCGTCTTTTGTAGGCAATATGATGGCTAATGTAGGTAGCATGGAGTGGTTGTTACCGGCTGTAGTGTTTGTTGTTGCATGTGTTGTTGCTTTTGCAACAGGAACCAGCTGGGGTACATTCGGAATACTTATTCCTATTGTTTCGGCAATATTTGCAGAGACAAGTCCGTTGTTCTTTGTTGGCATTTCTGCTTGCCTTGCAGGAGCTGTATGCGGCGATCATTGTTCCCCGATCTCTGATACGACAATTATGTCATCTGCGGGAGCACATTGTAATCATATTGATCATGTTGAGACACAGTTACCATATGCGTTGTCTGTAGCAGTTATTTCATTTGTAACATTTATTGTTGCGGGACTGGCTTCCAAAGTCGGAATAACATGGATATCTATTCCGGTCGGTATTGTTCTTACGATTGCATTCTTGATAGTTATGAAGAAACTTACTGTGAAGAAAGCATAAAGCTATAGCGAAGATAGTAATCTGTGGTTCGCTTTGGACCACAGATTTTTAATTTACTGTAAAAGCCTTGTAAACCGCATTTTTGCGCATTTGCAACCGTCAGTTGACAAATTGAAAGGTACACTTTATGGATTGCAACCGATAATTCCTGGTACATTATTGGTGTTTCAAGACACAATATTGTGAAGCGAGTATTTATGAAAATGGAAAGGAAAAAGTTATGATATTAGCAGACAAAATCATTAACGAAAGAAAGAAAAACGGTTGGTCACAGGAAGAGCTTGCTGAGAAATTATCTGTTTCCAGACAGGCAGTATCAAAATGGGAAAGTGCGCAGGCAATTCCTGATATACAGAAAATAGTGTTGATGGCACAAGTTTTCGGTGTGAGCACAGACTACTTATTAAAGGATGATATTGAAAATGTAGAAAGAGGAACTGAGATTGTTTCGATGCATGATTCTACAGATAGTGTTCCGCCCAAAAGATTTGTATCAATGCAGGAAGCCAATGACTATATTAAATTTGTTAAGTCAAATGCTCCAAGATTAGCAAATGCTGTTGCGTTGTGCATAGTTTCGCCGGTGCTTCTTATTGTACTGTGCGGCTTGTCGGATGAAGGCGGTTTTGCAATAAACGAGGCCATAGCCGGAGGCATTGGACTGATTTCATTGTTTGGATTCATAGCCTATGCGGTATACAACTTTATTGTTATTAATTCCAAAGAAGAGAAATACAGATATTTGGATTACAATTTGATTGATACCGAATATGGTGTAACCGGAATGGTAAAAGAAAGAAAAGAGGCATTTAGTGAGAGATATACAAGAGGTATAGCTCTCGGAGTAATACTTTGTATCCTTGCATGTGTTCCACTTTTTGTTGCAGCAATGTTTGAAGCCAAGGATTATATTTTGGTTGTTTTAACCGGTGTACTCTTGATAATTATTGCATTCGGTGTTGATATTATTATCAGAGTTTGCAATGTAATGGAAGCATACAATAAATTGCTTGAAGAGAATGATTATGCCAAGAATATTAAGAAAAACAAAAAAGTGGTAGAGCGTTATTCTTCATTATATTGGAGTGTAGCTGTGGTTGTATATTTGGGTTGGAGCTTCTTGAGCGGACGTTGGCATTTTACATGGATTGTATGGCCGATTGCAGGAGTGCTTTTTGCTGTGTATATTGGTATAGTCAAATCTATTTATAAGGTTGAGGACTAAATGAGTATTTTATGATATAATACGCGTTACTAATTGTATCAGAATATGGACTGACAATGGCAATAGTAGGAGTACTTATTATTGCTATTGTTACCTTCATATCCGGATTAATGTAACAAAAACAAGTGAGTTCGTAACCATCCTCACTATAAACAAAACTAAGGAGATTATTTAATGAAATTATCAATCAAATCTGTTACGCGTGGCGGAATTATTGCTGCGCTATATGTCGTTCTTACATTTGTTTCCGCAATGTTTGGCCTGTCATCGGGCGTTTTTCAAATTCGTTTATCAGAAAGTTTGTGCATATTAGCTGCGTTTATGCCGGAGGCTATTGGTGGTCTATTTGTGGGATGCTTAATTGCCAATTTGCTAACCGGAGCAGCCATAATAGATGTTATTGCTGGCAGTCTGGCAACACTTCTTGCAGCAATCGGAACATATCTGCTTAGAAAAAACAGATATCTGGCAGTTGTACCGCCTATTGTTGTTAATGCCGTGATTGTGTCAGCGGTAATACATTATGCATATATGCCATCGTTTGCTTTATGGAAAATATGCTTATTTGTGGCTTTGGGTGAAACTGTGTCGGCCGGAATCCTCGGACAGTTTGTTTATGAAATGATAAAAAGAAATATGCGTTTTAAAAATATGTGATGTATTGAGCACATTTTTTGTTAAGTAACTTATACAATTTGAAAGGCTTACAGGTTAAGGAAACATGAGTACAAAATGTCCATATGCGGCTAAATGCGGCGGCTGTGATTATCAGGGAATTGAATACGATAAGCAATTGGAGTTGAAGCAGAGGGAATTGCAATCACTTCTTGGAAAATATTGTAAAGTCGACAAAATAATAGGTATGGAGAATCCTGAAAGATATAGATGTAAAGTAACCGCATCGTATACATATCTTAAGAATGGCGCATATATATCGGGAGTATATGAGAAAGACAGTCATAGAATAGTCAAAATCGATGACTGTATGATTACCGATAAAGTTGCAAATGAGATTATAGTTACAATTAGAAATCTATTAAAATCATTCAAAATTAAAACATATAACGAAGATACCGGATTTGGCCTATTGCGTCATGTTCAGATTAGAGTGGGACGATTTTCCGGACAGATTATGGTTATACTCGTTGTCAGCAATCCGACATTTCCGTCAAAGAATAATTTTGTAAAGGTACTTAGAGAAAAACATCCTGAGATTACAACTGTTGTGCTAAATGTCAATAACAAACATACAGGTATGGTACTTGGTGAGAGAAATATACCTATATACGGTAAAGGCTATATTGAGGATGAATTGTGCGGTTTACGCTTCAAAATAAGTCCGGGAAGTTTTTATCAGGTAAATCCTGTTCAGACACAGATTCTATATAATAAAGCTATGGAATATGCTGCATTACAATCAAGTGATATTGTACTTGATGCATATAGCGGCACAGGGACTATAGGATGTATCACATCAAAGAGTGCGGGGCGTGTTATCGAAGTTGAATTGAATAAACAGGCAGTTAAAGATGCAATAGATAATATAAAGAGAAACTCAATTTCGAATATCCGTGTATATGCGAATGATGCAACGAAATTCATATGCAAAATGGCAGAAGAAGAGAAAAAGACAGATGTTGTGATAATGGATCCGCCACGTAGCGGTTCGACACCCGAGTTCATAGATGCCGTTGCAAAAATGGGCCCCTCAAGGGTGGTTTATATATCTTGCGGTCCGCAGTCGTTAGCTCGCGATTTGAAACTGTTTGTGAAAAAGGGATATTCAGTATGTAAGATTCAACCTGTAGATATGTTTGGATTTACAAGTCATGTTGAGACTGTCGTGTTGATGTCAAGGGTAAAATAGGGAATATAGAAAAAAGGCTTAAAATAAAGGCTTTCAAGGATAAAGGTCGCATTTTAGTATGCGGCTTTTAACTCTTATATTTGATGTAGGGGGAAACTTGTCCATTGAGCGAAAATGGTAGGGTTGTGGCTACACTTTTGATATAGGGGTAGGTTGTGAATACACTATTGTTAAAGGGGTAGGTTGTGGAAACACTATGGTTAAGGTTATGAAAGCAGAATCAAGTCCGTATTTTAGTACACAGTTTGCGATAAACTCTTTTAGAGAAGGGAGAGATTAGATTGGATTATATTCTTAAATATGATGATTCAGATCCATTGAGCATAGAAGCGTATGGGAAAAAGTTAGAGGGTCACACATTCGCTGAAGTGTATGCATGGAAACTGTCTCATATTGAAAGAGATTTAGAATCTTATATATCT
>JAGHVF010000047.1 GCA_018064425.1 Candidatus Colinaster equi | reverse complement strand
TGGTCAACAAGCAGCAATGAATAACAGTGTCGCAGCGCGACGTTTATAGGCGAAGATTTATTTGTTTGAAAAATAATGCCAACGTTTGGTTTACAGAAACTGATTACGGTAATAGAGTTGACATGTTGTAATATTGGTGCTATCTTGTGTGTAGTAATGAACATATAGGATAGAGGTCGCGTGAATTATCAGTAGTTCTGTTGATGTGTCAGGCACAGTTGATTCGGAATGAAAGGAAGGAACGCCGAAAGAGGAGATTACCTGAGAATCGAGTCTTGGGCACAGGATTAACAGTTCTGTGACTGTCATCTTTGAAAAGATGGGGAGCTATCGAGGAAATGATTATTTGTCGGCCCCATTTTGGTGTCGATTTTTTATATTGTTTCAAATGGATTAATCGACATTAGGATTTGTCATATAGCGGAAGGAGAAAAGTATGGCTATTTTTGAAGGAGCAGGTGTAGCTATTATTACACCATTTCACGAAGACGGTTCGGTTAATTATGAGAAGTTTACCGAGATTATCGAGGAGCAGATTGCAGGTGGTACAGATGCAATTATCGTATGCGGAACTACAGGTGAAGCTGCAACATTATCACATGAAGAGCATCTTAGTGTAATCGAACATTGTGTTAAGACAGTAAATAAGAGAATTCCTGTTATTGCAGGAACAGGTTCCAATTGCACTGAGACTGCGGTTTATCTTTCTACCGAAGCAGAGAAGATGGGCGTAGATGGCTTGCTTGTTGTAACACCTTACTATAACAAAGCAACTCAAAAGGGATTATATGAGCATTTTAAGATTGTAGCTGACAGCGTTAAAATCCCTTTGATTTTATATAATATTCCGGGTAGAACAGGTTGCACAATGCTTCCTGAGACTTTAGTTAAATTGTGTCGTGATGTTAAGAACATTGTCGGTGTGAAAGATGCAACAGGCAATATGAGTGAAGTTGCACATGTTCTTGCACTTGCCGATGGATGTGTTGACTTGTATTCGGGTGAGGATGCACTTATTGTTCCTACAATTTCACTTGGCGGTAAGGGTGTTATTTCCGTACTTTCAGTAGTTGCACCTAAGCAGGCACATAATATTTGTGCTCTCTGTTTTGAAGGTAAGTATAAGGAAGCAGCAGCAGAGCAGTTAAGAGCTATTCCGCTTATTGATGCTTTGTTTAGCGAAGTTAATCCAATCCCTGTTAAGAAGGCAATGAATCTTATGGGTAAGAATGTCGGCCCTCTTCGTAGACCGCTTACAGAGATGGAGCCTGAGACTTCAGCAAAACTTGAAGCTGCTATGAAGGAATACGGAATCCTTTAATTTTGAAATATTATATGTCTATAAGTGATAAAGAACGGAGTTACTATTATGGTTAGAATGATAATGCATGGCTGCAACGGACGTATGGGACAGATGATTACGGGAATTGTAGCAGAGGATCCGAATATTGAAATTGTTGCCGGAGTTGATACATACGGTGGCAAGAAGAATGATTATCCTGTATTCGAATCGTTGAAGGATTGCAATGTGGAAGCAGATGTGGTTGTTGATTTTTCCAATTCATCTGTAGTAGATAGTTTACTTGACAGTTGCGTTGCAAAGCAGCTTCCTTGTGTGCTTTGTTCTACAGGCTTAACTAAAGAACAGCTTGAAAAAGTTGATGAAGCATCTAAGAAGGTTGCTATTCTTCGTTCAGCGAATATGTCTCTTGGAATCAATACATTGTTAAAGTTGTTGAAAGATGCAACAAAGGTATTTGCAGAAGCAGGTTTTGATATCGAGATTGTAGAGAAGCATCACAATCAAAAACTGGATGCTCCGAGTGGTACGGCGATTGCTTTAGCAGACAGCATTAACGAAGAATTGAACGGTGAATACGAATATGTATATGACAGAAGTGAAAGACGTATGAAACGTCCTCAAAAGGAGATTGGAATATCTGCTGTAAGAGGCGGTTCAATTGTCGGAGATCATGATGTTATTTTTGCGGGACAGGATGAAGTCATTACATTTTCACATACTGCTTACAGTAGAGCAGTGTTTGCGAATGGTTCTGTATCTGCAGCAAAATTCTTGGCAGGAAAGCCTGCCGGAATGTATGATATGGCGGATGTCATTGATAGTGCAATGTAGAAATATATGGTATTATATGAAGGACAGGTTATAACCTGTCCTTATCTTTTATTTAGGCTAAAGGAGACTACATGGATAATAATATTGAACTTACACATCTTAAGATGTTAACCAAGCAATTTCCGACGATAGCGTCGGCTTCAACAGAGATAATTAATCTTCAATCTATTCTCAGCCTTCCCAAGGGAACGGAACATTTTTTGACAGATATTCACGGAGAGTATGAACAGTTTAATCATGTTATGAAGAACGGTTCGGGAGCTGTCAGACGTAAGATTGATGAAAAATTCGGTAATACAATATCGGAGCATGATAAGAGAAGTTTGGCAACATTAATATATTACCCTTCGGAGAAACTTGAATTAATCCAGGAAAGTGAAGAGTTTTTGGATGACTGGTATACGATTACCATTCACCGCCTTGTTGAGATGACAAAGCATTCTTCCAGCAAATATACTCGTTCTAAGGTGCGAAAGGCACTTCCGAAAGATTTTGCTTATGTAATAGAGGAACTTATTACCGAGAAGGAAGAAGTAGAAGATAAAGAAGCCTATTATAACGAGATTATACATACAATCATAAGGATAGGTAGTGCACCGGACCTCATTATTGCACTGTGTAAGCTTATTCAGAGAATGGTTGTAGATCACCTGCATATTGTCGGAGATATTTATGACAGAGGAAAAGGACCTCATATTATTATGGATACATTGTCTGCATATCATTCGCTTGATATTCAGTGGGGCAATCATGATGTTGTATGGATGGGCGCGGCAGCAGGACATCTTGCATGTATTGCAACAGTTATCCGTATGAGTGCGAGATATGGCAATCTTGATACAATTGAGGAAGGATACGGTATCAATCTTATTCCGCTTGTTACTTTTGCGATGAAGGCATATTCAAATACCAATTGCGATGCCTTTAAAATAAAATATAGTGATGATTATGATGTCAAAGATCTTGATATTGATATGAAGATTCATAAAGCGATTTCAATTATTCAGTTTAAACTTGAAGGCCAGGTGATAAAGAGACATCCGGAATTCGGTATGGATAACAGACTTTTGCTTGATAAGATTGATTATGATAATAAGACAGTTACAGTTGACGGTGTTACATATGCGATGAATGATGTCGATTTTCCTACGGTTGATCCTGACAAGCCATATGATCTGACTCCTGAAGAAGCTCTTGTTATGAGAAGATTATATGACGCTTTCCGTCATAGTGAAAAATTGCAAAAGCACATTAAGTTCATGTTTTCAAAGGGTAGCTTATATAAAGTTCACAATTCCAATTTGCTTTATCATGGATGTGTGCCGATGGATGAAAAAGGCAATTTTGAAGAAGTGGAAGTGTACGGTAAGAAATATCACGGAAAAGCATTGTATGATGTGCTGGAAGCATATGCCCGTAAGGGGTACTATTCAACTGATAAAATAGAAAAAGTTAAAGGTATGGATATTTTGTGGTATATCTGGGCCGGACCATATTCACCGGTATTCGGCAAGGATAAGATGACTACATTTGAGAGATATTTTATTGATGATACCGTTACCCATAAGGAAGTGAAGAACGCGTACTATCGTTTGATGGATAATGAAGAGGTTTTAAATTCAATCATCAGCGAATTTGGCCTTGATATCAATAATGCACATATTATTAACGGACATGTGCCGGTAGAACTTAAACGTGGTGAGACTCCGATAAAATGCGGAGGTAAACTGCTTATTATCGATGGTGGATTTTCGAAGGCATATCAGGGTAAGACAGGTATAGCCGGATATACACTTGTTGCAAACAGCCATGGTATGAATCTTGTGGCACATGAACCGTTTGAATCAAAGGAAGCGGCCATTAGAGATGAGACGGATATTATTAACGATACAATAAGCGTTGAGAAAGTATCCTGCGGACGCCTTAGAGTTGCGGATACTGATATAGGTGAAGAGATTAAAGCAAGTATAAAACAACTGGAAGAGTTGTTAAGTGCATACCGCAACGGTGTGCTTGTTGAAAATAAGTAATGATGGAGTAAAAAATGAGATTCAGACCATGTATAGATATTCATGACGGTAAGGTTAAACAGATTGTCGGAGGAACACTCAGTGATTCTTCGGGAGCTGCCGAGAATTTTGTGGCAGAATATGATGCAGATTACTTTGCTAAAATATACCATGATAATAATCTAAGAGGTGGCCATATTATTCTTCTAAATAAGGCGGGCACCGCAGAATACGATGCCACAAAAAAGCAGGCACTCAAAGCCTTGAGCGCATTCCCTAATGGAATGCAAATAGGCGGCGGTATTACTGCTGCAAATGCCGGTGATATGATACAGGCAGGTGCAAGCCATGTGATTGTTACATCATATATATTTGATGGTAACAGACCGGACATGGGAAAACTTAAGCTTTTGACGGATGCTGTCGGTAAAGAGCACATTGTAATTGATTTCAGCTGTAGAAAAAAGGATGGAAAATATTACGTAGTAACAGACAGATGGCAGACATTTACGTCATTACAGCTTAATGAGCAGACCTTAAGTGAATTCTCGAATTACTGTGATGAGTTCCTGATTCACGGCGTAGATGTTGAAGGTATGAGACAGGGAATTGATGAAGAACTGTTAATGATACTTGGAAAATGTAAGGACATTAAGATAACTTATGCCGGCGGTGTTCGTAATCTTGCAGATATAGATATTATCTATAGATTAGGTGGCGGAAAAGTTGATTTTACGGTAGGAAGTGCACTTAATCTGTTTGGAGGTTCGCTGGACTATAAGAAAGTAATAGAGTATGTTAATGAACTTAACGGATAGATATGTGTAAGCATTTGGGCAAAAGCAGAGCCGGTTACATCAGTAACCGGCTTCTTCTTTAATCCATTAAACTTCACGCTAATTCAATATATCAATATAGAACAGGCACATCTGTGTTAATGATTAATGTAGCTTCAATAAGAAATTAAAGCTTTGTTACGTTTACCGCCTGAGGGCCCTTCTCGCCGTTAACAACTTCGAACTCAACAGCAGCGCCTTCGTCAAGTGACTTGAAGCCTTCCATGTTAAGTCCTGAGTAGTGAACGAATACGTCGTTGCCTGACTCATCACAGATGAAACCGTAACCCTTCTGGTTGTTGAACCACTTTACTGTACCTTTGTTCATTGCAAAAGTCCTCCAAAAAATAAAATAGCGTTGTATAAAACAACAACGTTAGAATAGCATAAATACTTGAAAAAGTACAGACAAAAATGCGAAATTTGATAAATTGCTTGAATTCTGTTATTATATTTCCTTGAGGGAGGTATAGCAATTTGGACGAAAAGAAAAGAAAGAAACGCAAACATAGACCGAATTACTATATTCTTGTTGTAAATGATAATCCCGAGACTCCGGCATGGACCAGAAGATTTACTTACGGTTCAATTATTTTCTGGAGTATTGTGTTTGGGATTGTGGTCGCTTTTTTGGTGGGGTTTGTAGCGTTCGTCAATTACAACAGCTCGGTGGTGCTTAACAGGAATGATAAATTGATGGCTACTGTTGATGAATTGACAACACAGAATGAGACACTTTTATCAGCTAATGCGGCATTAAATGATAAGATAACGATACTGAGTCAGACTGTTAACCAAAAAGTAGAGGTTGAGCAACAGATAGAAGAGAAATATCTTCCGACAGGGTATCCGTTATCTGATACGGCAACAATTGAAGAGACTACCGAGAAATTGCATCTTAATGATGAGGATATAGAAAGACCTATGATGGTATTTACTTCGTCTAACGGAACGTATGTTGTGGCTGCGGGAGACGGAATAGTGTCTATGGTAAAAGAAGAAGCAACCTATGGTTGGGAAGTTCGAATAGATCATGGCAACGGGTACGTGACATCATATCGAACAAGTGCTAAACCAAATGTTAAAGAGGGCGATGAAGTTTCAAGAAACGGTGTGTTATTTGAGTTGGATTCAAGTAATGATGATGCACCGCAAATGGCATATCAGATATTGCAGAACGACGAATATATTAATCCTGCCGATATGCTCGAAATAAACGGATAAAGTGGATTTACCCCGGGAGGAAAATGATGGGAAGAAAAGAGAAAAACAGTGTTAATGTTGCATGCGGTGAGAATACCGTTGTAGGACTCGGAACAGTTGTTAACGGTGATATCACTTCGGAAGCTGTTATTATCAGAATTGACGGTGAGATTAACGGAGATGTTACAACAAAGGGTGATTTGGTTATTGGCAAGGACGGTATTGTAACAGGTAATGTTATAGCAAATAACCTGAATCTTGGCGGAAAAGTAACAGGTAATGTCGATATAGTGAATAAGCTTGTGATTGAAGCTAACGGTAAACTTATCGGTGATATATCTACTAAGTTACTTGCAATGGATGAGACAGCAATAATCCAGGGTAAGGTTAATATGACAGAAACGCAAAATGTAGCGGAAGTCAAGGAAGAGGCAAAGGCTGAAGAGACTGCTGAAGATGCAAAATAACTTTACTTTATAACTTTAGTATGTTAAAATGTGAAAGTGAAATTTTGTTAACTTCGGAGGTATTGACATGAATCCAAAGATTCGTACAGATGCGGTAGATCATTTGTTTGATGCAATCCTTACACTTAAAGATAAAGAAGAGTGTTACAATTTTTTTGAGGATTTATGTACTGTGAATGAGTTACTTTCTCTTTCGCAACGCTACGAAGTAGCTGCAATGCTTAAAGAGCGTAAGACATATTTGGAGATTGCGGATAAGACCGGTGCATCAACGGCTACGATTAGTCGAGTTAATCGTTCGTTAAATTACGGATGTGACGGATATGATCTTGTATTTAAGCGATTAAAAGAATAGTTTTGGGTATGTATTGAGCCGGTATTAACCGGCTCTTTTAGTACAGAAGAGGTTGAATATGACAATTGATACAGAAGATTTGATTAACAGTATTTTGGCAAGTATTGATAGAATTGATTTTATCAAATCCGAGGATATTCCGGATATTGCATTGTATATGGATCAGGTTACCACACTTATGAGTGAAAAACTTAAGGCCACAACGCGTAACCCCGGTGAAGATAAGATAATGACAAAAACAATGATAAACAATTATGCGAAGAGTAATCTAATCCCTGCTCCGATTAAGAAGAAGTATACAAAAGAGCAGATGCTGTTGATTATTATTATTTATTATTTCAAAAATGTAATGTCTATCAGTGATATCGATGCGGTAATAAGACCGTTAATTGACAATTATTACGGCAAAGACGGTGATATTACAATTGAGAAAATATATGAGACTTTACGCGTAAATGTTGAAGGACTTAACAGTTCTGTAAAAGATGATGTAAGCGAGACATATAAGAAAGCGTTGGGAATCTTTAGTGACGTAGAAGGTAAAGATGCGGATGCTTTATCACTATTTTCGTTTATTACACTTTTGTCGATGGATGTGTATATCAAGAGATTGCTGATTGAAAAACTTGTTGACGGATACAGTGAAAGCACCAAGAATATGCATGATGATAAAAAGGATTAATAAAAATCAATAGTAGTGTATTAAAATAGTATTAAATTTAATGACATAATTAAAAGATTAATGTATAATTTTTGTCATGTGAGTAGTATTAAACCGTTTGTTTTAGGAGGATGAAGTAAATGGGATTTATAAAGAATCAGTTGCTCAATGTTGTTGAGTGGAATGAGGATAGCGCGGATGTCCTTTTTTGGAAATGGGACAGCAATGAGATAAAGAAGGGCTCTAAACTTATTATCAGACCCGGACAGGATGCTATTTTTATTCATAACGGTGCGATTGAAGGTGTATTTAAGGATGATGGTACATACGATATCGAGACGGAGATTATACCATTCCTTACAACACTTAAGAGTTTCAAGTTTGGATTTAATACACCGTTTCGAGCTGAAGTTCTTTTCATTAATACAAAGGAATTGCTTGTAAAATGGGGAACAAAGAATGCAATCAATATTCAGACACCGGATTTGCGCGGTGGCATGCCAATTAGATGTTTCGGTACATTTGCTTGCAAGATTGGCGATCATGACGTACTTATTGATAAGATTGCAGGAATAAAGAATACATATTCGGTTAACGATGTTAAGGAAAGAATTATTGCCAACCTTGATCAGACATTGATGACTTGGATTGCAAAAGAAGGTAAGGACATGTTCAACCTTCAGATTTCCGCAAAGCAGATAGCGGAAGGTGTTCGTGCAGACCTTGATGCCGATATGTCAAAGATTGGTATATCAATTACCGATTTTAATATTGAGAGCTTCTCATATCCCGAAGAAGTGCAGAAGATGCAGGAAAAGGCAGCTGCACAGGCTATGGTTGGAGATGTTAACAAATATGCTCAGATGGCTATGGCTGATTCGATGGCAAATGGTAACGGCTCTGCAGGAAGTGTAGCAACCGATATGGCACAGATGCAGATGGGTATGGTGATGGGTCAGCAGATGGCACAGAGCATGCAGATGAATATGAACGGTGTAGGTCAGCCTCAGGCGGCCGGTGTAAGTGGTGCAAAGTTCTGTCCTAATTGCGGCACTCCGACGCAGGGAGCAAAGTTCTGCTCAAATTGTGGTACAAAGTTAGGCTAATTTGGAAATGAAATGTAGGGCCACTTGGACGATTTGTTCAGGTGGTCTCTTTTAATGGTAAAAAAATGGGATATTTAGATACACTTAACAATGAACAATATATTGCTGCAACAACAGTAGACGGACCGGTACTCATTTTAGCCGGGGCAGGTAGCGGTAAGACCAGAGTACTTGTACATAGAATAGCCAATATGATAGACAATATGGGCGTTAATCCGTGGAATATTCTGGCGATTACTTTCACGAATAAAGCTGCAGGCGAAATGCGTGAAAGGGTGGATAATATTGTAGGAGCCGGTGCCGACAGTATATGGGTGTCAACTTTTCATTCAATGTGCGTAAGAATCTTGCGTCGTCATATTGATTGCATAGGATATGATAGCAATTTTACGATTTATGATACCGATGACCAGAAAAGTGTCATGAAGGATATCATGAAAAGGCTTGAAATTGATACCAAGTTTTTGAAAGAAAGAACAGTGTTGAGTGCAATATCAAGTGCAAAAGATGAGTTGATTGATCCGGATGAATTTGAAGAGAATTGTAAGGGCGATTACAAGAAGGAACAGATTGCAAAGTTGTACAGAGCTTATCAGGAGACATGTAAACAATCGAATGCGCTCGATTTTGATGATTTGATTGTTAAGACGGTAGAGCTGTTCGAAAAATGCCCAGAAGTATTAAACAACTATCAGGAAAGATTCAGATATATATGTGTTGACGAGTATCAGGATACCAATACCGCACAGTTTGAACTTATCAGATTGTTGGCAGATAAATACAAAAATTTGTGCGTGGTTGGTGATGATGACCAGAGTATTTACAAATTCCGTGGTGCAAATATCAGCAATATTCTTGATTTTGAAAAAGTATATCCGGATGCAAAGGTTATTAAACTTGAGCAAAATTATCGCTCAACACAGAATATCCTGGATGCTGCCAATGCTGTTATTCGCAATAATGTCGGCAGAAAAGACAAATCGTTGTGGACGGATAGAGGAAGCGGTGAGAAGCTGCATTACAGACAACTTGAGACAGCGTATGAAGAGGCAGATTATATTGCAGCCGATATGGCAAAAGCGATACGAAACGGTGATTGCGGATACGGGGATTGTGCTGTGCTTTACAGAACAAATGCACAGTCACGTATTTTGGAAGAGGCATTTGTTAAAAGAAGTATGCCGTATAATGTCGTTGGCGGGGTGAATTTCTATTCACGTAAGGAAATCAAAGATATTCTTGCATATCTTAAGACAATTGATAATGCAGTTGATGATGTTGCGGTTAAGAGGATAATAAATGTACCCAAGCGTGGAATTGGTCAGACTACGGTTAACCGAGTTTCAGACTATGCATTACAAAACGGTATTGGATTTTTTGCGGCTGCATCGATGGCCGACAGAATAGACGGAGTCAGCAAAGCTGCTGCGACAAAGCTGACAGGATTCGTTGATTATATCAATGAATATCGTGATAAAGCTCAAATGATGAGTATTGAACAGCTTATTGATGATATCCTTAAAACAACGGACTATATTGATGAGTTGAAAGCCAATGAAGAGGATGCCGATGAACGAATTGAAAATATTGATGAATTGATTTCAAAAGCCGTCAGTTTTGAAGAAGAGGCTGAGGAAGTTAATCTGTCATCATTTTTGTCGGATGTTGCTCTTGTTGCCGATATTGACAGATTGGGGGATGAGCAGACCAAGGTTGTGCTTATGACATTACATGGCGCGAAAGGACTTGAATTCCCGAGAGTCTATATTGCAGGAGCTGAGGATGGAGTGTTCCCCAGCGCATCGGCTATTTTTGACGAAGACCCGACACAGATCGAGGAAGAACGCAGACTTGCGTATGTTGGAATAACAAGGGCAAAGGATGTGTTAACGATTACAGCTGCAAGGCAGAGAATGTTGCGTGGAGAGACGCAGTACAATCAAGTGAGCAGATTTGTAAGGGAGATTCCCGAGGAATTACTTGATAACAGGCCTGAAAAAGTCAGAAGAATGGATATTATGGAATATGACGAGTCTTCGAGTGAGAGAATGTCTTTTAAGGCGGCTCCTTTTGGTATAACGGGCGCGGGCTCGGTGTATGGAATGTCAAGACCTAAGGCTGTTGTGACAAAGAAGACTACACCTCAGGAATGTAAACCATATATTGCCAAGACAGGACTTTTGTCAAATGCGGGAATACAAAAAGGTGTTGTAAAATCAGACAGTTTGGAATATGCGGAAGGTGATCGCGTGACGCATATTAAGTATGGTGTAGGAACTGTTACCAAGATTGAATCTGAACCAAGAGATTACAAAGTAACGGTGGATTTTGATAGCGCAGGTACAAAAATAATGTATGCGGCATTTGCGAAGCTTGTCAAAATATGATAAAATATGTATTGTTTTTAGATTGTAAGTGCGGAGGTGCATTATGGATAGAATAGATGAATTGGTTGAACTTTTTAGTACAGCGGCAACAGCAAAAAAAGAGAAAAAGGCTAATCCTTGGGCAATTGTATTAACTGTGTTGCTTATAGTTGTTGCTATTGCGGCTGCGGTATATGCGGTATACAGATTTATGACACCGGTCTTTGACGATGATTTTGATGATGAATTTGATGACGATTTTGACGATGATTTCTTTGAAGATGAGGATGATGATGACGTAATAGGTGTTGAGCCTAAGCCATCAGTGTCAGAGACAGTACTGGAAGAAGAGAAGTAAATTTGTTGTTAATAAATATAATGCCTTCCATCTAAGTGATGACTTGTGATGGAAGGCTTTTTTTGAGAAAAAAAGAATTGAGGATAATATGAAAAGAGGAACAATTGCAGAAGGAACAGTAGAACGAGTTGAATTTCCCAATAAAGGAATTGTTAGAATTGATGACGAGACTTTGGTTAGTGTAAAAAATGTAATTGCAGGACAAAAGGTAAGTGTGCGTATAAAGAAAGTTCGTAATGGACGCGGAGAAGCGACACTTGTGTCAGTTATTGAGAAATCACCGGATGAGATAACTGCGGATTGCAAACATTTTGGTACATGCGGAGGATGTGCCTATAGGTCTTTGCCATATGATAAGCAGTTGTTGCTGAAGGAAAATCAAGTATATAGTTTACTTGATAAATTTGTGCAAAAAGATAGATGGCTGGGTATAAAAGCAAGTCCTGTAACAGAAGGATACAGAAATAAAATGGAGTTCACATTCGGAGATGAATACAAGGATGGACCGTTGGCTCTCGGAATGCATAAGAAGGGTAGCTTTTATGATGTTGTATCGGTATTTGATTGTAAGATTGTTGATGAGGATTATAGGAAGATATTAGCTGAGACTATTGCTTTTTTTGACAGTCGCCGTATACCGTATTATCACCGCATGAAGCATGAAGGATATTTGCGACATTTGCTGGTTAGAAAAGCGGCGTATACAGGTCAGATTATGGTGGCACTTGTGACATCTTCCCAGATTGATGTGAATTGCGAAGAGCAATTACTGAATGATTATAAAGATATGCTGCTTGGGCTTGAACTTAGCGGTGAGTTGACAGGAATACTACATACAGTTAATGATTCGCTTGCTGACACTGTACAATCTGACACGACTGTCATTTTGCATGGCCGTGATTACATTACGGAGAAGATGCTGGGAATGCAATTCAATATTTCGGAATTTTCATTTTTCCAAACAAATACACGTGGTGCGGAATTATTATATACAACAGCGCGCGAATTCATAGGAGAACTCGGAGAGGGTGAAAAGATTGTATATGATTTATATTCAGGAACAGGTACGATTGCGCAGATGATTGCACCGGTTGCAAAGAAAGTAATAGGTGTTGAGATTGTCAAAGAAGCCGTTGAAGCTGCAAGGGAAAACGCGAAGCTAAACGGATTAAGTAACTGCGAATTCATTGCGGGCGATGTATTGCAAGTGCTTGACGAGATTGAGGAGAGACCGGATTTTATTATTCTTGATCCGCCCAGGGACGGTATTCATCCCAAAGCGATACGTAAAATTATTGCATACGGCGTAGAAAGATTAATATATATATCATGTAAGCCAACCAGTTTGGCACGTGATCTTGAGGTATTGCTTGCCAATGGTTATGAGGTGGAGAAAGCAGTTGCGGTAGATCAATTCCCGTCGACGAGCCACGTTGAGACTGTCGTGTTGATGACAAGAACTAAATAGAAGAGTAGCAGAAATGCCGTAAATAAAGGCTTTGCAGACCAAAGGTTGCATTTTCGGATGTTGCCTTTGGTCTTTTTTAGTTATCTCTGGAAACTTATCAGTGGTTAGAGAGCAA